>NZ_JBICXT010000010.1:0-11755 GCF_043200415.1 Streptomyces sp. NPDC048419 | reverse complement strand
GGCGGGGGGGGGGGGCCCCCCCCCCCCCGCCCCCCCCCCCCCGCCCCCCCCCCCCGGCCCCCCCCCCCCCCCCCCCCCCGGCCGTGTACAGGTGGGTCGAAATCGCGCGAAATTCGCCGCCGTTGCCCCCTTGACAGTGGTCGGCCGTACGGAACACAGTTTCAGCGTTGCTCATAGCGAACTTCGTTGCGTAGCTCGCAACGCAGAGTCCGGTCTCGGAGCCGCCGAGCACCTCTCACCCCGGGGAGCGATCGACCCGCCCCGCCCTCCAGAACATCCAGAACATCCAGAACATCCAGATCTTCCGGAACTTCCGGCCGAAGAGCGCCTTCGGCCGTCCCCTCACGAGGAGACCGACCGTGACACACGAGGTACGCGCCGTCGTCGCCCGCAAGAAGGGCGCCCCGGTCTCGGTGGAGACCGTCCTGGTGCCGGACCCCGGCCCGGGCGAGGCACTGGTGCAGGTGCAGGCCTGCGGCGTCTGCCACACCGACCTGCACTACCGGGAGGGCGGGATCGGCGACGACTTCCCGTACCTGCTCGGCCACGAGGCCGCGGGTGTGGTCGAGGCGGTCGGCCAGGGCGTCACCGAGGTCGCCCCCGGCGATTTCGTCGTCCTCAACTGGCGCGCGGTGTGCGGTACCTGCCGCGCCTGCCGCAAGGGCACGCCCTGGAACTGCTTCGCCACCCACAACGCCACCCAGCCCATGACGCTCGCCGACGGCACCCCGCTTTCCGCGGCCCTCGGCATCGGCGCCTTCGCCGAGAAGACCCTCGTCGCCGCCGGCCAGTGCACCAAGGTCGACCCGGCCGCCCCCGCCACCGCGGCGGGCCTGCTCGGCTGCGGCGTGACGGCGGGCTTCGGCGCCGCGGTCAACACCGGCGGCGTCGGCCGCGGCGACTCGATCGCGGTCATCGGCTGCGGCGGGGTGGGCATGGCAGCCATCGCGGGCGCCAAGGTGGCCGGCGCCTCCCGGATCATCGCCGTCGACGTCGACGAGCGGAAACTGAAGTGGGCCGAGCAGTTCGGCGCCACCGACACCGTCGACTCCTCCCGTACCGACGCCGTCGAAGCGGTCCGCGAACTCACCGGCGGCTTCGGCGCCGACGTCGTCGTGGACGCCGTAGGCCGCCCCGAGACCTTCAAACAGGCCTTCTACGCCCGCGACCTGGCCGGCACCGCCGTCCTGGTCGGCGTGCCCACCCCCGGACTCACCCTCGACCTGCCGCTGCTGGACGTCTTCGGCCGCGGCGGCGCACTGAAGTCCTCCTGGTACGGCGACTGCCTGCCCGCCCGCGACTTCCCCGCCCTCATCGACCTCTACCTCCAGGGCCGCTTCGACCTCGGCGGCTTCGTCACGGAGATGATCATCCTGGACGAGGTCGAGGAAGCCTTCGCCAAGATGCACCACGGCGAGGTTCTGCGCTCGGTGGTGGCCCTGTGACCGCGCGGATCGAGCACCTCGTCACCTCCGGCACCTTCCAACTGGACGGCGGCAGCTGGGCGGTGGACAACAACGTCTGGCTGATCGGCAACGACGACGAGGTCCTGGTCGTCGACGCCGCGCACGACGCCGACGCGATCGCCGCCGCCGTAGGAGAGCGCCGACTCGTCGCCATCGTGTGCACCCACGCCCACAACGACCACGTCGACGCCGCCCCCGAACTGGCCCGCCGCACCGGCGCGCCCGTTCTGCTCCACCCGGCCGACGAGGTGCTGTGGAAGGCGGCGCACGCCCCGCGGACGCCCGGCTACTGGGAGTTGGCCGACGGCGAGGAGCTGACCGTGGCCGGCGTCCGGCTGCACGTACTGCACACCCCCGGCCACTCGCCCGGCGCCGTCTGCCTGTACGCGCCCGCCCTGGACGCCCTGTTCTCCGGCGACACCCTCTTCGACGGCGGCCCCGGAGCCACCGGCCGCTCCTACTCCGACTTCACCACCATCGTCGCCTCCATCCGCGACCGGCTGCTGAACCTGCCCTCCGAGACCACCGTCCACACCGGTCACGGCCCCAGCACCTCGATCGGGGCGGAGGCGCCCCACCTCGACGACTGGATCGCCCGGGGTCACTGAACGCCCGTCCCGCACTACCGAATTGGAGGAAGGCCATGGCGACACAGCCCAAGGTGGTCATCATCGGTGCCGGCATCGTCGGCTGCGCGCTCAGCGACGAGCTGACCGCGCGCGGCTGGACCGACGTCACCGTCCTGGAACAAGGCCCGCTCTTCGCCACGGGCGGCTCCACCTCGCACGCTCCCGGCCTGGTCTTCCAGACCAACGGGTCCAAGACGATGACGGAGTTCGCCCGGTACACGGTCGACAAGTACAACGCGCTGACCCTGGACGGCCAGTGGTGCTTCAACCAGGTCGGCGGCCTGGAGGTGGCCACCAGCCCCGAGCGGCTGGCGGAGATCCAGCGCCGGCACGGCTGGCTCAGCTCCTGGGGCGTGGACAGCCGGCTGCTCAGCCCCGAGGAGTCCGCCGCACTGCACCCCCTGCTGGACGCCGACCGTGTCCTGGGCGGCTTCCACATCCCCGGCGACGGACTGGCCAACGCGCTGCGCGCGGGCGAGGCGCAGGCCCGACTGGCGACCGCACGCGGCGCCCGCTTCCTCGCCCACCACACCGTCACCGGCATCGAGACGACCGGTGACCGGGTCAGCGCCGTCGTCACCGACCAGGGCACCTTCCCCGCGGACATCGTGGTCTCCTGCGCCGGCTTCTGGGGCCCGAGGATCGGCCGCATGGTCGGGCAGCCGGTACCGCTGGTGCCCCTGGCCCACCAGTACGCCCGCACCACGGCGCTGCCCGTACTGGAGGGCCGCAACGACGAGCGCACCCAGGCGTCCCTGCCGATCCTGCGCAACCAGGACGCCGGCCTGTACTACCGCGAACTCGTCGACCGCATCGGCATCGGCTCCTACGCCCACCGGCCCATGCCCGTCTCCCTCGACGAGGTGGCGCACCCGCGCGACGCCGTGATGCCCTCCTCGCTCACCTTCACCGAGGCCGACTTCGAGGGTGCCTGGTCCGACTCCCTCGCCCTGCTGCCGTCCCTGGCCGACGCCAAGGTCGAGGACGGCTTCAACGGCATCTTCTCCTTCACCTCCGACGGCCTGCCGCTGCTGGGCGAGTCCCCGAAGGTCCAGGGCTTCTGGCTGGCGGAGGCCGTGTGGGTCACCCACTCCGCCGGCGTCGCCAAGGCCATGGCCGAGTGGCTGGTCGACGGCCGGCCCGCCACCGACGTCCACGAGTGCGACGTCAACCGCTTCGAGGACGTCCAGCTCGCGCCGTCGTACGTGCACGAGCGCAGCTGCCAGAACTTCGTCGAGGTCTACGACGTCCTGCACCCGCTGCAGCCCATGGAGGCCCTGCGCCCGCTGCGGATCAGCCCGTTCCATTCCCGCCAGGAGGCCCTCGGCGCGGTCCTGCTGGAGGGCGGCGGCTGGGAGCGCCCGCACTGGTACGAGGCCAACGCCGCGCTGCCCGAGGTGGCCCGCGTCCCCGGCCGGGGCGCGTGGGCGTCGCGCTACTGGTCGCCGATCGCCCGCGCCGAGGCCCTCGTCACCCGTGAGCGCGTGGCCCTGTACGACATGACACCGCTGAAGCGGCTGGAGGTCACCGGCCCCGAAGCGCTGGCCTTCCTGCAGCGGTTGACCTCCAACCAGCTGGACAAGCCGGTCGGTTCAATCACCTACACCCTGCTGCTCGACGCCGCCGGCGGCATCCGCAGCGACCTGACCGTCGCCCGCCTGGAGACCGAGCGCTTCCAGATCGGCGCCAACGGCAACCTCGACCTGGACTGGCTGCGCCGCCGCCTGCCCGGCGACGGTTCCGTGCAGGTCCGCGACATCACCGCCGGCACCTGCTGCCTCGGCGTGTGGGGCCCGCTCGCCCGCGACCTCGTCCAGCCGCTCACCGACACGGACTTCTCGCACAAGGGCTTCGGCTACTTCAAGGCCAAGCAGGCCTGCATCGGCGAGGTCCCGGTCACCGCGATGCGCCTGAGCTACGTGGGCGAACTCGGCTGGGAGATCAACACCACCGCCGACCTCGGCGCCAAGCTGTGGGACACCCTGTGGCAGGCCGGGCAGGAACTGGGGATCGTCGCGGCCGGCCGCAGCGCCTTCAACAGCCTTCGCCTGGAGAAGGGTTACCGCTCCTGGGGCCACGACATGACCACCGAGCACAACCCGTACGAGGCCGGCGTCGGCTTCGCCGTCCGCCGCTCCAAGGCACACTTCACCGGCAAGACCGCACTGGACGGCATCAGCGACGAGACGGTCACCCGCCGCCTCACCGCCCTGGTCATCCAGGACCGGCAGTCCGTGGTCATGGGCCACGAACCGGTCCACGCCGGTGGCCGCCCGGTCGGCTACGTGACCAGCGCCGCCTACGGCTACACCGTCGACGCGCCGATCGCCTACGCCTGGCTGCCGGCCGAACACGCCGCCCCCGGAACCCCGGTGGAGATCGAGTACTTCGGCACCAAGGTCCCGGCCGTCACTGCGGCCGAGCCCCTCTTCGACCCCGAGATGTCCCGCATCCGGCGCTGAACCGGCCACCAGAGCCGACGCCGATCACCCCTCATCGGCACCATTCCCCATCGGCACCATTCCCCATCGGCACACCTTCCAGGAGATGGACATGGCCACTTCGTACGACGTGATCGTCGTGGGCCTGGGCGGTATGGGCAGCGCGGCCGCCTGTCACCTCGCCGCCCGCGGACAGCGCGTGCTCGGCCTGGAACGCTTCCGCCCGGCCCACAACCTCGGCTCCAGCCACGGCGGTTCCCGCATCTACCGGCAGGCCTACTTCGAGGACCCGGCCTACGTGCCGCTCCTGCTGCGCGCCCACGAGCTGTGGGAGAAGCTCGCCGCCGACTCGGGCCGGGAGGTCTTCACCGAGACCGGCGGCCTCATGATCGGCCGCGAGAACAGCGCGGCCTTCGACGGCACCCTGCGCAGCGCCCGGCAGTGGGGCCTGGACCACGAGGTGCTGACCGCCGCCGAGATCCGGCGCCGCTTCCCCACCTTCAGCCCGGCCGACGAGGACGTCGCCTTCTACGAGCGCAAGGCCGGCATCGCCCGGCCGGAGGCGACCGTCACGGCCCATCTGGACCTGGCCCGCGCGCACGGCGCCGAGCTGCACTTCGCGGAGATGGTCCTGGGCTGGGAGGCCGACGGCCCCGGCGGCAAGGCCTGGGTGGTCACCGACCGCGGCAGCTACACCGCCGAGCGGCTGGTGTTCGCGCCCGGTGCCTGGGCGCCGAAGCTCCTGAGCGACCTCGGCGTGAGCGTGACCGTGGAGCGGCAGGTCATGTACTGGTTCCAACCGGAGGGCGGGACCGGTCAGTTCGACGCCGGACGGCACCCCGTCTACATCTGGGAGGACCCGGACGGCACCCAGATCTACGGCTTCCCCGCGCTCGACGGCCCCGACGGCGGCGCCAAGGTCGCCTTCTTCCGCAAGGGCGTGGCCGGCGACCCCGAGACCCTCGACCGCGAGATCCACCCGGACGAGATCGCGGCCATGGCCGACTACCTGCGACCGCGCATCCCCGCCCTGCCGGGCCGCTTCCTCAAGGGCGCGGCCTGCATGTACGCCAACACCCCGGACGAGCACTTCGTCCTGGCCAAGCACCCCGGGCATCCGCGGGTGATCGTGGCCTGCGGCTTCTCCGGCCACGGGTTCAAGTTCGTGCCCGTCGTCGGCGAGATCATCGCCGACCTGGCCACCGAGGGCACCACCGAGCACCCCATCGCCCTTTTCGACCCCCGCCGCGTGCGGGTCCGACCTCTTGCAAAGGTGACCTGATGACCATGATGGACCTGCCCCCCAGCCTCATCTCCACGCTGCCCGGGGGGTACTACACCGATCCCGAGGTCTTCGCCCAGGAGCAGGAGCACGTCTTCGAGACCATGTGGTTCTGCGTGGTCCGCGCCTCGGAGCTGGCCAGGCCCGGCCAGTTCCGCACCTTCCAGGTGGGCCGGGAGAGCGTGCTGGTCTCCCGCTCCCGGGACGGCTCGGTCAAGGCCTTCCTGAACATCTGCCGGCACCGCGGCGCCAAGCTGTGCACCGAGGAGTCCGGCGAGGTCAAGCGGGCCTTCCAATGCCCGTACCACGCCTGGACCTACGGCCTGGACGGCAAGCTGGTGGCCGCCCCGAACCTGACCTCGATGCCGGACATCGACCGCACCGCCTACGGCCTGGTCAACCTCCATGTCCGGGAGTGGCTCGGATACGTGTGGGTGTGCCTGGCGGAGAACCCGCCCTCCTTCGAGGAGGAGGTCATCGGGGACGTCGTCTCCCGCCTGGGGGACGTCGAGTCGATCGAGCGCTACGGCATCGAGGACCTCCAGCTGGGCCGTCGTATCACCTACGACGTGAAGGCCAACTGGAAGCTCATCATCGAGAACTTCATGGAGTGCTACCACTGCGCCACGATCCACCCCGAACTCACCGAAGTACTCCCGGAGTTCGCGGACGGCTACGCGGCGCAGTACTACGTCGGCCACGGCGCGGAGTTCGGCGAGGAGGTGCAGGGCTTCACGGTGGACGGCTCCGAGGGCCTGGACCGCATCCCGGGCGTCGGCGACGACCAGGACCGCCGCTACTACGCGATCACCGTCCGGCCGCAGGTCTTCATCAACCTCGTACCCGACCACGTCATCTTCCACCGCATGTACCCGATGTCCCACGACCGCACGATCGTCGAGTGCGACTGGCTCTACCTGCCGCACGTGGTGGACAGCGGCAAGGACGTCAGCCGGTCCGTGGAGCTGTTCCACCGGGTCAACCAGCAGGACTTCGACGCGTGCGAGCGCACCCAGCCGGCGATGAGCTCCCGGGCGTACGCCAAGGGCGGAGTGTTGGTACCGAGCGAGCACCACATCGGCGAGTTCCACACCTGGCTGCAGGGCCGGCTCGACGCACCGTCCGCCGGCTGATCCCTGCCCCCGACCGCCCGTTCACCTGCCGTACGGCCCCTCCGGCAGGTGGACGGGCGTCAATACTGTAGATATGGCCATGTCCAGATCCCGGCGGTCCCGGTCTCCGGCGCGCCTGCCCTCCGTGCTGAACGTGCACAGCGTCGCCGGACAGGTCTTCTTCCTGCAGCTGGGCGCCGTCGCGCTGCTGTTCGTCGCCGCGGCGGCGGCACTCGTACTGCAGGCCCGCGGCTCCACCCTCCAGGAGGCACGCGAGCGCTCGCTCGTCGGCGCCGAGACGTTCGCCCACGCGCCGGGGACGCTGGCGGCGATGAAGTCCGCGGATCCCAGCGCGGTGCTCCAGCCCCGGGCGGAGGAGGCCCGGAAGCTGTCGAGGGTCAACTACATCATCGCCTTCAGCCCCGCCGGCATCCGCTGGACGCACCCCGACCGAGCCTGATCGGCAAGCACGTCGTCGGTTCCTACTCGGACGCCCTCGCCGGCCATATGCATCAGGCCACCTACGACACCCCCGGCGTGGGCCGCGCCGTGGACACCATGGTCCCGGTCTTCGACACGGACGGCAGGGTCGTCGGGCTGGTGTCCGTGGGCATCACGGTCAGCAGCGTCAACCACAAGGTGATGGAGCAACTGCCGCTGCTGTTCGGCTCCGCCGCCGTCGGGCTGGTGCTCGTCGCGGGCGGGGCGGCACTGGTCAGCCGGCGGCTGCGGCGTCAGACGCACGGTCTGGAGCCGGCCGAGATGACCAGGATGTACGAGCACCACGACGCAGTGCTGCACGCGGTCCGCGAGGGCGTGCTCGTGGTCAGCGGGGAGGGCCGGCTGCTGCTGGCCAACGACGAGGCGAGCCGCCTGCTGGACCTGCCCGAGAACGTGGTGGGCCGCCAGGTCTCCGACCTCGGCCTCGCCCCCCGCACCACCACCCTGCTCACCTCGGGCCGGTCCGCCACCGACGTGGTGCTGCTGGCGGGGGAGCGGCTGCTGGCGGCCAACGTACGGCCGACCGCCCCGCAGGGAGAGCCGGCCGGATGTGTGGCGACGTTCCGCGACACCACCGAGCTGCGCGCGCTGGCGGGCCGCGCCCAGATGGCGCGGGCCCGGCTGCAACTCCTCTACGACGCCGGGGTACGGGTCGGCACCACGCTCGATGTGGTGCGCACCGCCGAGGAGTTGGCCGAGATCGCGGTTCCGCGGTTCGCCGACTACGCCACGGTGGAGCTGCCGGACGCGGTCCGCCGGGGCGAGGAACCCGGCGGGGCGAGGCCGGCCATGCACCGGGTAGCCGTGCGCGGCATCCGCGACGACAACCCGCTCTACCCGGCGCATGAAGTGATCACCTTCCTGCCGGCGACCCCGCAGGGGCAGGGACTTGAAAGTGGCCGCGGCGTGCTGGAGCCCGATCTGAGCAGCGCGCCGGGCTGGCGGGCGCAGGATGCCGAACGGTCGCGGCGCGTCCTGGAGTTCGGTATCCGCTCACTGATCACCGTGCCGCTGCAGGCCCGCGGCACGGTGCTGGGCATGGTCGACTTCTGGCGCTCGGACCAGGACGCCTTCACCGAGGAGGACCTGGCCTTCGCCGAGGAACTGGCCGCGCGCGCCGCCGTCGCCATCGACAACGCCCGCCGCTACACCCGCGAGCACACCATGGCGGTCGCGCTGCAGCGCAGCCTGCTGCCCCGGGCCCTGCCCGAGCAGTCGGCGCTGGAGGTGGCCTACCGCTATCTGCCCGCGCAGGCCGGCGTGGGCGGCGACTGGTTCGACGTGATCCCGCTGCCCGGCGCCCGCGTCGCCCTGATCGTCGGGGACGTCGTCGGCCACGGCCTGCACGCGGCCGCCACCATGGGCCGCCTGCGCACCGTGGTGCACAACTTCTGCGCCCTGGACCTGGCGCCCGACGAACTCCTGAGCCATCTGGACGAGTTGGTCGCCCACATCGACGAGACCGAGACCGACCGGAGGGACAACGGCGAGAGCGCCGACCGCTCCGGACAGGCCGGGGCCGCCGAGGGCGGGAGCGCCGACGGTGCGAACGCCGCCATCACCGGCGCCACCTGCCTGTTCGCGATCTACGATCCGGTCACCGGCCGGTGCAGCATCGTCCGGGCCGGCCATCCCGGCCCCGCACTGGTCCACCCCGACGGCGCCGTCACCTTCCCCGACGTACCCGTCTCACCGCCGCTCGGCCTGGGCTCCGGGCTGCCGATCGAGACGGCCGAACTGGACCTGTCCGAGGGCTCGCGGCTCGCCCTGTACACCGACGGGCTGATCGAGGGCCGCGACCGTGACATCGACGTGGGCCTCGGCCTGCTGCGCGACGCCCTGGCCCACCCTGGCCAGAGCCCGGAACAGTCCTGCCAGGCCGTCCTCGACGCCCTGCTGACCGACCGCCCCGGGGACGACATCGCCCTCCTGGTGGCGGAGACCAGACTGCTCGACCGGGACCGGGTCGCCGAATGGGACGTGCCCAAGGACCCGGCGGCGATCGGCCCCATCCGAGCGGCCTGCGCCCGTACGTTGGAGTCCTGGGGTCTGGACGAGATCGCCTTCAACGCCGAGCTCATCCTCAGCGAACTGGTCACCAACGCCGTCCGCTACGGCGGCGATCCCATCCGTCTGCGGCTGCTGCACGACGGCGACAGCCTGATCTGCGAGGTCGCCGACGGCAGCAGCACCTCCCCGCATCTGCGCCGGGCGGCCACCACCGACGAGGGCGGCCGCGGCCTGTTCCTGGTGGCCCAGTTCGCCCGCCGCTGGGGCACCCGCTACACCGCCCGCGGCAAGGTCATCTGGAGCGAGCAGTCCGTGGACGCCGAACCGGCCGAGTTCGGGGAAGCCCTGGGCGACATGCTCCTGGACCAGTGGGACGAGCCGACGGTGTAACCGCAGGCCACAAGCCTGTCGCCGGACAGACCGCCGCCTCGGCCGAGTTGCGCCATCCGGAACTTCGCGCGCCATCGGAAACTTGTACCGCCCTTCCCTTGACAAGCCCCGGACCGCGCCGAAACCATGTTGCGTATAGCGAGCATCGTTGTGCTATGTGAGACATCAATGCGAGACAACACCGTCTGGAGCCCCCGCATGAGGACCATCACCGTCGTCGGAGCGTCGCTGGCAGGCCTGAGCACGGTCCGCGCGCTGCGCGCACAGGGCTACGACGGCGAGATCGTCGTCGTGGGGGAGGAGCGCCACGACCCCTACGACCGCCCGCCGCTGTCGAAGGACTTCCTCAAGGGAGACATCGACGCCGACGCCCTCGCGCTCGGCGACGCGGACGAGTACGAGGCCCTTCAGGTGGACTGGCTGCTGGGCGAGCGCGCCGTGCGGCTCGACCCCGCCGACCGCTCCCTCACCCTGTCGGGCGGCCGGCAGCTGTGTACGGACGCGGTCGTCGTCGCGACCGGCGCGAGCCCCCGGATGCTGCCGGGCATGGACGGACTGGCCGGCGTGCACACCCTGCGCACCCTCGACGACGCCCGGGCCCTGCGCACCGAACTGCTGGACGGGCTGCCCAGGGTCGTCGTGATCGGCGCCGGCTTCATCGGCGCCGAGGTGGCCTCCACCGCACACCGGCTCGGGCTCCACGTCACCGTCGTCGAGGCCGTCGACGTGCCGCTGGAGCGCCAACTGGGGCGCGAGATGGGCCTGGTGTGCTCCTCGCTGCACAGCGATCACGGGGTGCGCCTGCTGTGCGGGACCGGCGTGGCCGAACTCGTCGGCGAGGACCGGGTCACCGGCGTACGCCTCGCGGACGGGCGGCTGCTGCCCGCGGACATCGTCGTGGTCGGGGTGGGCGTACGGCCCGCCACCGACTGGCTCGCCGGCTCCGGCGTGCAGGTGGACGACGGCGTGGTCTGCGACGCCGGCGGCGCGAGCACCGTCCCCGGCGTGGTCGCGGTCGGCGACGTCGCCCGCTGCCCCAACCCCTTCACCGGACGGGACGCCCGCATCGAGCACTGGACCAGCGCCACCGAGCAGGCCAAGACCGCCGCCCGCACACTGCTCACCGGCGAGTCCGCGCCCGGCCGGGTCACCGCGCCGTACTTCTGGTCCGACCAGTACCAGGTGCGCATCCAGGTCGCCGGACACGTCGCGCCCGGCGACCGGCCCGAGCTCGTCGAGGGCAACCTCGACAGCCGCACCTTCACCGCCGTCTACCTGCGCGAGAGCAGCCCCGTCGCCGTGCTCTCCCTGAACCAGCCGAAGGTGTTCAACCGCCTCCGGCGCACCCTGACCCCCGCCGCCACGGCCGTCGTCTCGTGATCCCCGCCTCCCAACTCTGCGCGCGCCCGCGGCGGGAGAGCGGCCCGAGCATCCCGCGGCACCTGCGTTACACCTGGGACCACGAGTGGCTCGCGGTGGACGAGGGCGATGCCACCGTCGGCATCACCGCCTTCGCGGCCGAGGCCCTCGGGGACGTCGTCCACCTACGGCTGCCCGAGGCCGGTGCCTGGGTCGAGGCCGGCGAGAGCTGCGGCGAGATCACGTCACGGACCGCCGTCAGCGGCCTGTACGCCCCCGCCTCCGGTCGCGTCCTGGAGGTCAACCCCGCGCTGGCCGACGCCCCCGGCGTCGTCAACGACGGCCCCTACACCGTCGGTTGGCTGTTCAGGCTGCGCGTCGAGAACATCGCCGGCGCCCTGTCCGCCGACGCGTACGCCGCCCACTGCGCCCACACCCAAGGAGACTGTCGATGACCCTCTTCAACCAGCCCCTGCATGAGCTGGACCCGGAGATCGCCGCGGCGGTCGACGCCGAGCTGGTGCGCCAGCAGTCGACCCTGGAGATGATCGCCTCCGAGAACTTC
>NZ_JBICXT010000009.1:279683-302990 GCF_043200415.1 Streptomyces sp. NPDC048419 | reverse complement strand
GTCCGCCATGGCAGCCAGTAAGCCACGATGTCTAGGTCAGACGTCAAGCATCACCCGACGCCATCCTGTCAAGCATCAACTGAGACTCGACACGGCTCTGTCGGTCCGAGATCAACTGCCGACCGGCGGTGTGAGCTTGCGGCCATCGTGGGTTCGGATGTGTGGCGCCTCGTCGTCGCGCAGAGCGTCCGTGATGCGGATCGCGTAGACCTCGCTCATCGCCGCAACGGCCTCGTCCGGGGCAAGCCATGCAACAGCGGTCGACTCGTCCGAGAGCTGTTCGTGACCGCCTTCGGGTCGACACCGGAACACCAGGGCGACGACACCGACGGCCATGTTCTTGTAGACGCCGGTTAGCCGCTCCACGCGCACCTTGATGCCGGTCTCCTCGAACACCTCGCGGAGGACCCCCTCCTCGACGGCTTCCGTGCGCTCAAGCACCCCGCCGGGTGGCCCCCACGTGCCGTTGTCGGCACGGCGGATCACCAACGCGCGTCCGTCCTCACGCACAACGACTCCCGCCACGGAGACCGAGTGGAGCGGCGTTGGCTGTCGTGGCATGAGCCGGGTTTCAGGTAGAGGGCCGGCCGGTGAGGAGTCGGCTGGTGAAGCCCTCGTGGCACAGCCGCTCGTAAGCCTCACGCACGTCATCCGGTACGGGCTGACTGATCATGAACCCCTGCTCCGGGTAGATCAGCAGTCGCTGAAGTGCCCCCACAAGCATGTCAATGACCAACCGGGCGTCTTGGATGGAGTCCGCGTACTCCTCCAACGTCATCGGAGTGGACGCGCTGACGATCTCGACTTCGGGCCACAGCTTGCGCGCCGTGGCGTACGCGCGCCTTTCCTCGTACGGCTTGCTGATGAGGAGCACGGAGGAGACGTTCACTCCGGCCTCTTCAAGCACAGCCCTGGAAAAGCGGATGTTCTCGCCGGTATTGCGGGCGTTGGGTTCTACGAGCACGGCTGAGCTGGGCACACCGAGTTCGAGGGCTCGTTCGCGGTAGTGGACGGCCTCCCCTCGCGGCATGCGCTCCCGCGTCGTCGGGCTGGTGGCTCCCGTGAACACAAGGAGGGGATACATGCCGCGCTTGTACAGGTCTACTGCCGTATCGGCTACACCCAGGTCATGGCTTCCCAACCCGATCGCGACTGAGCACGGCCGCAGGACGTGCCCCATCTGGTGGTAGTCCCACAGGCGCCGTGCGTCGGCCCATGCCTGAGTGGAGATCATTCCTGCCCCTTCTCGCCCTTCGCCGAGTCCGGCACCTTGAAGTCGTATTCCCAGGCGAAGCGCGAAGCCGCGTGAACACCAATGGCGAACTCCACCACTGTGCCAGAGGCCGTGTACGTGGTCCGGTGCAGCTCTACGACTGGTTCGCCCGGCGGCAGCTGCAAGAGCTTCACTTCGTCGGCCGTGGCCGCCCTGGCGAAAATCTCCTCCTTCATGTGGTCGATCTCGTATCCCGCGTCGTACAGCACCCGGAATCCGCCTCCACGACCGGCCGGCCCCGGTGTCGGGTCCACGATCCGGGTTCCCTCGACATGTTCGGGTCGGTAGTAACTGGTGAGGGTGTGGGTCGGCTGGTCGCCTTCCTTCACCAGCCGGGCTCGCGCGTACACCTCCGCCCCCTCGGGGAGACCGTGGGCAGCGGCGACCCTTGGCGGGGCTTCCACGCGACTGACGGTCTGGGTCTGCTCGTTTCGGCGGTAGCTGCGACCAGAGGCCACGCGGTCCGCGATGAAAGCCACCTCGTCGCCGTCGCGCCACTTTGCCTTGTCGTACCGGCCGATGCCGAGCCGCTTGAGCGGAACCCGTTGCCGCACGACGGTGCCGTGCCCGCGGGACGACGTCACCAGGCCCTCGGCTTCAAGAGCCTTGAAGGCCTGGTGGACGGTGGACTTGGAGCCCTCGCCTGCCGCAACTAGCTCCCTGATCTGCGGAAGCTGCTGGCCAGGCGCGTACTCACCCCTCTTGATCTGTTCAGCCAGCTTGTCGGCCAGCTCCCGCCACTTCGGCGCCATCTCACGACTCCTCTCGACGAGATAAGTCAAGCACAGTCCCAGGACTGTTGGCAGTCCCAGGACGTGCCACAGTCTCCTTAAGGCGCTCGCAGCCCTAGGACAGCGAGCATGGAGGGCCTTCTTTGGGCTGCTTCGAAGCATCGACTCAGGGAGTACTTCATGCCGTCGTTCAAGATCGACACTTCGACCGCTGTGGTGTTCGTGGCGACTGCGCCGGAACCGAAGATGGTCAACAAGAAGACCGGTGAGCGGGCCGTGGACCGGGACACCAATGCGGGGCTGTCGACCGTGGGTCTGCTGGTCTCGGATGAGGGGGAGGGGAACCTCTACCAGGTGACCGTGCCGGAGACCGGTCTCCCCGAGGGTCTGGCGCCGGGCATGCCGGTCAAGGTCATTGGCCTGAAGGCGCGTGACTGGGAGAACGAGTTCAACGGCCAGAAGCGGCACGGGATCTCGTTCCGCGCGGTCGCGATCACCCCGGCGGCCTGATCATGGCCGACCTGACGATGTGGCTGGAGGCCACGGGAACTCTGGCCGGTGCCGGTGGTCTCGGCTACGCGAAGGTACGCGCGCCGCGCGTGTACTGGTCGCTGGTCGGGATGCCGGTCACCTGGGGCCGCTTCACCTTCTCCTACCGCTCCACGATGGATGTGTGCGGGCTGACGGTGCAGCCGTCGGGACTGCGGGCGTTCTTCACCCGCAGTGTCGCCCGCCGTGAGGTTCAGCCGGTCCCGCCGAAGATCCGCCGGGTACGCGGCACGGCGACCGGGCTGCGGGTCACCCTGCGCCTTCCCGCCGGCCTGGAGCCCGCCGACGTGATCGCTTCCTCGGAGCGGCTCCGGCGCGCCTGGGGTGTCCACTCGGTGACCGTGGCCGAGACGAAGCCCGGTTTCGTCGAACTGCGGATGACCGGCTACGACGTGCTGCGCCGGGTGAAGATGCCCCGCAAGGCCCGCCCGCACGACATGGCCGTTCCGGTCGCGGTGCGCGAGGACGGGACCGCGTTCGAGCGGGACTACCGCAAGGCACCGATGGCGCTCACCTTGGGCGCCAACCACTCCGGCAAGTCCATGTATCAGCGCAACCTGATCAAGGGGCTGGCGCGACTGCCGGTGGCCCTGGTCGGCATCGACTGCAAGCGCGGGGTGGAACAGTCCGCGTTCGCGCCCCGGCTGTCGGCGCTGGTCACCACCCCCGATGATGCCGCCTCGGTGCTCGGCGTGCTGGTCGCGGAGATGGAAGACCGCTTCGACCTGTTGAGCCGTCACGGCGTCTCGGACCTGAGGGAACTCCCCGCAGAGCTGCGGCCGGTGCCGGTCATCGTCCTGGTCGACGAGGTGGCGGAACTGTTCCTGATCTCCTCCAAGAAGGATGAGGAGCGCCGGGAACGCATCGTCACCGCGCTGATTCGGCTGGCCCAGATGGCCCGCGCGACCGGCATCTACCTGGAGATCTGCGGGCAGCGCTTCGGCTCCGACTTGGGCAAGGGCGCCACCATGCTCCGCGCTCAGCTCACCGGCCGCGTGGTGCACCGCGTCAACGACAAGCAGACCGCCGAAATGGGCCTGGCGGACGTGACCGCGAAACCGCACGCGACGAGTTGGCAGGGGGCGCGCTCGATGAATAGGGCAACGGCGCCAGAGTCTCCGAAGCAGCGGTCAAGGCCGAAGATGATGACCACCGAGGAATGGGTTCAGATGCATCTTCGGCGCGCTCCCGCTCGTGATGAAGAGTGGGTACGTCGTGCGCTCGTGCTCCAGGGGCGGGCCTGACGCTTAACGCCAGACGGGCTCGATCAGACTGGGGTCGAAGATCCGTCGACCCTTGCCTGACGGATGGATGATCACGGCAGACAGACTGTGAAGCACGATCTCTTGCTGACGTTCGATCGGGAGATCGAAGAACTCTTCGAGAGAGAGATCCCCCGCTTGGAACTTGGCCTCCGCCTGCTTCTTCTCCTTGTAGAACCTGGCACGCGCCAACTTGAGTTCGTCGCGCAGTCGCTCCTTGGGTGGCAAGAGCTGCAAGAGCGTCGACACGGTGATCTGCCTCGACTTCTCGGCCTCTACGAGCTGGGCGATCTCCTGCGATACCTGCTCCAACTCGTCTTCCTGTGACCAGCGTTGATTCGTCGGTACGGCTGTCGTGGCAGCTCGCTCGCGCTGTTCCTCAAGAACGAGTTGGGCGACCAAGCGGTCGGCCGGTTCGCCGATTCGCGCGACCTTGCCGCAACCGCCGTTCACGATTGAGCACTGGTACTTGTATTTGGCTGCCTTCGATCCGGGCTTCCATTGGTGGTTAACCTGCCCTCGGACCTTGGCCTTGCACAGCCCGCATCGAGCGATGCCCGAAAGCAGGTACTTGCGGGCAAGGTTGTGGCCAGGGTGTTTTTGCTTGCGCTCCGCGATTGCAGCGCACACCGCTTCCCACTCTTCGAGTGTGTTGATCGGCTCCCACTCACCCATGACGGGTAGGCCGTCATCGCCGTAAAGGATCTCGCCGTGGTAGGTCCGGCAACCGACTAGCCGGGGGTTCGAGAGGATCTGCTCAACGTGGTGATGCGCCATCCGCTTCGTCCCTGCTCGGGGATTGCCCAAGCCCTGCTCTTGCCACCGCGTCCGGATGGTTCCGATGCGGACGCCGGCCAAGACGTCGCGCTGAGCCTCGCGGATGGCCTCAACCGCCTTCGGGTCCACCTTCGTCCGGTCGTCCTTGCGCCATCCGTAGGGTGCCGGTCCGCCGCTGCCCTTGCCCTGTTGGGCCAACTCCAGGTGTTTCCGCTTGATCCGCCGTGATGCGTCGTGGGACGACTTGTTGGCGAACGCGACCATGATGCGGGCCATGGTGCGGCCATCGGGAGTTCCGATGTTGATGTCGTTTGTGACTGTGGCGAACTCCAGCCGGGGCCGGTCGTCGAAGATCTCGATAAGTCGTTCAAGGTCCCGTGGCTGTCGGGCGAGCCTGTCAAGGTCGTACGCAACGATGCCCTCGATGAGGCCGGCGCGCAGGTCCCGCAACATCAGCTCGAACTCTTCGCGCACGACGTGGCGCTTGAACGCCGAGACGTCGTTGTCCTCGTAGACCTTCACAGGCTGCCATGAGCGGAGATCCGCTAGGCGCTCGCAGTCCCGTTGCTGCCGAGCGACGCCGAGTGCTTCACCCTCGTCGTCTCGTGAGATCCGGGTATAGATCCCCACTCTGCGTGCCACGATCGGGCCTCCCCTGCCTCCAGAGCAGGGCTCAGACTACTACCGTCATTCAGTCAAGTCAGCCGGAGTGTGCTGCCTCCCGTGATCCGTGCCGGGCAGGTGCTCGACGCCTGAGGGGCGCCGCAAGCGGTCGTGACGCAGAAGGCTCCCGGCGTATCGCCGGGAGCCTTTGTTCGAGCCGGTGCTAGAACGTGCCCAGCTTCACGATCGACAGCAGGGCGATCAGCTGGATCGAGGAGGCGCCCAGGGCCTTCGGCCAGGGCAGGTCGTGGGAGCGGCTGACCATCAGGGTCAGCAGGGCGCCGGCGGCCACCCAGGTCGCCCAGCCCAGGCCCTGGACGAAGGTCGCGTCGCCGCCGAAGAACATGGCGAAGACCAGGCGCGGGGCGTCCGTGAGGGACGTGATCAGCATGGAGAGGCCGACCGTGGGCTGCCAGGCGCCGTCGCCGCCGAGCTGGCGGGCCAGGGTGTGGGTGACCACGCCCAGGACGAAGGCCGACAGCACCATCGCGACGGCCGTCGTCAGGACGATCGGGACCGCGTTCGAGAGGGTCGCGTCGATCGCGTCCTTGCGGGCGCCGTCGAAGCCGAAGACCGCGAGCAGGCCGTAGAGGAAGGTCACGATGAGGGCCGGGCCCCACATCGTGTAGTCGCGCATCTGGAGGAAGGTCTGGGTGGGGGACAGGATGATGCCCCTCAGCAGGTCCTTCCAGTGCAGACGGGGGCCCACGGGGCCCGCCGGGGCCGAGCCCGCGCGGTAGGTGCCGCCCTGGCTGTAGGGGTCCTCGCCGACCGAGAACGCCTGGGTGTGGCCAGGGTTGTTGGCCGCGTACGGATCGTGGTGGCCCTGCGGTGCGTACCCGCCCTGGCCGCCGAAGTACTCCGGCTCGTCGTACCCGCCGCCGTTGCCCTGCTGCCACTGGCCGCCGCCGTTGCGGTACGGCTGCTGCGCAGACGGTCGGCCGTACGGCGGGCTCTGCGGAGCCTGCTGTCCGTGCGGGGGTTGTTGCGGTCGCCTCGGCGGAGCTCCGTTGTTGCGGGCGCCGCGTCCGATCCTGAATCCAGCCACGCCTTCGAACGTAACTGATCCCGCAGAGTGACGTGGCGGGCCCGGCGGTTCGGGCCCGGGTTTGCGGCCGAGCTGTGACATCCCCTAAGGGAACGTCAAGGTGACCCCTAGGGAAGGGGACATGGAAGAAGAAGAGGAGGAGCCGGGCCCGAGGGTGAGGGTCCGGCTCCTCGTTCAGGGGCGGATGATCGGCTACGGGCCGGTCAGTCCGCGAAGTTGGCGCCGAAGTACGGCGAACCCGTGGTGGAGACGCCCGAGGTGCTCGGGGCGATCGCGCGCGAGCCGGCCGTGACGATCTTCGTGCCGTCCGAGGGCAGGTAGGTCACGCCGCCGTTGCCGGCGTTCTCCCGGGAGCCGACGATCAGGTCGGCCTTGCCGTCGCCGGTGACGTCGTCGAGCTTGACGTCCGTGCCGAAGTAGTCGTCCTTCTCGTCGTTGCCGGGCACGCCCGCGGTCGACTGGGCGAAGGACTGGGCGCCGGAGGCGGTGTTCAGGCCGTTCGCGGTGCCGTAGAGGACGGTGACGGCGCCGGTGTTCGTCGCGCTGCCGATGTTCTCGCCCGCGACGCCGATCGCGAGGTCCAGGAAGCCGTCGCCGTTGACGTCGCCCAGGTCGAGCTCGTAACCGAAGAAGTCGTTGCCCTCGGCGGTGCCGGGGACGTTGCCGGTGTCCTGTGTGATGCCGGTGGGGTTGGTGGTGATCGGGCCGCCGTCGGAGCCGTAGGTGACCCAGACCTTGCCGCCCTTGCCGGAGTCGGGGACGGTCGTGCCGTCTTCCGTGGTGGGGTTCCAGTAGGCGCCGGAGACGATGTCGCCGTAGCCGTCCTGGTCGATGTCGCCGATCGCGGTGATCACGCCGGGCTTGAGCACCTCCGAGGCGCCCATGTTCAGGCCGCTCGGGGTGCCGGGGACGTAGTAGTTCTTGTTCCAGCCGTAGTCGGTCTGGGTCTCGAAGCCGTCGATGACGAGGTCGGTCTCCGGGCCGCCGTTGATGTTGCCGGCGGTCAGGTTGAGCGGGCCGTCCGCGTCCGTGCCCTGGATCGGGGGCTTGATCGTGTACGTGCCGCCGGGCTTGCCGGTGGCGCTGATGCCGCCCTTGAGCACGTAGATGGTGGCGTTGGAGCTGCCGACCGCGAGATCGGCCTTGCCGTCGCCGTCGAAGTCGCCGGCGGCGAGGTTCTTGCCCCAGTAGTCGTGGCCGGAGGGGGCCGGGTCGGAGACCGTGACTCCCTTGCCGGTGATGCCGGAGGCCGAGCCCCACAGGATCGCGAGGCCGCCGCCGTCCTTGTCGCTGCCGACGTCCTCGCCGGGGGAGCCAACGGCGATGTCGTCGTAGCCGTCGCCGTTGAAGTCGGCGTAGGCGGTCTCGCTGCCGAAGTAGTCGCCGGCCTCGGCGGTGCCGGGGTTGCCGGCGGTGTCCTGGCTGATCGTGGAGCGCTTGGCGGACGAGACGCCGCCGGGCTTGGTCCCGTAGAGGACCACGAGCTGTCCGGCGCCGTTCTTGCCGTTCACGTAGGCGCCGTCGGCGGAGAAGGCCGTGTCGCCGATCCCGTCGCCGTTGAAGTCGGCCTGGGCGACGGTGGTGGAGTCCGCGGCCGTCGCGGTGACGGCCGAGAACGTGAGCAGACCGCCCGTCAGCGCGGCCGCGGTGGCCGTCGCGAGAGCGAGTCGCAGAGGTGTGTGCATGCGGGTTTTCTCCTGCGGCATGCGGGGGACGCCTGGCGGGCGTCCACAGTCGATGGGGTGCGCGCCGAACCGTGTTCGCCCGGAGTTGACCTGGCGTTAACCGTTCGGTCGGCGATCAAAAGACCCGCGACGCTGATCAAGGGTTGTACGTGAGTTCGGTAATTTTTTGCGGCGGCTTTGAGAGATGGTTCAGCCCGACAGGAACTCCGAGCTGGAGAAGGTGACCGACGGCTCGGCCGCCACCAGTCCCTTCTTCACCCCGGGGTAGACCGCGACGGTGTCCTTCGTCTCGCCCCGGTACGTGCGCACCGCCAGGTCCGCCCGGCCGTCGCCGTCGAAGTCGCCCACCGCCAGCACCCTGGTCGTGCCCCGGGCCGGCGGCGCGACGGAGACCATGCCGGCCGTGGTCAGGCCCGTCGTACGGCCGCGGAAGATCCGCAGCCGTGAGCCGCTGGAGACGAGGTCGCTGAGGCCGTCGCCGTCGAGGTCGGCGGCGTCCAGCATGGAGCCGGGGGAGGCGAGGGTGGCGCGCACCGGGGCGGGGAGGTCGTAGCGCAAAGACGTTTCCCCCATCGCGCCGACCGCGGCGTCCAGGGCCGCGCCCCTGCCGAAGCGGCCGAGGGCGATGTCGATGCCCTCGGGCAGGGCGGTTCCGGTGCGGGTCGGGCCGGTGGGGCCGCCGAGGACGACGTACGCCTTGCTCGTGCCGTCGGCCGTACGGACCACCAGGTCGTCGTAGCCGTCACGGTTCACGTCGGCCGCCGGGCCGGTGGGGACCTCGCCGGGCGAGGGGACGGCGGCGCCGGCCGCGCGGGGCGCGCCCTTGGTGCTGAACGGGCCGCGCAGATAGCTGAGCCGCTGCCCCGAGGCGTGCAGGACGAGGTCCTCGGCACCGTCGCCGTCGAAGTCGCCGCACACCGGCTGGTCGGGCCAGTCGTTGCCGAAGCGGGCGGCGGCGGGGACGGCGAGGGTGACCGCGTGGGTCAGGCCGCCCGGGGAGCCGAAGAGGACCTGGAGCGGGACCGGGGGCATGCCCTGGCCGTCGTAGGGCGGGTCGGTCGAGACGATCAGGTCGGTGAAGCCGTCCTTGTCCAGGTCGCAGCTCGCCTCCGCGTCGAAGACGGCGGGGAGTTGGCCCTTGGTGCGGGCGGCGTACTTCGTGGGGCTGACCAACTGCCGTGCGCCCGGGGTGAGTCCGTGCGCGCCGCCGTAGACGATCCCGATGCCCGCGTCGTCCTCGTGGCTGCGGGCCTTCACGAGGGCGTCGAGGACGAGGTCGCGGTGTCCGTCACCGTTGAAGTCGTCAGGGGTCCTGCTGCCGGTGCCGCGCGGAACGGGCAGCTTGGCGGGGGCGTCCGCGATCCGTACGGGGGTGGGGCGGCCGGCTCCGGCGTCCGCACCGGGGCCGCAGGCGGCGAGCAGAAGCGCGGTGCAGACGACCGCCGTACACATCCCGCCTCTTCGCACGCGCACCGCTCACCTCGTCAGCCCCGTCGACAACGCCTGGGCAATGATGCACGCGCACGGGACGGGGCGACAGCCCGAGTTCGGCCTCGGGTGCGTCAGGATGACTGCATGAGCGTAGTCAAGATCAACGTACTGACCGTGCCCGCCGAGCAGCGCGAGGTCCTGGAGAAGCGGTTCGCCGCGCGGGCCAGTGCCGTGGAGGGCTCCGACGGCTTCGAGGAGTTCGAGCTGCTGCGGCCGGTCGAGGGGACCGACCAGTACCTGGTGTACACGCGCTGGCGGGACGAGCAGTCCTTCCAGGCGTGGCTCAAGGGGCCGATGCGGGCGGCGCACCAGGGCGGTGGCGAGGGCGGCGAGCGGCCGAAGCCGGCCGCCACCGGCTCGACGCTGTGGTCCTTCGAGGTGGTCCAGCACGTGGGGCCGAAGAGCGCCTGACGGATGCGGCTACGACGGCGCCCCCTGCCCGGAGCGGGCAGGGGGCGCCGTGAGGGCCGTGGCCGGGAAGGCTACTTCACCGGCTCGGGCTCGGGTGCGTTCTCCTGCTCGGCCTCGCCGGCCGGGTCGAGGGGGGTCTTGACCGACTGCAGCAGGAGCTGGGCGACGTCGACGACCTGGATGGACTCCTTGGCCTTGCCGTCGTTCTTCTTGCCGTTGACCGAGTCGGTGAGCATGACCAGGCAGAACGGGCAGGCGGTGGAGACGATGTCGGGGTTGACGGACAGGGCCTCGTCGACGCGCTCGTTGTTGATGCGCTTGCCGATCCGCTCCTCCATCCACATGCGGGCGCCGCCGGCGCCGCAGCAGAAGCCGCGCTCCTTGTGCCGGTGCATCTCCTCGTTCCTGAGGCCCGGAACGTTCGCGATGATCTCCCGCGGCGGGGTGTAGATCTTGTTGTGGCGGCCCAGGTAGCAGGGGTCGTGGTAGGTGATGATGCCCTCGACCGGGGTGACGGGGGTGAGCTTGCCCTCGTCGACCAGGTGCTGCAGCAGCTGGGTGTGGTGGATGACCTCGTAGTCGCCGCCGAGCTGCGGGTACTCGTTGCCGATGGTGTTCAGGCAGTGCGGGCAGGTGGCGACGATCTTCTTCGCCGACTTCGGCTTCGCGGACTCCGCGATGACCTTGCCGTCGTCGTCGAGTTCCTCGCCGAACGCCATGTTCAAAGCCATGACGTTCTCCATGCCGAGTTCCTGGAACAGCGGCTCGTTGCCGAGGCGGCGGGCGGAGTCACCGGTGCACTTCTCGTCGCCGCCCATGATCGCGAACTTGACGCCCGCGATGTGCAGCAGCTCCGCGAAGGCCTTGGTGGTCTTCTTCGCCCGGTCCTCCAGGGAGCCGGCGCAGCCGACCCAGTACAGGTACTCGACCTCGGTGAGGTCCTCGATGTCCTGGCCCACGACCGGGACCTCGAAGTCGACCTCCTTGAGCCACTCCAGGCGCTGCTTCTTGGCCAGCCCCCAGGGGTTGCCCTTCTTCTCCAGGTTCTTGAGCATCGTGCCCGCCTCGGACGGGAACGCGGACTCGATCATCACCTGGTAGCGGCGCATGTCGACGATGTGGTCGATGTGCTCGATGTCGACCGGGCACTGCTCGACGCAGGCGCCGCAGGTGGTGCAGGACCACAGCACGTCCGGGTCGATGACGCCGTTCTCTTCCGCGGTGCCGATCAGCGGCCGCTCGGCCTCCGCCAGCGCGGCGGCGGGCACGTCCTTCAGCTGCTCCTCGGAGGCCTTCTCCTCGCCCTCCATGTTCTTGCCGCCACCCGCGAGCAGGTAGGGGGCCTTGGCGTGGGCGTGGTCCCGCAGGCTCATGATCAGCAGCTTGGGGGAGAGCGGCTTGCCGGTGTTCCAGGCCGGGCACTGCGACTGGCATCGGCCGCACTCGGTGCAGGTGGAGAAGTCGAGGAGGCCCTTCCAGGAGAACTGCTCGACCTGGGAGACGCCGAAGACGTCGTCCTCGCCCGGGTCGGTGAAGTCGATCGGCTGCCCGCCCGAGGTCATCGGCTGCAGCGCGCCCAGCGCGGTGGCGCCCTCGGCGTTGCGCTTGAACCAGATGTTGGGGAAGGCCAGGAAGCGGTGCCAGGCCACGCCCATGTTGGTGTTCAGCGACACCACGATCATCCAGATGAACGACGTCCCGATCTTGACCATGGCGACCAGGTAGACCAGGTTCTGCAGCGCCGGGACGCTCAGCCCCTTGAACGCCACCACCAGCGGGTACGAGGCGAAGTAGCCGGCCTCGTAGCCCTCCACGTGGTGCAGGGCGCCCTCCAGGCCCCGCAGCACGTAGATCGCCAGGCCGATGGTGAGGATGACGTACTCGACGAAGTACGCCTGGCCCGCCTTGGAGCCCGCGAAGCGGGACTTGCGGCCCGGCCGCGAGGGCAGGCTCAGCAGCCGGATCGTCATCAGCACGACGATGCCGATCACCGTCATCACGCCGATGAACTCGGTGTACATCTCGAACGGCAGCCAGTCGCCGATCACCGGAAGCATCCAGTCGGCCTTGAAGAGCTGGCCGAACGCCTGCGCGAGGGTCGGCGGCAGCGTCAGGAAGCCGACGGCCACGAACCAGTGGGCGAAGCCCACGATGCCCCAGCGGTTCATCCGGGTGTGGCCGAGGAACTCACGCACCAGCGTCACGCTGCGCGCATAGGGGTTGTCGGTCCTGCTGCCCGCGGGTACGGGCTGGCCCAGTTTGAAATACCGGACGAACTGGCCGATGGCGCGGGCGAGCAGCGCCACACCGACCACGGTCAGGACCAGCGACACGATGATCGCGGCGAGTTGCATTTGGGGGCTCCTCGGGCCTGCGAGGTTTGGTTCGAGGGAGAGCCTCGACGTTACTAAGCGGTAACTTATTCAGTCCGTCTGAGACTACCCCCATCTTCCGTCGCACTGTAGCCAGCGGCTCGGTGATCTGTGTCGCTGAGGGTTGCCTTAAAGGTCTGTGACAATGCGATCGTGTTATTCATGCCAAATTGGTACATTCGCGCCTAACTTAGATCCGTGCTCTACGGGATCGCCGCCGCCACCACCGCCCTGCTGCTCGCAGCCGTGCTCACCGCACTGCTACGGGTGCCCGCGCTGCGCCTCGGAATCGTCGACCGGAGACGACGGCAGCGACCCGTGCCGCTGGCCGGGGGAGTCGCCGTGGTGCTCGCCACCGGCGCCGTGGTGGTGGCCGGGGAACGCACAGGTGTGGCGCCGCTCGGGGAGGGGGTGGGCCGGCTGCTGCTCGCCGGGGGCGCCGTCGCCCTGCTCGGGCTGGTCGCGGACCTGCGGCGGGTCAAGGCCCGGGTCCTCGTCGCCGGTACGGCCGCGGCGGCGGCCTGTGTCGTGCCGTACGAGGAGACCGGGGTGCCCGCGGGGCTGCTCGCCGTGGGCTGGATCGTCTTCGTCGCCGTCGCCTTCAAGGCGCTGGACCACGCCGACGCGCTCGCCGGGACCGTGGGGGTGGTCACCGCCTTCGGGGTGGGTGCCTGCGCCGCGGCCGAGGTGATGGACGGGCTCGCGGTGCTGCTGAGCGTGCTGGCCGCCGCGCTGACCGGGTTCCTCATGCACAACTGGCCGCCCGCGCGCGTCGGCCTCGGTGCCTGCGGGTCGATGTTCACCGGGTTCGTGCTCGCCGCGGCGGCCGTGTGCACCAGGGCCGGCTACGGGCTCGCGGACAGCGCGGGCGTGCTGTTCCCCATCACCGCGGTGGCGACCGTCGACGTACTCCTGGTGGTCCTGTCGCGGCGGCTGGCCGGGCGCCCGCTGCTGCGGGGCGGGCCCGACCATCTCGCCCACCGGCTGCGGCGGTTGGGGCTCACCCCGCAGGGCGCGACCGTGCTGCCGGGCATCGCGGCGTTCGCCGGGGTGCTCGTCGGGGTGCTCACCCACATCGGCTGGACCGCCCGGTCCGCCGTGTTCTGGGTGGCGGCCGGGGCACTCGTCGTCGTACTGCTGCTGCTTCGGGTGCCGGTGTATGTGCGCCGGCCCGTGCCCACGCAGGCAGGCCGACCGTTGTCCACGCAGACCGGCAGGCCTGTCTCCACGCAGACCGGCAGACCTGTCTCCACGCAGGTCCGGTCGGTGTCCACTCAGCCGGGCAGACCTGTATCCTCCCAGGTCAGCGGGCGCTTGCGTGTAAGGAACGGATAAGAGTTGAGCCCCCCGGACTCAGGTCTGTTGACCCATCGCCGGGTGTCGTGCACACTTGAGTCCGTTCCACTCAAGTCAGCTGGAGGAAGATCACCATGGCACGTGCGGTCGGCATCGACCTGGGCACGACTAACTCCGTCGTCAGCGTTCTGGAGGGCGGCGAGCCCACCGTCATCACCAACGCCGAGGGTGCCAGGACCACGCCGTCCGTCGTCGCCTTCGCGAAGAACGGTGAGGTGCTCGTCGGCGAGGTCGCCAAGCGCCAGGCGGTCACGAACGTGGACCGGACCATCCGCTCCGTGAAGCGCCACATGGGCACGGACTGGAAGATCGAGCTCGACGGGAAGCCCTTCAACCCGCAGCAGATCTCCGCGTTCATCCTGCAGAAGCTGAAGCGCGACGCCGAGTCCTACCTGGGCGAGAAGGTCACGGACGCGGTCATCACCGTCCCGGCCTACTTCAACGACTCCGAGCGCCAGGCGACGAAGGAGGCCGGCGAGATCGCCGGTCTGAACGTCCTTCGCATCGTCAACGAGCCCACCGCGGCCGCGCTCGCCTACGGCCTCGACAAGGACGACCAGACGATCCTCGTCTTCGACCTCGGTGGCGGCACCTTCGACGTGTCCCTCCTGGAGATCGGTGACGGCGTCGTCGAGGTGAAGGCAACCAACGGCGACAACCACCTCGGTGGTGACGACTGGGACCAGCGCATCGTCGACTACCTGGTCAAGCAGTTCGCCAGCGGCCACGGCGTGGACCTCGGCAAGGACAAGATGGCCCTCCAGCGCCTCCGCGAGGCCGCCGAGAAGGCCAAGATCGAGCTGTCCTCGTCCACCGAGACCTCGATCAACCTGCCCTACATCACCGCGTCCGCCGAGGGCCCGCTGCACCTGGACGAGAAGCTCACCCGGGCCCAGTTCCAGCAGCTGACCGCGGACCTGCTGGAGCGCTGCAAGACGCCGTTCCACAACGTCATCAAGGACGCGGGCATCTCCATCAACGAGATCGACCACGTCGTCCTCGTCGGTGGTTCCACGCGTATGCCCGCCGTCGCCGAGCTCGTCCGCGAGCTGACCGGCGGCAAGGACGCCAACAAGGGCGTCAACCCGGACGAGGTCGTCGCCATCGGCGCCGCCCTGCAGGCCGGTGTCCTCAAGGGTGAGGTCAAGGACGTCCTGCTCCTCGACGTGACCCCGCTGTCCCTCGGCATCGAGACCAAGGGCGGCATCATGACCAAGCTCATCGAGCGGAACACGACGATCCCGACCAAGCGGTCCGAGATCTTCACCACCGCCGAGGACAACCAGCCCTCCGTGCAGATCCAGGTCTACCAGGGCGAGCGCGAGATCGCGGCGTACAACAAGAAGCTCGGGATGTTCGAGCTGACCGGTCTGCCGCCGGCCCCGCGCGGTGTCCCGCAGATCGAGGTCGCCTTCGACATCGACGCCAACGGCATCATGCACGTCACGGCCAAGGACCTCGGCACCGGCAAGGAGCAGAAGATGACCGTCACCGGCGGCTCCTCGCTGCCGAAGGACGAGGTCGACCGGATGCGCCAGGAGGCCGAGAAGTACGCGGAGGAGGACCACGCCCGCCGCGAGGCCGCCGAGAGCCGCAACCAGGGCGAGCAGCTCGTCTACCAGACGGAGAAGTTCCTCAAGGACAACGAGGACAAGGTCCCGGGCGAGATCAAGACCGAGGTCGAGGCGTCCGTCGAGGAGCTGAAGGCCGCGCTCAAGGGCGAGGACACCGCCGAGATCCGCACCGCCACCGAGAAGGTCGCGGCCGTCTCGCAGAAGCTGGGCCAGGCCATGTACGCCGACGCCCAGGCCTCGCAGGCCGCCGCGGGCGGCGAGTCCGCCGGCGCCGAGGCCCCGAAGGCCGACGACGACGTCGTGGACGCCGAGATCGTGGACGACGAGCGCAAGGACGGTGCCGCGTGACGGAGGAGACCCCGGGCTTCGACGAGAAGCCCGACGTCCCCTCCGGCGCCACACCTGACGACGCCGAACCGAAGGCCGCCGCTCCTTCCTCCGGGGAGGGGGCGGCCCCGGCCGGGGACGCAGCAGTACAGATCGCCGGTCTGACGGCGCAGCTGGACCAGGCACGCACGGCGCTCGGTGAGCGCACGGCGGACCTCCAGCGGCTCCAGGCCGAGTTCCAGAACTACCGCCGCCGCGTGGAGCGGGACCGGATCACGGTCAAGGAGATCGCCATCGCGAATCTTCTGACCGAGCTCCTGCCCGTGCTCGACGACATCGGCCGCGCACGGGAACACGGCGAACTCGTCGGCGGATTCAAGTCCGTGGCGGAGTCGCTGGAGACCGTGGCGGCGAAGATGGGTCTGCAGCAGTTCGGCAAGGAGGGCGAGCCCTTCGACCCGACGATCCACGAGGCCCTGATGCACAGCTACGCACCGGACGTCACCGAGACGACGTGCGTGGCGATTCTGCAGCCCGGGTATCGCATCGGCGAGCGCACCATCCGCCCCGCGCGGGTGGCCGTGGCCGAGCCTCAGCCGGGAGCGCAGACCGTCAAGCCGGAGTCCCAGGACTCCGCCGAGGCGGCCGACGACAAGGAGAGCGGTGGCCCGGACGAGGGCTGAGCTTGAACCGATGAGAAAGGAGGGGCGTCGAGGATGAGCACCAAGGACTTCATCGAGAAGGACTACTACAAGGTCCTCGGCGTCCCCAAGGACGCCACCGAGGCCGAGATCAAGAAGGCGTACCGGAAGCTCGCCCGCGAGTTCCACCCGGACGCCAACAAGGGCAACACCAAGGCCGAGGAGCGCTTCAAGGAGATCTCCGAGGCGAACGACGTTCTCGGCGATCCCAAGAAGCGCAAGGAGTACGACGAGGCGCGCGCCCTGTTCGGCAACGGCGGCTTCCGCCCGGGGCCGGGCGGCAGCGGCGGCTCGTTCAACTTCGACCTGGGCGACCTCTTCGGCGGCGGCCAGGGCGGCGGAAACTCCGGCAGCTTCGGCGGCGGGATCGGTGACGTCTTCGGGGGCTTGTTCAACCGGGGCGGCTCCGGCACCACGCGGGTGCAGCCCAGGCGCGGTCAGGACATCGACACCGAGGTCAGCCTCAGCTTCACCGAGGCGATCGAGGGCGCGACGGTCCCGCTGCGCATGTCCTCGCAGGCGCCCTGCAAGGCCTGTTCCGGCACCGGCGACGCCAACGGCAACCCCCGGGTCTGCCCGACGTGCGTCGGCACCGGGCAGGTGGCGCGGGGTTCCGGCGGGGGCTTCTCCCTCACCGACCCCTGCCCGGACTGCAAGGGCCGCGGTCTGATCGCGGAGAACCCCTGTGAGGTCTGCAAGGGCTCGGGCCGAGCCAAGTCGTCGCGGACCATGCAGGTCCGCATCCCGGCCGGGGTGCAGGACGGCCAGCGCATCCGGCTGCGCGGCAAGGGCGCACCGGGTGAACGGGGCGGTCCGGCGGGCGACTTGTACGTCACGGTCCATGTGTCCGCGCACCCGGTCTTCGGCCGCAAGGGCGACAACCTGACCGTGACCGTCCCGGTGACGTTCGCCGAGGCGGCCCTCGGCGGCGAGGTCAGAGTGCCCACCCTGGGCGGCCCTCCCGTCACCCTGAAGCTGCCGCCGGGTACGCCCAACGGCCGCACCATGCGCGCCCGTGGCAAGGGC
The DNA here is from genome assembly GCF_043200415.1 of Streptomyces sp. NPDC048419. Classification (NCBI taxonomy): domain Bacteria; kingdom Bacillati; phylum Actinomycetota; class Actinomycetes; order Kitasatosporales; family Streptomycetaceae; genus Streptomyces; species Streptomyces sp. NPDC048419. Next base: position 285,744 of record NZ_JBICXT010000009.1, on the reverse strand, counting down.
GCTGTCCGCAAGGACGGCACCCGCGGCGACCTCCTGGTCACCGTCGAGGTGAGTGTCCCCAAGGACGTGACGGGGAAGGCTCGTGACGCGCTCGAGGCGTATCGCGAGGCAACCGCGGGTGAGGATCCGCGGGCGGAGCTGTTCCAGGCCGCGAAGGGAGCTTGAGGGAGATGGACGGCCGTCGACGTAATCCGTACGAACTGACCGAGGAAACCCCGGTCTACGTCATTTCGGTGGCGGCCCAGCTCTCCGGCCTGCACCCGCAGACCCTGCGCCAGTACGACCGCCTCGGCCTGGTCTCGCCCGACCGCACGCCCGGCCGCGGCCGTCGTTACTCGGCCCGCGACATCGAACTGCTGCGCACCGTCCAGCAGTTGTCGCAGGACGAGGGCATCAACCTGGCCGGCATCAAGCGGATCATCGAGCTGGAGAACCAGGTCGCCGCGCTCCAGCAGCGTGTCGTCGAACTCCAGACGGCGGTCGAGGGCGCGGCGGCGGCCATGCAGCAGCGCGAGGCGGCGGTGCACGCGTCGTACCGCCGCGACCTGGTGCCGTACCAGGAGGTGCAGCACACCAGCGCGCTGGTGGTCTGGCGGCCGAAGCGGCAGCAATCGGACTGACGCGTCTGGCCATGTCACATCACGTCAGGGGCCCGGAGACAATCCGGGCCCCTGGCGCATATGCACCAACCGGTCGCCTTACGTCAGGAGGGCGAGCGAACTCTAACGTTGACGTCTCATTACCTGGTTATTCCTTGACGATCGTGTGAAGAAAGCGTTGGCTTCCTTCACCTGGGACGCCTTAAGCACCCTTGTTCGGAAGGTCAACAGCAGTGAACACCCGCATCCGTCGTACCGCCCTGTGCGTGGCAGTAGCCGCGACAAGCCTGTCACTTGCCTCCTGCGGCGTGCTGAACGTGTCGGGTGACAGCAGTTCGGCGACCCCCACCAAGGGCAACGACGTCACGATCGGTCTGCTGCTGCCGGAGACGGCCAACACCAGGTACGAGGACTTCGACTACCCCATCATCAAGCAGCAGGTCTCCTCCCTGACCAAGAACCAGGGCCACGTCGCCTACGCCAACGCGGGGCAGAACGCGGACAAGCAGGCGGCCCAAATGCAGAAGATGATCGACGACAAGGTCGACACCATCCTGCTGGACGCGGTGGACTCGCACGCCATCGCCGGCGAGGTGAAGAAGGCGAAGGACGCCGGTATCCCGGTCATCGCCTACGACCGGCTGGCCGAGGGCCCGATCGACGCGTACATCTCCTTCGACAACGAGCTCGTCGGGGAGGTGCAGGGCCGCTCGCTGCTGGACGCGCTGGGCAGCGACGTCGGCACCTCCGACAAGATCGTGATGATGAACGGCTCGCCCACCGACCCGAACGCCAAGCAGTTCAAGGCGGGCGCGCTGTCCGAGCTCAAGGGCAAGGTGACGATCGCCCAGTCCTTCGACACCAAGGACTGGGACCCGAAGAACGCCGAGTCCAACATGTCCGACGCGATCAAGGCGATCGGCAAGGGCAACATCGCGGGCGTCTACTCCGCCAACGACGGCATGGCGGGCGGCATCGTCAAGGCCATGGAGGACGCGGGCATGTCCCACCTGCCGCCGCTCACCGGGCAGGACGCGGAACTGGCCGGCGTGCAGCGGATCGTCTCGGGCGAGCAGTACATGAGCGTCTACAAGTCCTACCCGCAGGAGGCCCAGGCGGCCGCGCAGATGGCCGTGGCCAAGGTGCAGGGCAAGGACATCGAGTTCGACGCGCTGACCCAAGACACGGTCGACAGCCCGACCGACAAGGAGATCCCGGCACAGCTCGTCACCGTCACCGCGCTGACGCGCAAGAACATCAAGTCGACGGTCGTCGCCGACGGCATCTACAAGGTCTCGCAGATCTGCACCTCGAAGTACGCCTCGGAGTGTTCGGCGATCGGACTCAAGTAAGACGTTCCGCATTTGCGGGTGCGATCGTTGCGGGGGCTGTCGTGAAGACTCACGGCGGCCCCTGACCGCATCCTCGGCCTGGACGTGATCCGGCCGCCGCGGGCCCGGAACCCGCCTCTCGCGCACCACCCTGCCTCCCAGGCCGTCAGCTTGTTGCAACGCGGCAGGAGGAGGACCGTACAGAGCGGGAGTTATGGGCGTTTAACGACCGTGCCCTCAGGTCGAGCCGTGTTGCGGAGCCGGTCCCGTCCGCGCATAGTTGCGCTGCGAAGGCGGCGAAACCGGGGGTGGGATGGGCGATGGCCGGGCACGGGACGGAGGAGCATCCACACGGTGCTGACCGACTGTGCGAGGCCGGGGAGCGCGTGTACTCCCGGGCCGTACGGCGGGGCCGCGTGCCGCGCCGGGACGCCGGGCCGGTGCCGTGCCTGCTGGAGCTCGCCCTGCTGCACCCGGACCCCGACGACATGGACTGGCTGGTCCCGACGTCCCCGCAGGAGGTCATGACACGGCTGCTGCGCGGCGTCTACGACGACGTCAGCGCCAGTCAGCTGCGGGTGGGCGCGGCGGTCGCCGCGGTCGAGCGGTACGCCGGTCTGGGCCCCGAGAAACAGGCGGCCCCGGGCTCCGGCTCCGCGGAGGGCGCCGCGATCCGCGTCCTGGACGGGCTGTCCCGCATCCAGGCCGCGATGGACGCGGCGACCGAGGCGTGCACGACGGAGGTCCTCACCGTCCAGCCCGGCGGTATCCGGCCCGAGGACGAGCTGACGGAGGGCCTGCACCGGGCGCTCACCCTGCGCGGGCGGGGCGTGCGGATGCGCGACCTGTACACGCATGTGGCCCGGCACGGCCAGGGCCTGCTCAACTACCTGGAGCTGATGGGCGGTTCGGTCGAGGCGCGCACCCTGGACGAGGTGATCGACCGGCTGATCCTGTTCGACCGCACGGTGGCGTTCATCCCGGCCAACGCGGACCGCACCCTCGCCCTGGAGCTGCGCCACCCGGCCCTGGTCGGCTACCTGGTCACGGTCTTCGAGCGGCTGTGGCGCCTCGCGATCCCGCTGACCGCGCGGCTGCCCGACACCGGCATCGAGGGCATCTCGCACCGCGAGCAGTCCATCGCGGCGCTGCTGGCGGAGGGCCACCAGGACGCGGTGATCGCGGAGCGGCTCGGCATAAGCGTCCGTACGTGCCGCGCCCACATCGCCCGGCTCTCCGAGACCCTCGGCGCGGCCAGCCGCACCCAACTCGGCGTCCGCATCGCCCAGGTGGGCCTCGACGGCCACCGTCACCCCACCGACGCCGACCCGATCACCCTTCCCGGTCAAGAATCCCCGACCGCCCGATGAGATAGCCCAGCTGGGCCCGGCTCTCACTGCCCAGCGTGGCCGCGAGCTTGGCGATGTGCACGCGGGCGGTCCGGACGTTCATCCCGAGCCGCTCGGCGATGTCGGTGTCGGTGTGGCCCTCCACGAGGAGGACGGCGATGGCGTGTTGGCGGGGGGTGATGCCGGCCGGGGTGGCGCGGGTGGCGGCTTCGGGGTGCATGGGCGTGGCCATGTGCCAGAGGCGGTCGAAGATGACGGCGAAGTAGTCGATCAGGACCGGGTGCCGGACCTCCAGGGCGAGCGTGCGGTCGGCGTTGGCGGGGATGAAGGCCACCTCGCGGTCGATCACGATGAGGCGTTCGGTGATCTGGTCGAGGGTACGTGCCTCGGCGTCGCCGGTGAGCTGCTCGTAGCGCGCCACCACGGCGGCCGAGTACCGCTGCGTGTGCTGGTAGAGCGTGCGGATACGGCCTCCGCGGTCGAGCAGGTCCTGGTCGCGGCCGAGGCTCTTGGCCAGGCGCTCGGCCGGGCTGCGGCCGTCGTAGGGCTGGATGGCCAGCAGTTCTCGGGAGGCGTCGGCCATGGCTCCGGCGATGGCCTCGTTGATCCGGTCGAGCCCGCTGACGACCTCGATGGTCGGCAGGTCCGGTGTTCCGGCGGGGCGCCCTCCGGCGCTCATGAGCGGCCCGAACGTCTCCACCAGCCATTCCTCGCGCTGCCGTTCGCCGGCGATGCGATCCGCCGAGGTGCGCAGCAGGCGGTGCAGGGCGACGGCCGGGGACACAGGCTCCAGGCAATCGAGGTCGGTGACGCAGGGATGCAGCAGGCCGAAGTCGACGAGGCAGGGAGCCGCGTCGGCATCGGCGCTGCTCACCTGCCCTTCGCGCAGGGCGCGCCCGTAGAGTTCCAGACCCGCTTCGCACAGCTCCTCCGGGCCGTGCCGGTGCGCCCCAGTCGTCACGAATGGCCCTCTTCTTCCGGATCGATGTCAGGGATCCTGCTTCAGGAGCCCCGACTGCGCTATGAGAAAGCCGAGTTGGGCCCGGCTGCCGCTGCCCAGTACCGTCGCGAGCTTGGCGATGTGGGCGCGGCAGGTGCGCACGTTCATCCCCAGCCGCCGTGCGATCGCCTCGTCGACATGGCCCTCGACCAGGAGCTTGGCGATGGAGTGCTGGATCTCCGTGATCCCGTCGGGGGCGGTCTCGTACGGGGCGCCGCCGCTGAGCGGGACCGCGCGCGTCCACATGAACTCGAAGACCTTGATCAGGTAGCGGACGAGTCCCGGATGCCGGAGTTCGAGCGCGATCTCGCCGTCGTCGCGGGTCGGGATGAAGGCCACGGTCTCGTCGCAGATGATGAGCCGCTCGACCAGCTCGTCGATGGTGCGGTACTCCACCTTGCCGTCGGTGAACTGGGCGACGTACGCGAGGGTTTCGGGGCTGTAGCGGGCCGGGTGCTGGTAGAGCGTCCGGATGCGGCAGCCCCGTTCGATCAACGGCCGGTCGCGGTTGAGTCCTTGGGCGAGGGTGTGCTCGAGCCGGCGGCGGCTCGGCTGGACGGTGAGCATCTCGGTGTGACACTGGGACGTGGCAAGATCGAGCGCCGCGTTGATCCGGTCGAGGCCTTCCAGCACGGTGATCGAGTGGGTGGACGCCGACGATTGGGCGCTGAGAGCCATGAACGGCTCGAAAGCGTCTGCGAGTTCGATGGACAGCCGACGTCGTTGGGTGATCTCGTTCTCGATCGGTGTGAGCCTCTGGGCAAGCGCGACCGAAGGCGGTACGGGACGCAGCCAGTTGGGGTCGTCAGGATCGGGATGAAGCAGGGCGAATTCCATCAAGCACGGCGCAGGCTCGACATCCGAACGGGCTATGCGTCCCGTCCGGAGAGCATTGCCGTAGAGGCGGCGTCCGTCCTCGCACAGGTCGGTCAACCCATGGGGATGTGTCCGCTTAGTCTCATTTATCACCAGATCTCCACCCCCCAGGGTCCTGAACGTGCAGGAACATGATGCATCGTTTGTGTGGCCATGACGTGCCGGAATGGGCCATCGTCGTATTCGGACGGGGGAGAGGTGACCTTCAAATGAGGACGAAGCCGACTATGCATAAGAGAATGCTTCGCTCGGCGCTAGTCGCCGCCTTCTCCGCCGCCTTGGCCTTCGGAGCGCTGAGCGGTCTCACGGGGACGCAGGGTGACGCAGCGCAGGACAGCACGTGGAAGACGACTTCCGTGTCTGCCGCCGGTGCCGGCGACAGCACGTGGATCGTCACGGCGTCCGCCGTCCCGGGTGACAGCACTTGGGTTGCGCCCAGCGACAGCACGTGGGTCGCCGAGTCATGACCACTCCACCCGACGACCGCTCCTTCCGTCGCGAGATGGCCACGGCCTACCGATCGGGATGGCACTTCATCGACCTTGTCACCGCGATCCCCCACTCCGGTGACTCGTTGATGGTGACCGTCTTCGGTGAGCCGGTCGTCGTCACGCGCGACGAGGACGAGGACGTACGGGCGTACCGGTGTCTGCGGCGGCCTCGGGGGGCGCCGCAGCCCGTGCGATGTGCCGTCCGGTACGGAATGATCTTTGTGAATCTGGACCAGCGAGACCACCGGCTGGTGGAACCGGAAACCCCCGATGTTCGGACCATCTCAGCCACCCCCCGCAGTGCCTGACGCGATTCCCCCGTCGTAACAGATCGCTCAGGTACTTCCCCCCGCAGCGGGGGGGGGGGGGGGGGGGCCGGGGGGGGGGGCGGGGGGAGGGGTGGGGGGGTGTAGGG
>NZ_JBICXT010000009.1:21032-279673 GCF_043200415.1 Streptomyces sp. NPDC048419 | reverse complement strand
CCCCACCCCCTGTATTTCTAGAACACCAAACATACCAGCACACCCCCCCCCCCCCCCCCCCCCCACCCGACCCCCCCCCCCCCCCCCCCCCCCCCCCGCGGGCCCCCCCCCCCCCCCCCCCCCCCCCCCCCGCTGCAGCTTTGGCGGACATTTCCCGCTATCGACCGTATGGTTCCGCGCGTGTCCATGGCTGAAAATCATCAGGCGTTGCCCATGGCCCGGGTGAGCTCGATCTCGATCACGACGCGTGACGGGTTCGGTGACGGTGTCCGTTCGTAGCGCTCGGCGTAGCGCCGCTCGGCCTCCGCGACCCGCTCCGGCTCGCTCCGTACGACGGCCCGGCCCTCCAGGGTCGCCCACCGTCGCCCCGCCACCTGGCACACCGCAACGCGGGCCCCCTCGGCCCCGGCGGCCAGCACGTTGGCCACTTTCCGGCTCGACTTGTTCGAGATCACCCGAGCGAGCCGGGCCTCGGGATCGTATGTGACTCCGACGGGCACGACGTGCGGGCTGCCGTCCGGGCGCGGGGTCGTCAGTGTGCACAGATGCCGCTCCCGCCAGAAGGTGAGATACGAGACGCCAGGGGCACCGGGATCCTGGGTGTACTTAGCCATGTTCCGGACGGTAGCCGGAAGATGGCCGGTCCCGCCCTTGAGTGGAATAGACTCAACTTTGTGTACGCTGCTCAAGTCAGGTGGATGACTGCTGACGCCAGGAGGAGAACGCGAACGTGGACGCCGAGCTGACCAACCGGAGCCGGGACGCCATCAACGCCGCCGGCAACCGGGCCGTGACCGAGGGACACCCCGACCTCACGCCCGCACACCTGCTCCTCGCTCTGCTCCAGGGGCAGGACAACGAGAACATCGTCGATCTTCTGTCCGCGGTCAACGCCGACCAGGCGGCCGTCCGGGCCGGGGCTGAGAAGGCGCTCGCCTCGCTGCCCAGCGTGACCGGCTCGACCGTGGCGCCCCCGCAGCCCAACCGGGACCTCCTCGCCGTCATCGCGGACGCGCAGGCGCGCGCCAGGGACCTCGGTGACGAGTTCCTCTCCACCGAGCACCTGCTCCTCGGGATCGCGGCCAAGGGCGGCGCAGCCGGTGACGTACTGTCCGGACAGGGGGCCACGGCGAAGAAGCTGCAGGAGGCCTTCCAGCAGGCGAGGGGAGGACGCCGGGTGACCACACCCGATCCGGAGGGCCAGTACAAGGCCCTGGAGAAGTTCGGCACGGACTTCACGGCCGCGGCGCGCGAGGGCCGGCTCGACCCGGTGATCGGCCGGGACCAGGAGATCCGCCGCGTCGTGCAGGTGCTCTCGCGCCGTACGAAGAACAACCCGGTCCTCATCGGCGAGCCCGGCGTCGGCAAGACCGCCGTCGTCGAGGGACTCGCCCAGCGGATCGTCAAGGGCGATGTGCCGGAGTCCCTGCGGGACAAGCGGCTGGTGGCGCTGGACCTCGGCGCGATGGTCGCGGGTGCGAAGTACCGCGGCGAGTTCGAGGAGCGGCTGAAGACGGTCCTGGCGGAGATCAAGGACTCCGACGGCCAGATCATCACCTTCATCGACGAGCTGCACACCGTCGTGGGCGCGGGCGCCGGCGGCGACTCGGCCATGGACGCCGGCAACATGCTGAAGCCGATGCTGGCCCGTGGCGAGCTGCGCATGGTCGGCGCGACGACGCTGGACGAGTACCGCGAGCGGATCGAGAAGGACCCGGCGCTGGAGCGCCGCTTCCAGCAGGTGCTGGTGGCGGAGCCGTCGGTCGAGGACACGATCGCGATCCTGCGCGGGCTCAAGGGCCGTTACGAGGCCCACCACAAGGTGCAGATCGCGGACAGCGCCCTGGTGGCCGCCGCGACCCTCTCCGACCGGTACATCACCTCCCGCTTCCTGCCCGACAAGGCCATCGACCTGGTCGACGAGGCGGCCTCCCGCCTCCGTATGGAGATCGACTCCTCGCCCGTCGAGATCGACGAACTCCAGCGCATCGTCGACCGGTTCAGGATGGAGGAGCTGGCGCTGGAGAAGGAGACCGACCCGGCCTCCCGCGAGCGCCTGGAGAAGCTGCGCCGCGACCGCGCCGACAAGGAGGAGGAGCTGCGGGGCCTGACCGCGCGCTGGGAGAAGGAGAAGCAGTCCCTCAACCGCGTCGGTGAACTGAAGGAGAAGCTCGACGAGTTGCGCGGGACGGCCGAACGGGCCCAGCGCGAGGGCGACTTCGACACCGCCTCCAAGCTGCTCTACGGCGAGATCCCCACCCTGGAAAGGGACTTGGAGGAGGCCAGCGAGGCCGAGGAGGAGGTCTCCAAGGACACCATGGTCAAGGAGGAGGTCGGCTCCGACGACATCGCGGACGTCGTCGCCGCCTGGACCGGTATCCCCGCCGGGCGCCTCCTGGAGGGCGAGACGCAGAAGCTGCTGCGCATGGAGGAGGAGCTGGGCAGGCGGCTGATCGGCCAGGCCGAGGCCGTGCAGGCGGTGTCCGACGCGGTGCGGCGCACCCGGGCCGGCGTCGCCGACCCCGACCGCCCGACCGGCTCCTTCCTCTTCCTCGGCCCGACCGGCGTCGGCAAGACCGAACTCGCCAAGGCGCTCGCCGACTTCCTCTTCGACGACGAGCGGGCGATGGTCCGCATCGACATGTCCGAGTACGGCGAGAAGCACAGCGTGGCCCGCCTGGTCGGCGCCCCGCCCGGCTACGTCGGGTACGAGGAGGGCGGCCAGCTCACCGAGGCGGTGCGCAGGCGCCCGTACAGCGTCGTGCTGCTCGACGAGGTGGAGAAGGCCCACCCCGAGGTCTTCGACGTGCTGCTCCAGGTCCTGGACGACGGCCGTCTGACGGATGGTCAGGGCCGTACGGTCGACTTCCGCAACACCATCCTGGTGCTGACGTCCAACCTGGGCAGCCAGTTCCTGGTGGACCCGCTGACCGGCGAGGAGGAGAAGAAGGAGCAGGTCCTGGAGGTGGTCCGGACGTCCTTCAAGCCGGAGTTCCTCAACCGCCTCGACGACCTGGTGGTCTTCTCCGCGCTGAACAAGGACGAGCTGAGCCGCATCGCCCGTCTCCAGCTCGACCGGCTGGCCGCGCGTCTCGCGGACCGCCGGCTCACGCTGGAGGTCACCGACGACGCCCTGGCCTGGCTCGCCGACGAGGGGAACGACCCGGCCTACGGCGCCCGGCCGCTGCGCCGGCTGGTGCAGACGGCCATCGGCGACCGCCTGGCCAAGGAGATCCTCGCGGGCGAGGTCAAGGACGGCGACACGGTCCGCGTGGACTCCTTCGGAGAAGGCCTGATCGTGGGTCCTGCCACCGGAAAGACCTTGTGACGGAGGGTGCCGGGGTTGCCACCACCCTCCCCGCATGAGGGAGGATGGCGGCATCCGTACGAAGGGAAAATCACGGTGAGCATCGACCCGTCCTCGATTCCGAACTTCGGGGGTCAGCCCGAGCCGCAGCAAGGACCGGCGGGCCCCGTCGTCCCGGATCAGGACCTCGTGAAGCAGCTCCTCGACCAGATGGAGCTCAAGTACGTCGTCGACGAAGAGGGTGACCTCGCGGCGCCGTGGGAGCAGTTCCGTACGTACTTCATGTTCCGTGGCGAGGACGACCAGCAGGTCTTCTCGGTGCGGACGTTCTACGACCGGCCCCACCAGATCGACGAGAAGCCCCAGCTGCTGGAGTCCATCGACGACTGGAACCGACGGACCCTGTGGCCCAAGGTCTACAGCCACACCCACGACGACGGCACCGTCCGCCTGATCGGCGAGGCGCAGATGCTGATCGGCACCGGCGTCAGCCTGGAGCACTTCGTCTCCTCCACGGTCAGCTGGGTGCGCGCCGCCATCGAGTTCGACCGGTGGCTCGTCGAGCAGCTCGGCCTCGAGCAGGAGGTCAACGAAGCGGACGAGAAGCCCGAGGGCGACGACGAGGAGTAGGCCCTCCCCCTACAGAGGCATATGGGCGAGTACGACCAGATACGCCCCGTAGCCGAACGAGAGCCCGGCCAGGGCACCGACCACCACGGTCGCGTGCCGGGGCCGGGCTCTGGCCGTACGGACCAGGGCCTGGGCGAGCGGCAGCAGCAGCGGGAAGGCGGGCAGCAGGAAGCGGGGCTTGGACTCGAAGTAGCCGGACCCGCCGAGGACGATCAGCAGCAGGACGCCGCTGTACACCAGCAGAAGCAGCGGGGCGCGGTCGGCGATCAGCAGCGCGTACAGCACGACGGCCGCCGCGACGATCACCATGGTCATCGGGAGGACCAGCCGGTCGCCCTGGAGCAGCAGATGGCGGACGAACTTCAGCGCCCCCTCGCCGAAGTCGAACCGCGAGCCCCACAGCCGCTGCACCTCGAAGTACCCGCCGAGCAGGTCCCCGGTGCGGTGGCCGACCCACAGCACGTAGGCCGCCCACCCGGCGGGCGCGAGCGCGGCGCCCGTCCACAGCCTGTGGGAAACCCCGCGGCGCTCACGGAGACACCGCCACATCTCGTACGCCGCCGCCGCGAGCACCGCCGCGGCCACCGCGACGCCGTTGGGCCGGGCCAGCCCCGCGAGGGCCGCCAAAGCGCCCGCCCACAGCCAGCGACCGGTGAGCACCGCGTACAGCGACCAGGCGGCGAAGGCGGTGAGCAGCGGTTCCGTGTACGCCATCGACAGCACCACGGAGTGCGGCAGCAGACCCCAGAGCAGGACCAGGGCGACCGCGACGGCCCGCCCGTGCAGCCGGGCGCCGACCGCGTGGATCCCGCAGGCCGCGACGGCGGCGGCGGTCCACGACACGAGCAGCCCCGCGGCGCCCCCACTGAGCGGCGTGAGGGTGTGCACGGCGCGCACGAGCGCCGGGTACAGCGGGAAGAACGCCAGGTCGCTGTAGACACCGGGCCGCAGGTGCGGGGTCGGGACGTATCCGTGGGCGGCGATCCCCAGGTACCACAGGGAGTCCCAGGAGCGGCCGAGCAGGCCGAACGGGTTGCGTCCGGTGGTCGCCCCGGCGGCCATTGCGACGGCGGCGGTGCCCAGCAGCCGGGCGGCGAGGAACAGCCCGAGGGCGGTGGCCATCCCGGCCGCCGGAGGTGACAGTGCGTGGTCCTTGGCGGCGGAGTCCGGCTCGGCGGTGGTGGACGGGCGTGCGAGGGTGCTGGCTTGCGTCACACCGGCACATTGCGTGCCGGACCGGGCGGTGCGCGAGTGCTGGGGGCCCGAGTGGGTGCGGTCCCGGGTGCCCGGGCGTGTCTGCGTGACACGAGGGCCGAAGGCTGTTCAAGCCGTCCCGGGCGCCGACCCGGTTGTCCCGGCCCTCGCGCTCACATCGCCCGCAGCCGCTTCACCGCCTCCTCCAGCACCCCGGTCTGCTTGCAGAACGCGAACCGCACGAAGGGCGCGCCCTCCTCGCGGTGGTCGTAGAAGACGGCGTTCGGGATGGCGACGACGCCCGCCCGCTCGGGCAGGGCGCGGCAGAAGGCGAAACCGTCCCTCTCGCCGAGAGGGCGGATGTCGGTGGTGACGAAGTACGTGCCGGCGGGCCGGAAGACCCCGAAGCCGGCCTCAGCCAGGCCCGCGGCCAGCAGGTCGCGCTTGGCCAGCATGTCCGCGCGGAAGGCGGTGAAGTACGTGTCGGGCAGCGCCAGCGCCTCGGCGACGGCGTACTGGAACGGCCCGGCCGAGACGTAGGTCAGGAACTGCTTCGCCGAGCGGACCGCCGTGACCAGCGCCGGCGTCGCGGTCACCCAGCCGACCTTCCAGCCGGTGAAGGAGAACGTCTTGCCCGCCGAGCCGATCGTGACCGTGCGCTCCCGCATCCCCGGGAAGGCCGCGAGCGGCACGTGCTCGCCGTCGAAGACCAGGTGCTCGTAGACCTCGTCGGTGACGACGAGCAGGTCCCGCTCGACGGCCAGCTCGGCGATCGCGGTGAGCTCGGCGCGGGTGAGGACCGTGCCCGTGGGGTTGTGCGGGGTGTTGAGGAGCAGCAGCCGGGTGCGGCCGGTGACCGCGGCGCGCAGCTCGTCCAGGTCCAGGCGGAAGCTGCCCTCGTGCGGGCGCAGGGTGACGGGCACGCGCGTGCCGCCCGCCATCGCGATGCCGGCGGCGTAGGAGTCGTAGTACGGCTCGAGGGCGATCACCTCGTCGCCGTGCTCCAGCAGGGCCAGCAGGGACGCGGCGATGGCCTCCGTCGCGCCGGCGGTGACGAGGATCTCCGTGCCGGGGTCGTACGACAGGCCGTACCGCCGCTCCTGGTGCGCGGCGATCGCGGTGCGCAGCTCGGGGATGCCCGGGCCCGGCGGGTACTGGTTGCCGCGCCCGTCGCGCAGCGCCCGGACCGCCGCCTCCCGGACCTCCTCGGGGCCGTCCGTGTCGGGAAAGCCCTGGCCCAGGTTGATCGCGCCGGTCTGCACGGCCAGGGCCGACATCTCGGCGAAGATCGTGGTCCCGAACTCGGCGAGACGGCTGTTGAGGAGCGGACGGCTGCTGGAGGTCATGCCGGCCATCCTGCGCCGAAGGTCCTGAGTTGCTCAACTCGCCCTCGCATCGCCGGTCGAGCGCCGACGGCGCCACGGTGTTCACGCCTGGTCGCCCTGTCGCCCCAACTCCTATGCTCCGACGATGGATTGGGGCACAGTTGTGAGCACCGTGACAGGAGCGGTCATCGGAGTGGGCGCCACCTCTTTGTCCGACCGGTCCAGGTGGCGGCGGGAGCAGTCCGAGCGTCGTACGGCCGTCAAGCGCGAGCTGTACGCGGCGTACCTCGCGGCCGTCGCGCGCACCTGGAGCGAGATCCGCGCGGTGGTCCTCGACGGCACCGAGCCCTGGCCCGAGCGTGCGCACCGTGCGGGCGAGGCCTACCGGAACGGACGCGTCTACGAGCTGCGCTACCAGATCTCCATCACCGCCCCGGCGGACATCGTCGCCCTGTCCGACCAGGTCATGCGCGGCATACGGGACCTCGTCGAGGAACTCGCGGCCGGAGAGACCTTCAGCGACTGGGCCGATCTGAGAAGTGCCAACCTCGGATGGTTCGACGCCTTCGACATCCTGCGGGGCAGGATGCGCCTCGACCTCGCCGCCGCCTAGACGTCCCTCAGAAGTTCCTCAACTCTGCTTTGGCCGGAGAAGCGGCCGGGCATTCCTGGTTCACGCAGGAAACAGAGGCGCCCACGGGGGGCTGCTTCGGTTCTACCGAAAGGACGGTGACGCCATGACCGGCTTCATCGTGGCGGCGGTCGTGATCGTGTTCGTGGCGATCGTCGTGTCGGCAGTGCGCAAGGGCGGTTCGAAGCGGTACGGCTCGGCGGGCCGGCGCGGATCGTACGCCGCCGGGAGCGGCGGCAGCTGGTGGGCCGGTGACGGCGGCTCGTCGGGCGGGCACGGAGGACACCACGGGGGTCACCACTCCTGCGGGGGCGGCCACTCCTCCTGCGGTGGCGGGTCGTCCTGTGGTGGCGGGTCCTCCTGCGGCGGCGGGGGTGGATGCGGCGGAGGCAGCTGACACGGGGCAGCCGAGCTCTGTCAGGGGGAGCCGCATCCCCTCCCGTCATGTTCTGTCCCACCCGTCGAACACCCGCCGGAGCCCACGCCCCGGCGGGTGTTCGAACGCTCCGGCGTACGCATCGCGGCCCTGGCGTACGCCATGGTTGAACAGTTGAGCAGGGGAGCCCTCTGAGGGATGGAAACCCAACGAAGTTGGGTAAAAAGGCTGTGGTGGCGCCACCGTTCATGATTCCCTCTAAAACACCGACGCAGCCCCACTCGGACGTCCCGCGTAGACCTTCTGACCTCCTGACTGGGCTGACCGGGCCGATTCCCCGGGAGTCGCCGGTGTGTGCCGGACCCCCACAGCTTCCCGTTCCCCATTCCCCCCTTTTTTCTTTGCGTGCCAGCGGAGAGCCGATCCATGCTCACGACCCTGAACACCTCATACACCGACACGCGCGCGGCCGACCTCGCCTGGGCCCTCGGGCGTGACCCGCTCGACGCGCTGGCCACCCTCGACCTCGAACTGGCGAGCACGAAGCTGCAGTTGAGACTGCTGGGCGCGTCCCACCAGGTACTCCTGGAGGAGGAGCGGGGCAGCTGTTCGGAGACGGTGGCGTGCATTCCCGGCAGCAGCACCCCGCTGCCGCTGGGCGTCGCCAAGCGCGTGGGCGACTGGGAGTACGAGTTCGCGGCCCGCGTGGAGGTGCTGTCCCCCGGTTCGTTCGCGGGGCGCGCGCAGGAGTTGCTCGCGCTGGTCGCCGACCATCCGCACGGCCTGGCGGGCGTCTTCCCCGGCAGCCCGCACGCGTTCACCGCCCTGCTGGCCCAGCGGCACGGGGGCCAGGTCCACTGGCGGACCTGGCACGCATACCCGCAGGACGGGCAGTTGGTGGCGACGCGGACCCGCGTGGGAGTCCGGGTGCCGGCGGCGCAACTCAGTCCGGCGGACGCCTGACCCGGACCCGCGCCCTCAAACACCGGACGCCCAACTGACCGACAGTTCCACACGTGTGGGTGACGAAGCGTGACTCTGCCGTGACGTAACGTCGCAGTCGTGATCGAACCGCACGCCCCGGCACCACCCGGCCCCCCGCCCGACTGGGCGGGCCCGGCGCGGCTGCCCGTGCAGCCCGACACCGGACGGCTCCTCGTGCTCGCGTGCGTGTTCGTCTGCGCGGCCTGCGGACTCGTGTACGAACTGGAACTGGTAGCCCTGGCCTCGTACTTGATCGGCGACTCGGTCACCCAGGCCTCGGTCGTCCTGTCCGTCATGGTCTTCGCCATGGGCATCGGCTCACTCGGCGCGAAGCGCCTGCGCTGGCGGGCCGCGGCCGGCTTCGGCGCGATCGAGGCGATCCTCGCGCTCGTCGGCGGCTCCAGCGCGATGGCCCTGTACGCCGTCTTCGCGTGGACCGGCGGCTGGGGCGGACTGTGGGGCCCGCGCTGGCTCCTGGTCGCCTTCTCGCTGACGATCGGTCTGCTGATCGGCGCCGAGGTCCCGCTCCTGATGGAGCTGATCCAGCGCATCCGGCGCCAGGACGCGGGCGGCGTGGTGGCCGACCTGTTCGCGGCGGACTACGTCGGCGCACTGGTCGGCGGACTCGCCTTCCCGTTCCTTCTCCTGCCGCTGCTGGGGCAGTTGACGGGTGCCCTGATCACCGGTGCCGTCAACGCGATCGCCGGCGGCGCCCTCGTCCTCGGCCTGTTCCGCCGCGACCTGACGCCCCGGGCGCGCTGTCTGCTGCTGGTCGCCAACCTCACCGTCCTCGGCCTCCTCGCCTCCGCTGCCGCCCTGGTCGACGACTTCGAACGGGCGGCGCGGCACGCGGTCTACGGCAAGGACGTGCGCGTCGCGCTGCAGACCGGCATCCAGGAGGTCGTCCTCACGGGCGGCACCCACGGCCGCCCCCTGGACCTCTTCCTCGACGGCCGCCTCAGGGTCAGCGGCCGCGACGAACTCCGGTACCACGAGGCCCTGGTGCACCCCGCGATGGACGGCCCCCACGCGCGCGTGCTCATCCTCGGCGGCGGGGACGGCCTGGCCGCGCGCGAAGTGCTGCGCCACTTCGGGGTGCACCGCGTGGACGTCGTAGAACTCGACCCGGAAGTCGTCCGGTTGGCCCGGCACGACCCGGCCCTGTCGCGGCTCAACGGCCACGCCTTCGACGACCCGCGCGTGCGCGAGACGACGGCCGACGCCTTCCGCTGGCTGCGCACGGCACCGGTCTCGACGTACGACGTGATCGTCGCCGACCTCCCCGACCCGGGCATCACCGCCAGCACGAAGCTCTACTCCGAGGAGTTCTACGGCCTCGCCCGCCGCGCCCTCGCGCCCGGTGGCCGCCTCGTGGTGCACGCGGGCCCGGTCGCCACCCGGCCGCGCGCGTTCTGGACGGTGGACGCGACCCTGCACGCCGCAGGTCTGCGCACCGTCCCCTACCGGGTGAGCGGCCGGGACGCCGGCTTCGCCGCGGGACCCGACCGCTCCGTCGGCGCGTCCCGCGCCCCGCGCGACTGGGGCTTCCTCCTGGCGGCCGCGCACGCCCGCCCGCGCCTGGCCCTGGACCCGAACCAGCCACCCCCGCGCACCCTCGCCGGGCCGCTCCTGGGGTCGGACGCCAGGGCCGCGGCGGCCACGCGCATCGGCGGTCTGCCGGCCTCGACGCTGGTGCATCCGCGGTACTGAACGGGCGGGAGGCGGTTGCCGAAGCACTGTCACGACCCGCCGCGCGGTCACTTTCGACCAACGGGGGTGCAGGATCCGGCCTCCTGGGTAGGCTCGCGTGACATGGAGCATGAGGTGTTCGTTCCGGTTCCGGTCCAGCGGCTGCAGAAGACCCTCGCCGACCCGGCAAGGGTCGCCCGCGCGGTCCCCGGCCTCCAGCAGGACGCGGGCGCGGAGCCCGTCACGGGGCGGCTGAAAGTGCGCGTGGGCAGCCACTCCGTCACCTACCGGGGCACCGTCCGTGTCACCCTGCGGGACGACGGTTCGTACACCGCCGAGGGCGACGGCACCGAGGCGCGCGGCACCGGCTCCGTCAAGCTCGCGCTGACGCTCCGCGTCGAGGAGGCCGAGGGCGGCTCCCGGCTGGTCTTCGGGGGGACGGCCTCCGCGCAGGGCCGACTCACCGAACTCCCGGCCGAGCAGGTCGCGTCGGCCGCCACACGGCTGCTGAACCGTTTCGCGGAGAACCTCGCGGCGCAGTCGGCGGAGCCCTCCGCCGGCTCCGGGGCGCCCGAGGAACCCGAATACCTCGTCACCCAGGACTTCGAGCCCAAGGCGACCAGCGACTTCGAGACCACCCCCGACGCCGACGACGCGCCCGCTCCCGGTGCCGAGACCACCTCGGTCTTCGACCACGAGGTCCCCCCGCCGTCCCTGGACCCGCTCGCGGAGGAGGACGACGAGACCGAGGAGGACGGCGCCGCCGCCGCGACCCCCGCCTCCGGCTCCGGCGCCGGCTCCGACGACTTCACGGGTGCCTCCGAAGCCCCCGCAGAAGCGGCCCACGCCCGGCGCACGATGATCGGCCGCAGCGCGGAGGAGGTCGACCACGCGCCGCCCCGCGGCCGTTACGCCCCCGTCCCGGCCCCGCAGACGGTCTCCGGGGGCTCCCCGCTGCGCTGGGCGGCCCCGGCGGCGGCCGTCGTGCTCGCGTCGGCGATCGTCGTCGGCCGGGTGCTGCGCAAACGGCGCTGAACGTGCGGCGGCAGGATGCCGACAGGGCGCGGCGGTCTTGATCGCCCCAGTAGGGTCGTCCCGTGAGTAACGAAGACATCACGCTGACCGCGGGCGACGCGGAGGTGACCGTGCGGCCGGGCAACGGCGGCCGGGTTGCGGGAGTACGCGTCGGTGGCACCGAACTGCTGCGCCAGGGCGAGCGCTTCGGCTGCTTCCCGATGGCCCCCTGGTGCGGGCGGCTCAGGGACGGCCGCTTCCGGGACGGCGCGACCGTCCGCCAGATGCCCCTCAACTCCCCGCCGCACGCCATCCACGGCACCGCCCGCGACGGCGCGTGGAGCGTCGTGCGCGCGGACGGCGGCGAGGCGGTCATCTCCCGCGAGCTGGTCGAGCCCTGGCCCTGGCCCGCCCTGGTCACGCAGCAGTTCGCCCTCACGCCCGAATCGCTGACGCTGACGATGTCCGTGGAGACGCACCGCTCGTCCTTCCCGGCCCAGGTCGGCTGGCACCCCTGGTTCAACCGCACCCTCGTGCGCGGGGACGGTGCCGCAGGCGAGGACGTACGCCTCGACTTCAGCCCGGCCTGGCAGGAGGAGCGCGGCGCGGACCACCTGCCGACCGGCAACCGCGTCGAACCGAAGCCCGGCCCCTGGGACGACTGCTTCGGCACACCCGGCGGCGTCGACGTCACCCTGACCTGGCCCGGGCAGCTGGAGCTGAAGGTGACCAGCCGCGAGGAGTGGGTCGTCGTCTACGACGAGCAGCGGGAGGCCGTGTGCGTGGAACCGCAGACCGGCCCGCCCGACGGCCTGAACACCCTGCCCCGGCAGGTCACGCTGCTGGAGCCGCTCGAAGCGACGATGACCTGGGCTTGGCGGCAGCTTTAAGCTGACTGGCATGACGGACGTACGTGGCGAACTGCTGCAGCAGATCAAGGACAAGGCCGTGGTGCACGGCAAGGTGACCCTGTCTTCGGGGCTGGAGGCGGACTACTACATCGATCTGCGCCGGATCACCCTTGACGGTGAGGCCGCCCCGCTGGTCGGGCAGGTGCTGCTGGATCTGACCGCGGACCTCGACTTCGACGCGGTGGGCGGTCTGACCATGGGCGCCGACCCGGTCGCCGGCGCCATGCTGCACGCGGCCGCCGCGCGCGGGAAGCGGCTGGACGCCTTCGTGGTGCGCAAGGCCGCCAAGGCACACGGTCTGCAGCGCCGCGTCGAGGGCCCGGACATCGCGGGCCGCCGGGTGCTGGTCGTCGAGGACACCTCCACCACCGGCGGCTCCCCGCTGGCGGCCGTCGAGGCGGTGCGCGAGGCGGGCGCGGAGGTGGCCGGCGTGGCGACCATCGTGGACCGTGCGACCGGCGCCGCCGAGAAGATCCAGGAGGGCGCGGCAGTGCCCTACCTGTTCGCGTTCTCGAAGGACGAGCTGGGTCTCGACTGACCGGCTCGCCCGCCCAGAGGTTGTCCACAGGGCGGTATCCACAAGCTGGACAGTACGGGCGGAGCATCCGGCCGAGTCTGGAAAGATGGGGCCGACGATGACGTCATCCCCAAGGTCTAGGTCAGGGCCGTAGTACGTAGAACGCCAACCGCACATACCAAGGAGCGGACAGATGCCCATCGCAACTCCCGAGGTCTACAACGAGATGCTGGACCGGGCGAAGGCAGGCAAGTTCGCCTACCCGGCCATCAACGTGACCTCGAGCCAGACCCTGCACGCGGCGCTGCGCGGTTTCGCCGAGGCGGAGAGCGACGGCATCGTCCAGATCTCCACGGGTGGCGCCGAGTTCCTGGGCGGCCAGTACAGCAAGGAGATGGTCACCGGCTCGGTGGCCCTGGCCGAGTACGCGCACATCGTCGCCGAGAAGTACCCGGTCACGGTCGCCCTGCACACCGACCACTGCCCGAAGGACAAGCTCGACGGGTACGTACGCCCGCTGCTGGCGATCTCCGAGGAGCGCGTGCAGGCCGGCCGCAACCCGCTCTTCCAGTCGCACATGTGGGACGGCTCGGCGGAGACCCTCGCCGACAACCTGTCCATCGCGCAGGAGCTGCTGGAGCGCGCCCGCGCCGCCAAGATCATCCTCGAGGTCGAGATCACCCCGACCGGCGGCGAGGAGGACGGCGTCTCGCACGAGATCAACGACTCGCTGTACACCACGGTCGACGACGCCATCCGCACCGCCGAGGCCCTGGGCCTGGGCGAGAAGGGCCGCTACCTCCTGGCCGCGTCCTTCGGCAACGTCCACGGCGTCTACAAGCCGGGCAACGTCGTGCTGCGTCCGGAGCTCCTGAAGGAGCTGAACGAGGGCGTGGGCGCGAAGTACGGCAAGCAGTCCCCGTTCGACTTCGTCTTCCACGGCGGCTCCGGCTCCACCGAGCAGGAGATCCGCACCGCGCTGGAGAACGGCGTGGTCAAGATGAACATCGACACGGACACGCAGTACGCCTTCACGCGTCCCGTGGCCGACCACATGCTGAAGAACTACGACGGCGTGCTGAAGGTCGACGGCGAGGTCGGCTCCAAGAAGACCTACGACCCGCGCACCTGGGGCAAGCTCGCCGAGGCGAGCATGGCCGCGCGCGTGACCGAGGCCTGCGGCAACCTGCGCTCGACCGGCACGAAGATCAAGTAACCGGAAGCGGTCCCCGGGCCGTCTTCTTCCGCGAGCCCGGTGCTACGGCACCGGGCTCGCTGTATACCTGGGGTCATGCCAGACGTCCGGATCTCCTCCCCCCAGGGCAAGTGGATCCTGCTCACCACCGTCCTCGGCTCCAGCATGGCCATGCTGGACTCCACCGTCGTCAACGTCGCCCTGCCGCGCATCGGCCGCGACCTGCACACCAACCTCGCCGCGCTCCAGTGGACGGTCAACGCGCACATGCTGACGCTGGCCGGCCTGATCCTGCTCGGCGGTTCCCTCGGCGACCACTACGGCCGCCGCAAGATCTTCGTCATCGGCGTCGTCTGGTTCGCCGCGGCGTCCCTGCTGTGCGGCCTCGCGCCGAGCTCCGGCATCCTCATCGCCGCCCGCGCCCTGCAGGGGGTCGGCGGCGCGCTTCTCACACCGGGCTCCCTCGCCCTGATCCAGGCGTCGTTCCACCCCGACGACCGCGGCAGGGCGGTCGGCCTGTGGTCCGGCTTCGGAGGCATCGGCGCGGCCGTCGGCCCGTTCCTGGGCGGCTGGCTGGTGGACGGCCCCGGCTGGCGCTGGGTGTTCCTGCTCAACGTCCCGGTGGCCCTGGTGTGTGCCCCGATCGCCCTGCGCCACGTCCCCGAGTCGTCGGACGGCCGCTCCCACGGCCGTTTCGACGTCCTCGGCGCGGTCCTCGCCGCGGTCTCCCTGGGCCTGGTCACCTACGCCCTGATCGAGGCCCGCCAGGGCTCGCTGGTCGTCGCCGTCACCGCGGTGGCCGGAGTGGCCGCGGGCGTGGCCTTCGTGCAGGTCGAGAAGCGCAGCCCGGACCCGATGATGCCGCTGGACATCTTCGCCTCCCGCCAGTTCACGGCCGTCAACCTGGTCACCCTGTGCGTGTACGCGGCGTTCGGCGGCTTCTTCTTCCTCACCGCCCTCCAACTCCAGGTCGCCGTCGGCTGGACGCCCCTCGCCGCCGGTACGGCCCTGCTGCCGACCACCGCCCTGATGCTGCTGTTCTCGGCCCGCTCCGGCGCCCTGGCCGACCGCATCGGGCCCCGCATCCCGCTCACCCTCGGCCCCCTGCTGTGCGCGGCCGGGATGCTGCTGATGCTGCGGGTCGGGCCGGGCGCCTCGTACGTGCGCGACGTCCTGCCCGCCGTCCTGGTCCTGGGCGTCGGCATGGTCACGCTGGTCGCTCCGCTGACCTCGACCGTCCTGGGCTCCGTGGACACCGCGCGGGCGGGCCTGGCCAGCGGCATCAACAACGCCAGTGCCCGCGCGGCCGGCCTGATCGCGGTGGCCGCGCTGCCGCTGCTCGCCGGCATGGGCCCGGAGGCCTACCGCTCCGCCGACGCCTTCGACGACGCCTTCCACCAGGCGATGCTGATCTGCGCCGGCGTCCTGGTGGCCGGCTCGGCGTTGGCCTTCGCGACGGTGCGCTCCCTGCCCCCGGACTGCCGCCGCCCGGAGTGCCGTACGCACGGGTCGGTCACGGCGCCGCCCCTGGAGGGGCAGCGGACAGCCAAGCTGCCGGAGACGGCGGAGCAGACGCCCCGCACCGAGTGATGCCGCAGACTTGGACCCATGTCGATTCACGAGAACCTCCTCGGGGGCCCGCCCCCGACCCACCTCCCCGACGATCCCGCGCCCCGCGAGCTGCTGGCGAGCGGCACCGCGCCGGCGGACGTCGCCGCCAAGTACCCGACGTCCTCGCTGGCCTGGGCCCAGCTGGCCGACGAGGCGTTCGAGCGGGGCAGCGTCGTGGAGTCGTACGCTTATGCCCGTACGGGCTACCACCGCGGCCTGGACGCCCTGCGCCGCAGTGGCTGGAAGGGCCACGGACCGGTGCCGTGGGAGCACGAGCCGAACCGCGGCTTCCTGCGCGCCCTGCACGCCCTCGCCCGCGCCGCGCAGTCCATCGGCGAGCAGGAGGAGTACGAGCGCTGCTCGCAGTTCCTGAAGGACTCCTCGCCGACGGCGGCCCAGACGCTGGGCTAGGGCAGGCGGTGTCCGCGGGTCCGCCCGGTGTGACAGGGCGGACCTTGCGGCACCCGGAGTGATTGCGGAGGATGCCGTTGGGGACCGGGGCCCCCGTGCCGGTAACGGCAGGGGCGGACCGCTACCCGTAGCACACATCAGGAGACAGCGATGTCCCACGAGGCTTCCGAGCCCGAGACCCCGCATCTCGATTTCCAGGGCACGACACCGTACGAGGACTACGTCCAGGCGGACGTGCTCACCCACCTCCAGCACACCCTCTCCGACGATCCCGGAGAGATGGTCTTCCTGGTCACGACCCAGGTGATGGAGCTGTGGTTCACCGTGATCGTCCACGAGTGGGAGACCGCGGCGCGGTCCCTTCGTGAGGACCGGGTGCAGGTGGCGGTCGACGCGCTGAAGCGCTCGGTGAGGGAGCTGGAGGCGCTGAACGCCTCCTGGAGGCCCCTCGGGCAGCTCACCCCGGCCCAGTTCAACTCCTACCGGTCCGCCCTCGGCGAGGGCTCCGGCTTCCAGTCGGCGATGTACCGGCGGATGGAGTTCCTGCTCGGCGAGAAGTCCGCGTCCATGCTGGTCCCGCACCGAGGCGCCCCGCGCGTCCACGCCGAGCTGGAGAAGGCGCTGCACGAGCCGAGCCTGTACGACGAGGTGCTGCGCCTGCTCGCACGGCGCGGCCGGCCGATCCCCGGCTCGGTCCTGCAGCGCGACGTGTCGCGTCGCTACGACCCTTCGGAGGCGGTGGAGGCCGTCTGGACCGACATCTACTCCGGTGACGAGCACGCCGAACTCGCCCGCCTGGGCGAGGCGTTGACGGACGTCGCCGAACTGGTGTGGCGATGGCGCAACGACCACCTCGTGGCCACCCGCCGCGCGATGGGCGCCAAGGCCGGCACGGGCGGCTCCGCGGGCGTGGCCTGGCTGGAGAAGCGCGCGCAGAAGAACGTCTTCCCCGAGCTGTGGACGGCGAGGTCCCATGTCTGAGGTGACCGAACTGGCCGCCAGGGCGGGCAAGCTGGACGCCGGCGACGAGCTGTCCGCAGTGCGGGAGAAGTTCGTCCTCGACGAGGTGGTGTACCTCGACGGCAACTCCCTCGGCGCACTGCCGGCGGCCGTCCCGGGCCGGATGGACGACGTCGTACGGCGCCAGTGGGGCGAGTTGCGCATCCGGTCCTGGGACGAGAGCGGCTGGTGGACGGCGCCCGAGCGGATCGGCGACCGGATCGCGCCGCTGGTCGGGGCGGCGCCCGGGCAGATCGTGGTCGGCGACTCGACAAGTGTCAACGTCTTCAAGGCAGTTGTGGGCGCGGTACGGCTCGCGCGGCTCACCGGCGGCGGCCGGGACGAGATCCTGGTCGACGCGACGACCTTCCCCACGGACGGGTACATCGCCGAGTCGGCGGCCCGGATGACGGGGTGCACGCTGCGTCCGCTGGAGCCGGCCGAGGTGCCGGGCGCGCTGTCCGGCCGTACGGCCGCCGTCCTGCTGAACCACGTCGACTACCGCACCGGCCGGCTGCACGACCTGCCCGGTCTGACGGCCGCGGTGCACGCGGCGGGCGCGGTGGCCGTCTGGGACCTGTGCCACAGCG
The DNA here is from genome assembly GCF_043200415.1 of Streptomyces sp. NPDC048419. NCBI lineage: Bacteria > Bacillati > Actinomycetota > Actinomycetes > Kitasatosporales > Streptomycetaceae > Streptomyces > Streptomyces sp. NPDC048419. The sequence continues at coordinate 262,289 of NZ_JBICXT010000009.1, read as the reverse complement.
CGGGCGCGCTGCCGGTCGGACTGGACGAGCACGGCGTCGACCTCGCCGTCGGCTGCACGTACAAGTACCTCAACGGCGGCCCGGGTTCACCGGCGTACCTCTATGTGCGCGGTGATCTCCAGGACCGCTTCGACTCCCCGCTGCCCGGCTGGAACTCCCATGCCGAGCCCTTCGGGATGCGGTCCGCGTACGAGCCCGCGTCCGGCGCGCTGCGCGGCCGGGTCGGCACCCCGGACATCCTCTCCATGCTCGCCCTGGAGGCGGCGCTGGAGGTCTGGGACGGCGTCGCGGTCGAGGCGGTGCGGGCCAAGTCCCTCGCCCTGACGGACTTCTTCCTGGAGTGCGTGCGTGAGTACGTGCCCGCGGGGCGGGTGGAGTCGCTGACCCCGGCGGCCCACGCTGAGCGCGGCAGCCAGGTGGCGCTGAGGTGTGAGGACGCCGGGGACGTCATGAAGCGGCTGATCGAGCGGGGCGTGGTCGGGGACTTCCGGCATCCGGACGTCCTCCGGTTCGGCTTCACTCCCCTCTACGTCGGGTTCGGCGACGTCGAGCGGGCGGCCCGGGTGCTGGCCGAGACGCTCGCCGGATAGCCCGCGCGCTCGCGGCGCGGCCGGGCAGTCCCTCGGAACTGCCCGGCTTGCGCGGTTACAGAACCGTTTCCCCCTCACCGAGCGTCACATCCCCGTATCCGCGCACGTCACGGGCCTGATACCGTCCCCGCCAACGGCCGATTTCTCACTTGGTCCGCCAAATACGTTACGTCGCTGAGAGGTTGGAGCATGCCGGACGACGCCGCAGCAGCCCGGGCCGCCGCCGAAGAGGAGTCGGCGTTCGCGCATCCGGCGGTCGATCCCGACTCCACCGCGGCGTACGGCGACCACCCGGACCAGCTGATCGACTTCTACCTCCCGCGCGTGGAGATGGTCCCAGGAAGCCCCGCCCCGCTGGTCGTCGTGCTGCACGGGGGCGCCTGGCGAGCGGCGTACGACCGCCGGCACATCTCCCCGTTCGCGGACTTCCTCGCCCGGCGCGGCTTCGCCGTGGCCAGCGTGGAGTACCGGCGGGGGAGCGCGATCCCGGCACAGGGCGGGAGCGGACCCGTCGCGGGCCGGTGGCCGGAGACCTTCGACGACGTCGCGGCCGCGCTCGACGCACTGCCCGGCCTGGTGCGCGAGCGCCTGGTGCAGGCCGATCCGCGCCGCATGGTGATCACCGGGCACTCCGCCGGCGGCCATCTCGCGCTGTGGGCGGCGGCCCGCCATCTGCTGCCCGACGACGCCCCCTGGCGCATCGGCCGGCCCGCGCCCCTGCGCGGGGTCGTCGCCCTGGCCCCGATCGGCGACTTCGAGGTCGCCGACAAGCTCGACGTGTGCGCCGGGGCGGCGCGTCAACTGCTGGGCGGCGAGGAGAAGTTCGCCGAGCGCCGGCCGTACGCCGACCCCTCTCTGCTGCTCCCCACCGGCATCGCGACCACCCTCGTCCAGGGCCGCGCCGACCTCACCGTCCCGCAGGCGGTCGCCGAGTCCTACGCGGACGCGGCGGCGAAGGCCGGCGAGGTCGTGGGCCTCACCCTCCTCGAAGAGGTCGGCCACTTCCCCCTGATCGACCCGGCGGCGGACGCGTGCGCGGTGGTCGCGGAGGAGATCGCCCAACTGGCCTGGTGACCCTCCCCCGCGGCGCCCCCGCGGACCGCCTTCGGCCGCCGTAGTACCTGAGAGGGAGGCTGAAGGACCATTCTCACTGGTGACGCCCGCGGCCCGGGCCTGCGCCTACCGTTTTACCGTGACCGACACCAGCCAGACGCAGTCGACGCCGCCGGAGCCGCCGGAGGGCGCGTTCGAGCCGTACAAACCGCGCAGCCCGGAGTTCCGGGCGGCCATGGACGCCCTGGGTGGGCTGCGGCAGGACCTGTTCCACGACGTGTTCGCCTACCGCCCGCTGCCCCGCGCGAGCGCCGACGGACGGTTCGCCCGCCGGCTGTCCGGCCGGATGCGCGACTACGCGACCTGGGGGCCGCACGCCCTGATCACGGTGGCCGGCCTGATCGCGATGCTCATCGCCACGAGCGGCTTCCGCGGCGCTGGCGTCAATCTGGTCCTCGGCCTGCTGGCGCTGATCCCGGTCCTGCTGACCATGGTCCGGCCGGTCGGCGCGTTCTGGCTGTCGATGCTCGCGACGCCGGTCGCCGCGGTGCTCGACGGCAACTGGGACGGTGAGTGGCCCTGGCCGGCCGGCAGCTTCGCCTGCCATCTGATCGTGCTCACGGTGGTGGCCATACGCACCAGGCCGCGCACCGCCGCCTGGATGTGGGCGCTGACGGGGGTGTACGGCTCCGTGATCGGCAGCCTCCTCGGCGGCGGCCACTACTTCGGCCCGAACACCGTGCAGCTGCTCTTCGTCTCCGCCCTCTCCCTGCTCGCCGTCTCGCTCTGGCACATCCGGCGCGACGCCCACCAGGAGGTGACCATCCAGCGGACGGTCACCGCGCACGAGCGGTCCCGGCGCACCCTGCTGGAAGAGCGCACGACGATCGCCCGCGAGCTGCACGACGTGGTCGCGCACCACATGTCGGTCGTCGCCATCCAGGCGGAGGCCGCCCCCTACCGGGTGGAGAACCCGCCGCCGGAGCTGGAGCGCGCCTTCGCCACCATCCGGGAGAACGCGGTGGCCGCGCTCACCGAGCTGCGCCGCGTCCTCGGCGTCGTCCGCGCCGAGGACTACGAGGCCCCGGACGCCCCGCAGCCCACCCTCGCCGACCTGGACGCGCTGCTCGCGAACGTGCGCGAGGCGGGCCTGAGCGTCGACAAGACGGTGACCGGAGCGGTGCGTGAACTCCCGCAGGGCGTCGAGCTGTCGGCGTACCGCATCGTCCAGGAGGCGCTGAGCAACAGCCTGCGGCACGCGCCGGGCGCGGGCGCGCGCGTCGAGATCGGCTACGTCCTCGGCGGCCTGGGCCTGCGCATAGTCAACGGCCCGCCGCCCGAGCCGAGCCTGGTGAAACCGTCACCGGGCGCGGGCCACGGCATCACGGGCATGCGGGAGCGGGTGTCGATGCTGAACGGCGAGATGACGGCGGCCCGCACCGACGAAGGAGGCTACGAGGTGACGGTGTTCCTGCCCGTCGCCGACACCAGGGACGGTGACGCATGACCATCCGCGTCCTGATCGCGGACGACCAGATGATGGTGCGCGAGGGCTTCTCGGTCCTGCTGAACGCGATGCCGGACATCGAGGTGGCCGGCGAGGCGGTCAACGGGCGCGAGGCCGTCGACCGGGTCCGTGAACTGTCCCCCGACGTCGTCCTGATGGACATCCGCATGCCCGAGCTGAACGGCATCGAGGCGACCCGCGAGATCGTGGCCGCCGACAGCACGTCGAAGGTGCTGGTGCTCACCACCTTCGACCTCGACGAGTACGTGTACCAGGCGCTGCGGGCGGGCGCCTCCGGCTTCCTGCTCAAGGACGCCTCGGCCCGCCAGCTCGCGGACGGCGTACGGGTGGTGGCCGCGGGCGAGGCGCTCCTCGCGCCCACCGTGACGAAGCGGCTGATCACGGAGTTCTCCAAGCTGTCGGCGGCGGCCCCGCGGCTGATGTCGTCCGCGCAGGCGGCGTACGGCGACCTGACCGAGCGGGAGACCGAGGTGCTGGTGCTGATCGCCCAGGGCCTGTCGAACGCGGAGATCGCCGGGCGGCTGGTGGTCGCCGAGTCGACGATCAAGACCCACGTCAGCCGCATCCTGGTGAAGCTGGGGCTCAGGGACCGCACGCAGGCGGCGGTGTTCGCCTACGAGGCCAGGCTGGTCACGCCGGGGTGAGCCGGGCTAGCGTCCGGGCATGGGAGCTGTTTCCGATCTCGCCTTCGACCCGTGGGACCCGGCGTTCGTCGCCGACCCGTATCCCGCCTACGCCGAACTGCGCGCCAAGGGCCGGGCGCACTACTTCGAGCCCACGGACCAGTGGCTGGTCCCCCGCCACGCGGACGTCTCGGCGCTGCTGCGCGACCGGCGTCTGGGGCGGACGTATCAGCACCGGTTCACGCACGAGGACTTCGGGCGGACGGCACCGCCGGCGGAGCACGAGCCGTTCCACACCCTCAACGACCACGGGATGCTCGACCTGGAGCCGCCGGACCACACCCGGATCCGGCGGCTGGTGTCGAAGGCGTTCACGCCGCGGACCGTCGAGCGGCTGAAGCCGTACGTGACGGATCTCGCCGGGTCGCTGGTGGACCGGCTGGTCGCGGCGGGCGGCGGTGACCTGCTGGCCGATGTCGCCGAGCCGCTGCCCGTCGCCGTCATCGCCGAGATGCTCGGCATCCCCGAGTCCGACCGGGCCCCTCTGCGCCCCTGGTCGGCGGACATCTGCGGGATGTACGAGCTGAATCCCCCGGAGGAAACGGCGCAGAAGGCCGTACAGGCCTCGGTCGAGTTCTCGGAGTACCTCCTGGAGCTGATCGCCGAGCGCCGCAAGCAGCCCGGCGAGGACCTGATCTCGGGGCTGATCGCCGCGTACGACGAGGGCGACCGGCTCACCGAGCAGGAGATGATCTCGACCTGCGTGCTGCTGCTGAACGCGGGCCACGAGGCGACGGTGAACGCCACCGTCAACGGCTGGTGGGCGCTGTTCCGCAACCCCGCCCAGCTCGCGGCGCTGCGCGCCGATCACTCCCTCGTCCCGTCCGCCGTCGAGGAGCTGATGCGCTACGACACCCCGCTCCAGCTCTTCGAGCGCTGGGTCCTGGACGAGATCGAGATCGCCGGCACGACGATCCCGAGGGGAGCGGAGGTCGCGATGCTCTTCGGCTCCGCGAACCACGACCCCGAGGTCTTCCGGCACCCCGAGACCCTCGACCTCTCCCGCGAGGACAACCCCCACATCTCCTTCAGCGCCGGCATCCACTACTGCATCGGCGCCCCTCTGGCCCGTATCGAACTGGCGGCGTCGATGAGGGCGTTGCTGGAGAAGGCGCCGGCCCTGAGCCCGGCGACGGAGCCCGAACGCAAGCCCAACTTCGTGATCCGGGGGCTGGAGGGACTCGCCGTCAACGTCTGACGCGTCGGACCAGGGCCCGTCGGACCGGCGCCGGTCAGGTTCCCGCCCCCGTCAGGTCGTCATGTCCCGCCGCCGCAGCCCCGCCAGCCCCGCAGCCACCAGTACCACCGCAAGGCCGAGCAGGATCAGGACCGGAGGCCACTCCATGGAGCCTCCCGGCAGCTTCGGGAGGTGGCCGAAGGGGGAGAGGTCCAGGACCGGCTGGGGGACGTTCAGCGCGGGGCCGACCCAGCCGATCAGGAGGACCGCTCCCGCGACTCCCCATGCCGCCGTCGCCGCCCGGGGCGCGAACCCGTAGAGGAGTACGGCGATCCCGCCGACCACCCACACCGCGGGCACCTGCACCAGGCAGGACCCCATGATCGGGCCGACCTGCTTGCCGTAGCCGACGGCGAAGCCGAGGCCGGTGAGCAGCATGATGAGGACGGTTCCGCCGAAGGCCAGGGTCAGATGGCCGGCGGCCCAGCGCAGCCGCCCCACCGCGTTCGCGAGGAGAGGTTCGGCGCGGCCGGAGGTCTCCTCGCCGTACAGGCGGAGCACCGAGGCGACGATGTACAGCGCCGCGATCAGGCCGAGCATCCCGGTCATCGAGGCGAGGAAGGAGTCGGTGATCCCCGACTTCCCGCCCATGCGCTCGAAGATCTGGCGGGCGTTGTCGTTGTCACGGACCAGGTCGGCCGCCCCGTCCGTCAGCCCGCCGTAGACCACCCCCGCGAGGAAGAAACCGACGCTCCAGCCGAGCACGCTGCCCCGCTGGAGCCGCCGGGCCAGCGCGCCCGCCGTGCCGAGCCGTCCGGACGCCGGTCCCGGCCGCGTCGGCAGGAAGCTCATGCCGATGTCGCGGCGCCCGGCGAGTTCGTACGCCACCACGCCCTGCACCACCGCCGCGGCCACGAACAGCAGCAGCACCCACCAGCGTTCGTGGGCGTACGGCCGCAGGTTCTCCAGCCAGCCGAGCGGCGACAGCCAGGTCAGGACGGACGAGCCGTCGTCCGTGGCGGAGTCGCCGGCCGCGCGCAGCACGAAGGCCGCGCCCAGAATCGCCGCCGTCAGCCCGCGGGCCAGCCGCGCGCTCTCGGTGAGCTGGGCGACGATCGCCGTCATCGTGGCGAAGACCATGCCGACGCCCGCCAGCCCGAGACCGAAGGCCACGGCCCCCGCGCCTCCGTGACCGGCCAGGCCGCCCGCCACCAGCAGGGCCAGCACCCCGTTCGCGACCGCCGCGGCCAGCAGCCCGGCCGTCAGCGGGGCCCGGCGCCCCACCATGCCGGAGGAGATCAGCTCCTGACGGCCGCTCTCCTCCTCGTCCCGGGTGTGCCGTGCGACGACGAGCAGGCTGGTCACGGCCGCCAGGGCGCCGGCGTAGACCCCGACCCGCCAGGCGGTCAGGGCGCCGATCGAGTCGTCGAGGACCGGGCCGACCAGGGCACGCAGTGAGGAGTTCGTCGCCATCTGGTGCAGGAGGTCGTCGCGCTGGGCCTGGGTGCCGTACAGGCTCTTCAGCGTGTTCGGCATGGACAGGACCATGAGCGTGTTGACCGCGACCCAGACCGGGATCAGCACCCGGTCGCGGCGCAGGGCGAACCGCAACAGGGTCCCGGTGCCCGCCAGTTGACGCGTGCCCCCGCTCCGTACGGTGAACGAGGCGGCGGTCATCGGGAGGCCACCTCCGCCCCGTCCGCCGGCCCCGCAGCTTCTTCCCCGTCGTCCTGGTAATGCCGCAGGAACAGCTCTTCCAGGGTCGGCGGCGTCGAGGTGAGCGACCGCACGCCGGACTCGCTCAACTGCCTCAGCACGGGGTCGAGTTTGTCCGTCTCGACCTGGAGCCGCACCCGCTTGCCCTGGACGTCGAGGTCGTGGACGCCGGGCAGATGCGCCAACCCGTTGGGCGCGCCCACCAGTTCGGCGCTCACGCTGGTCCGGGTCAGATGGCGCAGGTCGGCCAGTGAGCCGCTCTCCACCGTCCGGCCCTTGCGGATGATGCTCACCCGGTCGCAGAGCTCCTCGACCTCGCTGAGGATGTGCGAGGAGAGCAGGACGGTCCGGCCGCGCTCGCGCTCCTCCTCCACACAGCGCTGGAAGACCTCCTCCATCAGCGGGTCCAGGCCCGACGTCGGCTCGTCCAGGATCAGCAGGTCCACGTCCGAGGCGAACGCGGCGACCAGGGCGACCTTCTGCCGGTTGCCCTTGGAGTAGGTGCGGCCCTTCTTGGTCGGGTCCAGCTCGAAGCGCTCGATCAGCTCGGCGCGGCGCCCCGTGTCGAGCCCTCCGCGCAGCCGGCCGTAGAGGTCGATGACCTCGCCGCCGGAGAGGTTGCGCCACAGGGTCACGTCTCCGGGGACGTACGCGATCCGGCGGTGCACCTCCACCGCGTCCTGCCACGGGTCGCGCCCGAGCACCTGCGCGGCGCCGGCGTCGGCGCGAAGCAGGCCCAGCAGGACGCGGATGGTGGTGGACTTTCCGGCGCCGTTCGGGCCGAGGAAGCCGTGCACCTCGCCGGTCTCGACCTCCAGGTCGAGGCCGTCGAGGGCATGTGTCCTGCCGAACGACTTGTGCAGTCCGGAGACGGTGATTGCCTTCGTCATGGTTCAGAACGTACGCTTCTTTCAGAAATTTGTGAAGTTAAGGAAGCGTATGAAGCCCGGATAGGGTGGTGACCATGACGGATGAGGCGGGGAGGGACCAGGAGGCGGTCTCGAAGTTCGTGGAGAGTTTCGCCGCGCAGCTCCTCGAGGCCGGGATGCAGCGCATGCCCGCCCGGGTGTTCGCCGCGCTGCTCTCCTCCGACGAAGGCGTGCTGACCTCCGCCGAGTTGAGCGAGCAGCTGCAGATCAGCCCCGCCGCGGTGTCCGGGGCGGTGCGCTATCTGACCATGACGCACATGGTCTCGCGCGAACGGGAGCCGGGCTCGCGCCGGGAGCGCTACCGGGTGCACGGCGACCAGTGGTACGAGGCCCTGACCAACCGCGAGGCCGTCATCAAGCGCTGGGAGGTCGCCCTGCGTGAGGGTGTGGCCAGCCTCGGTCCCGACACGCCGGCCGGTCGCCGTATGGCCGAGACACTCGCCTTCTTCGAGTTCGTCGAGGGCGAGGTGGCGGCCATGATGGTGCGCTGGCGGGAGCACCGCCGGGAGCTGTTCGGCGGCTAGGGGCCGGGAGCCGAGGGGAGCGGTCGGAGAATGTGCCACTACTGCGGTTGCCGCGAGATCCCGCTGATCAAGGAGTTCGTCGCCGAGCACGAGCGGGTGACCGACGCGGCGGGCGACGCGCTCAGGGCGCCGGTCGGCGGGGATCTACCGCGCGCCCGTGAGCCGGCCGACGGGGACCTGCCGCGCGCCCGTGAGCCGGTCGGCGTCATGGCGCGGGAGCTCGAGAGCCACTGGCGGGGCAAGGAGAACGGCCTGTTCGCGGTGATGCGCGAGGACCCGACCACGGCCAGACTCCGTCACCGGGCCGTTCTCACCCCGGCTCCATCACCGTGAGTCGTCACCGTGGCTCCGGCACCGTGAGTCCCCACGCCCCTTCCCGTACCGTCCACGTCCGACGGCGTACCGGTCCGCATACGCCCGCGTCCGCGCGGTAGCGGAAGTCCGCCCCGGACACGCTCACGGTGCGGCCCTTCGCCCGGAGGGGCGCGGTACTGGCGCCCACGGAGACCGGCTGCACCTCCACCTCGGCCAGGCCCGTGGCGCCCGGCGTCAGCGACACCGCCTCCACCGGCTGGTCCAGGTCCACCAGCGTCACCCCGTCGACCTCCACCCTGAGCCGGGCGGGCCGGGGCGCGGGCACCGGGGCCTCACGGGCCGGCACCAGGGTGCGGACGAGGGACTGGGCCGTACGCAGCCACGGACGGCCCTCCTCCGGCGCCGGGGCCCGCGTGCTCGGCGCCGGGATGCTGAGCGCGCCGAGCACCACGCCGTCGCTGTCGTCCACCAGCAGGTCCAGGCGCCGCTCGACCCCGTCGAGGACCGCCCGCGCCGCCGCCACCGCCCCGGCGGGCACCCCGAGGGCGTGCGCCACGGAGAGCACGCTGCCCACCGGCACCACCGACAGGGCACATCCGGCCAGCTCACGCTGCCGGTGCAGCACGGCCACGGCGCGCACCAGCGCGCGGTCGTCGCCCACCACCACCGGCCGCCGCGAGCCGCGCCGGGCCAGCGCCCGGGCGAACTCCTCGGGTCCCTCCGGCAGACAGAACTTCGCGTGCGCACCCGCGCTGAGCACGTCTTTCGCGATGCGTACCGACTCCCCGTCCGTCCGTCGGGCCACCGAATCGATGACCACCAGCAGCTGTTCGGAAGTCGGAGAAGTCGCCACCTCGGTCCTGCCTCGCTTCCTCGGGTAGCATCTTTGTGCAAGAGCCCCTTGCGCTATTGCGCCAGGGGCTTCGTCTATTCCGGGGCATCCGGTCCGACGGTTTGCGGCCAACGACGGCCGCGGTGCACGCGGCGGTGAACCCTACGCGTGCGCCCCTGACCTTGGACATGCCCCGCCCGGAAGGGGTGTACGCGCGTGCCCGCACTTGTGCTGCTCGGTGCTCAGTGGGGTGACGAAGGCAAGGGAAAGGCGACGGACCTGCTAGGCGGATCCGTCGACTATGTGGTGCGCTACCAGGGCGGCAACAACGCCGGCCACACGGTAGTCGTGGGCGATCAGAAGTACGCCCTTCACCTGCTCCCTTCCGGAATCCTGTCGCCGGGGTGCACCCCGGTCATCGGCAACGGAGTCGTCGTCGACCCGTCGGTCCTGTTCTCCGAGCTGAACGGGCTGAACGAGCGTGGCGTCGACACGTCCAAGCTCCTGATCAGCGGTAACGCTCACATCATCACCCCGTACAACGTCACGGTGGACAAGGTGACGGAACGCTTCCTCGGGAAGCGGAAGATCGGGACCACCGGCCGCGGCATCGGGCCGACGTACGCGGACAAGATCAACCGCGTCGGCATCCGGGTGCAGGACCTCTACGACGAGTCGATCCTCACCCAGAAGGTCGAGGCGGCCCTCGACGTCAAGAACCAGATGCTCACCAAGCTCTACAACCGCCGCGCGATCGCGGTCGACCAGGTGGTCGAGGAGCTGCTGGGCTACGCGGACCGGCTGCAGCCGTACGTCGCGGACACCGTCCTGGTGCTGAACCAGGCGCTGGAGCAGGACAAGGTGGTGCTGTTCGAGGGCGGCCAGGGCACGCTCCTCGACATCGACCACGGCACGTATCCGTTCGTGACCTCGTCGAACCCCACCGCGGGCGGTGCCTGCACCGGTGCCGGCGTCGGCCCGACGAAGATCAGCCGGGTCATCGGCATCCTGAAGGCGTACACGACCCGTGTCGGCTCGGGCCCCTTCCCGACCGAGCTGTTCGACGAGGACGGCGAGGCGCTGCGCCGCATCGGCGGCGAGCGGGGCGTGACGACCGGCCGTGACCGCCGCTGCGGCTGGTTCGACGCGGTGATCGCCCGCTACGCGACCCGGGTCAACGGCCTGACCGACTTCTTCCTCACCAAGCTCGACGTCCTGACCGGCTGGGAGCAGATCCCGGTCTGCGTGGCGTACGAGATCGACGGCAAGCGCGTCGAGGAACTGCCGTACTCGCAGACGGACTTCCACCACGCGAAGCCCATTTACGAGACCCTGCCGGGCTGGTCCGAGGACATCACCAAGGCGAAGTCCTTCTCCGACCTGCCGAAGAACGCCCAGAGCTACGTCAAGGCGCTGGAGGAGATGTCCGGCGCCCCGATCTCCGCGATCGGCGTGGGCCCGGGCCGCGACGAGACGATCGAGGTCAACTCGTTCCTCTGATCCGACGACCAGCAGGAGCCGGCCTTCCAGCGTGAAGGCCGGACCTCCTCACTGCGGGGCCGCCCCATCTGGGACGGCCCCGCAGGCACGTTCGCCGTCGGCGACCTAGCCGAGCCCGATGACGGCCGCACTGCCGCCGGGGCAAGATGAGAAGCGGTGTCCGACGCCCGCTGATTTCCAGCCCTCTCGAGGCTGTGACGGGCCGGCTCGGCCTTCAGCCCTTCGGTTCGCTCTCCCCGGGGGAGTCGTCGGCCGTCTCCGGCATCCCGATTACGTACGTGCCCTTGGCCGGCAGGGTGGCGACAAGCCCTCGCTTGCGGAGTTCTACGACGGCGCGACGCACAGTGCCGATGCTGACGCGGTACAGGTCGGTCATGGCGCGCTCGCCGGGCAGGGCGGCCCCCTGCGGCAGCTTGCCGGACGCGATGTCCGCCTCGATGGCGTCGGCGAGTTTCACGTACTCGTAGCGCGGAAGCTCGGTCATGCTTCCACCGTGCCGCAGCCCTGTGCGCACGGTAGAGCTGGGACGCGTTCTGACGCGGTAGGACGCGGAATAGAGCAGAGGGGTGCAGGGGGACGCAGTTCGCGGTATGGTCGAAATGACAGACCCCCGGCGAGGCGGCAACCTCCCGCGTGCCCTCTGGTGGCTGCGCCTTCTCCTCGGTCCCGGTACCGGGCAGCGCCGTAAGTCGCGATCTCATCGGAACCCGTCCCCTCAGCTCCACATCGTCGAGTCCCTCCCGCGCCCCCGCTCCCCCTACGGCCTCCACGCCCCCCTCGACGGCACCGACTCCGGCCTCGTCCGCCCCTATCTCGCCGCCCATGAACGGGAGGTCGAGGAAGCCGCGCTCCGGCAGCGCCGACGTCTCGCCCTCGTGCTCGCCGCCGACTTCGGGATCGATCTCGACCGCCAACTGATCGGCGCGCAGGAGATGGCCGCCTGATGGAGCCCACCCTCTCGCCCCGCCTTCTGCCCTGGTCGTCCCCGGAGGGCAAGCCCTGCTACCTGGTCACCGACCAGGCCGGCGGCCACCTCTCCCGGCTCGCCGACGACCTCGAAACCGCCCAACTCGCCACCGGCATCGACGTGCTCGGCCTCGCCCGCGCCGTGCTGGACGACCCGGTCTCGCCATACACCGAGGTCCGCTACGCCGGTCTCCGCCTCGCAGAGTTGCCTGGCCGACGCCCTGCGCGTCGCCGAGTCCCGGGGCCTGCGTCTCTCCGACTCGTAGAGGACTCGTAGAGGAACAGCCGGGACGTTCCGGTGGACACTGGACGTATGAGTGTCCACCGGAACGCACGGTGCCGGGGACCCTACGGTGGTGAGGGCCAGCTGGCCGGGGGGACGGACTGTTCCGATCCCGCCGTGTTCGAGGTCGTCCGGCACCATCTGCCGCCGCTGCTGGTGTGTCCCGTGCACCTCGGACCTGCCCTGCTGATGGCGAGCGGAGTGCTGTGGCCGCCCGAGATCAGGCTCATCGGCGCGGTGGGTTGACTCATCCTTGACCTGGACATGGTCATTCCCTGGTTCACCGGTGCTGTCGGGCGCGAGCACGATCTACGCGGGTAGCCGCCGCTCCCACGTCCGTCCTGCCGCCTCTCCAGCACCAGGAGATCCGTATGCCCGTCAGTCCCATGAACCGCCGGGAGTTCGTGAAGAAGTCGGCCGTCACCGGCGCGGCGGTCGCCGCGGCGGGAGCGGTCGGCGCCGGCACCGCCGAGGCCGCCGACCGCAAGCCCGGGAAGGCCCCCAAGACCTGGTCGTTCTCCATCCTGGGCACCACCGACCTGCACTCCCACGTCTTCGACTGGGACTACTACCTGGACAAGGCGTACTCCGACAGCAAGGGCAACTCCGTCGGGGTCGCGCGCGTCGCCACGCTCGTCAAGCAGCAGCGCGAGGCGAAGGGCGAGGAGCACGTCCTGCTCGTCGACGCCGGCGACATCATCCAAGGGACCTCGCTGGCCTACTACTTCGCGCGCGTCGACCCGATCACGGGCAAGGGCGGCAAGAAGGGGCCCCAGCACCCCATGGCCGTCGCCATGAACCACATGCGCTACGACGCCGCCGCGCTCGGCAACCACGAGTTCAACTACGGCATCGAGGTGCTCAGGAAGTTCGAGAGCCAGTGCCGCTTCCCGCTGCTCGGCGCCAACGCGCTGGACGCGAAGACGCTGCGGCCCGCATTCCACCCATACACCGTCAAGCGGATCTGTGTGCCGGGCGCGCCCGACATCAAGGTCGGCATCCTCGGGCTCACCAACCCCGGTATCGCTCTGTGGGACAAGGACAACGTCAGCGGGAAGATGGTCTTCCCCGGGCTGGTCGAGCAGGCGAAGAAGTACGTGCCGCGGCTGCGCGCGCTCGGCTGCGACGTCGTCTTCCTGACCGACCACTCCGGTCTCGACGGGTCGTCCTCCTACGGCGACGCGCTGCCGTACGTCGAGAACGCCTCCAACCTCGTCGCCGAGCAGGTCCCCGGCATCGACGCCATCCTGGTCGGCCACACGCACGTCGAGGTGCCCTCGTACACCGTGAAGAACGAGGAGAGCGGCGAGGACGTCCTGCTCTCCGAGCCGTACTGCTGGGGCTACCGGCTCAGCGTCTTCGACTTCGAGCTCGAACTGCACCACGGGCGCTGGAAGGTGACCAAGAAGACGGCGCAGACGCTCAACCCGAACACCGTGGACGAGGACCCGGAGATCAAGAAGCTCCTGGAGGCCGACCACGAGCTGGTGGTGAAGTACGTCAACACGCCCGTGGGCACCTGCACCGAGGACCTCTCGGCGGCGGAGTCCTGCTGGAAGGACGTGCCCATCATGGACTTCATCCACCAGGTCCAGATGGACACGGTGAAGGCCGGGCTCTCGGCGTCCGACGCCGCGCTGCCGCTGATCTCGGTCGCCGCGCCCTTCAGCCGCACCGCCGACATCCCCGCCGGCAGCGTCACCATCAAGGACGTCGCCGGGCTCTACATCTACGACAACACCCTGTACGGCAAGAAGCTGACGGGCGCCCAGCTCAAGGACTACCTGGAGTACGGGGCGAAGTACTACCACCAGGTCCCGGCGGGCACGAAGGTCGACACCGCGACGCTGACCAACGCCAACAGCTTCTGGGACTACATGTACGACACCGCGGCGGGCGTCGGCTACGAGATCGACATCGCGCAGGCCGAAGGGTCGCGGATCAAGAACCTCACGTACAACGGCGCGGCGGTCGCCGACGACCAGGTCTTCGTCGTGGCGGTCAACAACTACCGGGCGAACGGCGGTTCGGGCTATCCGCACATCGCCACCGCCGACATCGCGTACAGCTCCACCAACGAGATCCGCCAGCTGATGATCGACTTCGTGACGGCCAAGGGCGCCCTGAACCCGGCCGACTTCGCGGTCACCAACTGGAAGCTGACGCAGGCCGGGACGCCCGTTTTCTAGGACAGGCCCTACGCTGTCCCGGTGATGGGGGAGATCTTCGAGGAGCATCGTCCGCGGTTGAGGGCGGTGGCGTACCGCATGCTCGGTTCGCTCGCCGAGGCCGACGACGCGTTGCAGGAAGCCTGGTTGCGGGCCGACCGGGCCGACACGACGGACGTCGCCAACCCCGCGGGCTGGCTGACGACGGTGGTCGCGCGGGTGTGCCTGAACATGCTGCGCTCGCGTGAACACCGGCGTGAGGAGCCGCTGGAGGAGGGGGGCGGGGCCGCGGAAGCGGTTCCCGCCGCCGTCGTCGATCCGGAGGAGGAGGCACTTCTCGCGGACGAGGTGGGCCTCGCGCTGCTCGTCGTGCTCGACACCCTCTCACCGGCCGAGCGGCTCGCGTTCGTGCTGCACGACAGCTTCGGCGTGCCCTTCGACGAGATCGCCCCGATGCTGGACAAGAACCCGGCGGCGGTACGGCAGCTGGCCAGCCGCGCCCGCCGCCGGGTGCGCGGCGCCCCGCTTCCGCAGGCCGATGCGGTACGCCAACGCCAGGTCGTGGGCGCCTACTTGGCCGCCACGCGCGGCGGCGACTTCGACGCCCTGGTCGCGCTCCTCCACCCCGACGTGGTCCTGCGCGCCGACCGCGCGGTCGTCCCCACCCCCGAACCGATCCTCGTCGCCGGCTCCCGCCCGGTCGCCGAGGGCGCGATGGCCTCCATGGGCCGCGCCCGGTTCGCGGACGTCGTACTGGTCGACGGCCGGCCGGGCATGGCCATGCTGGAGCGGGGCCGCGTGCGCGTCGTCCTCCGCTTCACCTTCGAGGCCGGCCTGATCACCGAGATCGACGTCCTCGCGGAACCGGAACGTCTGCGGGAACTGGACCTGACGACCTGGAGCTGACCCCGTCGCCCGGGCCGGCCGGGCGTCGCAGGCCGCGCGCTCGACCGCGTGACGCCCGCCCAGTACCCCGCCCCGTCCGCCCCCTCCCGGGCCGTGCCGCGTCCGGCTTCCCGGGACGGGCCGTGCGGCTCTTCCCGCTCATCCTTGCCCGGCCCGGGCGGAGACCCCCGTGGCGCCACCGCTCGGGCCGGGCGCGCTGCGGATCCCGTCGGTCGGTCTGATCCGGAAGGCCGGGCTCTAGGCCGCGAACGCCCCCGTATGGGCCCTCGCCCAGTCCTCGAAGGTCCGGGCCGGGCGGCCCAGGAGCTTGGGCAGGGCCGGCAGGACCTCGGCGCCGCGGTCGGACTCCAGGGTGCGCCGCATGATCGCGTCCACGACTTCCGGCGGGAAGCCGTACCGGGACATGCCCGCGCGGGCGGCGTCGGACGGGACCGGACGGAGGCGCAGGTCGCGGTCCAGGACCTTACCGAGGATCGCGAGTTCCCCGGCCGGGGTCAGAGACTGCGGGCCGCTCAACTCGTACGTCGCGCCCGCGTGTTCGTCCGTCGTCAGGGCCTGGGCCGCGAGTTCCGCCAGGTCCGCCGGGTCGACGCTCGCCGCCGGGCGGTCCGCGAAGGGCACGGCGACCTCGTCGCCCGCGCGGAGCTGCCCTGCCCACTGGAGGGCGTTCGACATGAAGCGGCCGGGGCGCAGCAGCGTCCAGGTCCAGTTCCGGGACGGGTCCGTCACCGCCGACTCCGCCTCGGCGTGCCAGTGGGCGATCACGTCGGTGCCCGCGCCCGCGTCCAGCACCGACAGCTTCACCAGCCGCCGTACCCCCGCCCGGTCCGCCGCCCGCGCGAGCGCGAGGTCGTGGGTGGGGCCGGGTGCCGTGCCGACTCCCTGCGCCGACATCAGGAACGCGCCGCACGCCCCGGCGAACGCCGCCTCAAGGCTCGCCGGGTCGTCCGCGTCCCCGTACACCGCCTGCGCCCCCTCGGGCAGCCGTGCGTCGGCCGGGCGGCGGGTCATCGCCCGAACCGGCTCACCCGCGGCCGTCAGCCGGCGCACCAGCTCGCCGCCCACGTGCCCTGTCGCCCCGGTCACCAGGATCATCACCGTCTCCTCACGTCGGTGGTCCCAGCCTGCGCGCGCCGGTCGTACGGCGCGTCGGACCGGTGGAGGCACCCGGTCTCCTCCCCGGGGAGTAGCTACGGCTCACAACAGGGCAATGCGTGCATGGCGGGCATACCGTGAACTTGTACTCGTATGTGCAGCGACCAGGAGAAGGTGAGTGCGATGCGCGTACTGCTCAAGGTGTCCATGGACACGAGGAAGGCGAACGAGGCCATCCACAACGGCACGCTGACGAAACTGATCGAGGAGTCGATGGAGCAGATCAAGCCCGAGGCGGCCTACTTCACCGCCGAGCACGGTCGGCGCACCGCCTTCATCTTCTTCGACATGCAGGACAGCTCCCAGATGCCGGTCCTCAGCGAGCCGTTCTTCCAGAACCTCGACGCCGAGATCACGTACACCCCGGTGATGAACATGGAGGACGTGCAGAAGGGCCTGTCGCAGCTGGGCCGTTGACGCTCAGCTGAAGACGATCATCGACCCCTGCGCCAGACTCCGCGTCGCTGCCGCATGCAGCCCGAGCCACACGTGCCGTTCGCGGGCGAAGGGGCTGGGGTCGTACGGGGCGGGCACGGCCGGCTCCTCCAACTCCGTCGGGGCGCGCGGAGGCTCGGGCGCCGCCGGGGGGTTGGCGGGGTCGATGCCGATCGACGCGGCCATGTACTCCAGCTCGCGCAGCAACGCCTGCGCGGAGCCGAGCGGACCGCCGCCGGCCAGGAGTTCGTCGTTCGACAGGGGCTGCGGGAAGTCGACCGGGACGTACGCGCCCGCGTGGTCGTAGTGCCAGACGAGGTGCGACTGCTGGGCCGTCGACTCGAACATCTCCAGCAACTGCTCGTAGTCGCCGCCCAGTTCGTCGACCGGCGTCACCGGCAGCCCGCACATCTGGAGCAGATACACGCGGCGCAGGAAGTGCAGCGCGTCGTAGTCGAAGCCGGCCACCGGAGCGACCTCCCCGGACAGGCCCGGCATGTACTGGTACACCGGCACCGGCGGCAGCCCGGCGGCGGCGAGCACGCTGTTGTACTGCGCGAGTTCCTCGGCGAACGGATTGTCGGGGGTGTGGCACAACACGTCGACGAGTGGTACCAGCCACAGGTCACAGGCCAAAGAAGGCTCCTCACACAGTGGAATACGGCACGCGCGGGGCGGTCAGGGCAGAGTAGTCGGTACGGCGTCGGACGGACCCCCTTCGAACAGGTCAGGAGCCCTTGTGCAGGTCCCATACCCACACGCCGTCCACCCACTTCCCGTCACGGCCCACGAGTTCGGTGACGGCCTTGCGCAGGGCGTCGTCGTGCGGCTGCGGCGTCACCACCAGCGCTCCTGCCCGCCAGTAGGCGAAGTCCCGCTTCGCCTGCGCCCGCCAGTTCTCGCCGATCGCGGGGATCACGCCGGTGTAGCGGACATCACGCAGCAGCTGCGAGGTGTAGCGGGGTGAGGCGCCGTAGATGCCGATGCGCCTCTTGCCCCAGGGGCCGTTGAAGTAGCCGCCGGGGAGCTTGAAGCCGAGTCCGGCCTCCTGCTGCCAGTGCAGGGCCTCCGCGCTGCCGGGGTCGGGCAGCGGCACCGGCACCAGGGACTCGCCGGCGCGGACGTACGGCTTCCAGGCCCCGTCGGTGAAGAAGGCCGGCGTCGCCGGGCGCTCGACGGCCTTCAGCGGGGCCGGGACCAGCGGGAGCAGGGCGAGGCAGACACCGAGCAGGCCGAGGTACTGCGTGCCCAGGCTGCGGGTGGCGGTCAGCCGCTCCAGGGCCAGGGCGAGCAGCATGCCGAGCGCCGGGGCGCAGACCATCGCCACCCGGCCCTCGATGACCGACTCGAACAGGGGCAGCTTGGCGAGCGGCGCCCAGGGGCCCGGGTAGACCTGGTCCGTCATCGGGATGCGGAACCTCGGGCCCAGGGACAGCAGCGCCGCACCGGCCGCGGTGACCGCCAGCGCCTTCACCAGGGCCTGTTCCCACAGCCGTACGGCGATCCCGAAGGCGAGCAGGACCAGCGGCCAGCCGTAGAAGGCGTTCTGCTCCGTGGGGTTGAGGGAGAGCGAGTTCGCCCGGTGGGCGTCGCCCGCGATCAGGGAGCGCTCCGCGAAGGAGAGCAGGGCGAGCGGACTGTTGCCCGCGTCGTCGCCGTGCAGCACGCTCCCGTAGCTCTGCGGACCGGCGAACTGCCAGGCCAGGGCCCACACCACGAGCGGGAGGCAGACGGCCGCGGCGATCGCCAGGCCGTTCAGCAGCGGCCGCCAGGACTGCTTGACCACATCTGGGCGGATCGCGCCGTAGGCGGCCGCGAACAGCACCATGCCGATCATCGCGAGCAGCAGCGGCTCCTCGCCGAGGAAGACCTGGTACGCCGCCATCACTCCGAGCACGATCCCGTCACGCACGACCCGGGCGCCGGTGCACAGGCGCAGGGCGCGGTCGATGATCAGCGGGATCATGAAAAGGATCACGAAGTTGGGGTGCGCGTTGGCATGGCTGACCATGGGCGGCGCGAACGCGGCCAGCGAGGCGCCGACGAAGGCCGGGCCGCGCCTGGCCACGACCCGCTTCACGATCAGCCAGTACCAGGCGGCCGCGGTGGCGGCGAGGCCCAGCGTCATCACGACGCTGAGGGAGACGGCCGGACCGGCGAGCAGGGTCAGCGGGGCGAAGGGGACGGACAGGCCGAGCATGACCGTGTTGGCCATGAGGTTCACGCCGTCGGGGAAGCCCTGCAGATCGGAGAAGAGCGGGTTGCGCAGATGAGCGACGTTGTCGGCGGTGACCGCGAAGAACCACTCCCACTGGTTCTGGTCCTGGAGGGAGTCGGCGAGATAGCGGTGTTCGGGGTCGAAGAGCCGGCCCGAGTAGAGAGCCGCCGCCATCAGCAGGAAGAGGACGACGGCGACGAGGTCGGCGGGGCGCGTGGCGCGGGCGCGCAGCCGGGTGAGGTCGGCGAGGACGCGGACGTAGTCGAGGGACCGTATCTTCGAGCCAGGCCGGTGGGACCAGCGGACCGGGATCTCGGCGACCTGCCACTCGGCGCGGTGGAAGTGGCGCAGCACCTCGACGTCTATGCCGTAGCCGTCGATCTTCGAGGCGGCGAACGCCTCGCGGGCGCGGTCGCCCTCGAAGAGCTTGAAGCCGCACTGGGTGTCGCGTATCCCGGGCACGGCCATCCGGCGTATGAGCAGGTTCCCGGCGCGGCCGAGCAGTTCGCGCAGCGGGTGCTGGCGGTCGCCGATCGTCGCGCCGGGCAGCGCGCGGGAGCCGACCGCCGCCGCGTACCCCTCGCTGAGCGCCTTGTCGAGCCGCTCCAGCTCCTCGATCGGGGAGGCGAGATCGGCGTCCGTGACCAGCACGCGCCGACCGCGGGAGGCGGCGACGCCCAGGCGCAGGGCGCCGCCCTTGCCCCGGTTGCGGGGGGAGGTGACGAGCTGGATGCGGGGGTCCGCGCGGCCCGTGACCAGGGCGCGGGTGCCGTCCGTGGAACCGTCGTCGGTGACGACGATCTCCCACTCGCCCCAGCGGCCGTCGTCGCCGCCCAGGTAGCCGGTGACGGCGTCGAGGGTCGGACCGAGCCGCTCCTCCTCGTCGAAGGCGGGGATGACGACGGACAGGTCCACGGCCGCAGCCGGGGCGTTCATCCCTTCGCCAGCCGTTCGACGAGGTCCAGCGAGTGGGCGTTGTACTGGGCGACGATCGAACGCGCCGTCGTTATGTCGCGCTTGGCCAGGGCGTCGACCAGATCGGTGTGGCCCGACCACAGGGCGCCGCGCAGGTCGGTGAGCCGGCGCAGATGCTGCACCGCGCACACCCAGGACTGCACGCGCAGCCGGTGCAGGAAGTCGGCGAGGTAGGGGTTGCCGAACAGGTTGCCCAGCTCGTGCCAGTAGCGCAGGTCGTAGCCGATCAGCACGGTGAGGTCGCCGGCGAGCGAGGCCCGCTGCGCCTCCTCGCCGCGGCGGCGCACCCCGGCGAGCGCGGCGACGGTCCGCGCGTCGTCGACCCGCCTGAAGCGCTGCCGGCCGTCCTCCAGCGTGTGGAACATGCCGTCGGTGACCAGGCTGCGGGCCTCGATGATGCCGCGGTAGTCGGCCACCGAGTACTCGTGGACGTGGAAGCCGCGGTGCTGGTCGGCGTCGAGCAGGCCCTGCGCGGAGAGGTCGACGAGCGCCTCGCGCACGGGGGTCGCGGAGACGCCGTACTGCTCGGCGATCTCCTTGACCGTGAACTCCTGCCCTGGCTGCAGCCGTCCCGCCAGTACCTCGTCACGGAGGGCGTCGGCGATCTGCTGCCGCAGGGTGCTGCGGGTGACGGCGCCGTTGCCGCTGCTGCCGGGCATGGGTCGGGCGTCTCCTCGTCGCGTTCGGTTGGCGTGCACGTCCTTATCTACGAGCACGCCACCTTACGCGTTCGGGTTCCGCCTGTTGACCCGCGTAGCTATGGGCGGTCCAAGCGGCACCTGAGCGGCCGCACGCGGCTACCGGGTGTACTCGTCCGCGACACCCAGCGCCGTGTCCAGCGCCGCGAGTCCCTCCTTCAACTCCGCCTCGCTCACGTTGCACGGGGGCACGACGTGGGTGCGGTTCATGTTGATGAAGGGCCACAGCCCGTGCCGCTTGGCGGCCGCGCCGAAGGCGGCCATCGGGGCGTTGGCCTCGCCGGTCGCGTTGTACGGCACCAGCGGCTCGCGGGTCTCCCTGTTCCGCACCAGCTCCAGCGCCCAGAACATGCCGACGCCGCGCACCTCGCCGACGCTCGGGTGCCGCTCGGCGAGCTCGCGCAGCGCGGGTCCGACGACGCTCTCGCCGAGCCTCCTGGCATGGCCGACGACGTCCTCCTCCGCCATGACCTGGATCGTCGCGACGGCGGCGGCGCAGGCGAGCGGGTGCCCGGAGTAGGTGAGTCCGCCCGGGTAGGGCCGCCGGGCGAAGGTCTCGGCGATCGCGCCGGAGATGGCGACGCCGCCCAGCGGCACGTATCCGCTGTTGACGCCCTTGGCGAAGGTCATCAGGTCCGGTACGACACCGGACAGGTCGGCGGCGAACCACTCACCGGTGCGCCCGAACCCGGCCATGACCTCGTCCAGCACGAAGACGATCCCGTACTTGTCGCAGATCTCCCGGACCCCGGCGAGATAGCCCGGCGGCGGGACCATGATCCCCGCGGTCCCGGGGATCGTCTCCAGGAGGATCGCGGCGACGGTGCCGGGACCCTCGAAGGCGATCGTCGTCTCCAGGTGCTCCAGCGCCCGCGCGCACTCCTGCTCCTCGGTCTCGGCGTAGAACCGGGAGCGGTACAGGAACGGCGCCCAGAAGTGCACGACACCGGCCGCGGCGGAGTCGGAGGCCCAACGACGGGGATCCCCGGTGAGGTTGATCGCCTGCTGGGTGCCGCCGTGGTACGAGCGGTAGGCGGAGAGCACCTTGGGCCGCCCGGTGTGCAGCCGTGCCATCCGCACCGCGTGCTCGACGGCGTCCGCGCCGCCGTTGGTGAAGAAGATCTTGTCCAGGTCGCCGGGCGTGCGCTCGGCGATCAGCCGGGCCGCCTCCGAGCGCGCCTCGATCGCGAAGGCGGGCGCGAACGTCGTCAGGTGTGCGGCCTGCTCCTGTATCGCGGCGACGACCTTCGGGTGCTGGTAGCCGATGTTGGTGTAGACGAGCCCGCTGGTGAAGTCCAGGTACCGCTTGCCGTCGTAGTCCCAGAAGTACGACCCCTCCGCGCCGGCGACGGCGAGCGGGTCGATGAGCTCCTGCGCGGACCAGGAGTGGAACACATGAGCACGGTCCGCGGCCTTCACGGCGGCGCCGACCTCGGGATTCGGATGAGGGGTCATGGGCGCGAGCGTAGGAGCGGGCACGGCGGCGGGGATATCGGCTTCCTGTCTGCGGTGCGGGGGTTTCCGCGACAGGTTGTCTACGGGGGCCGGCCGGCATCCGGGAATGTATTGACAGCATTCTGTCGAAGTGACAGCATACTGTCATGAGTACGAAACCTGTTCATCTCGCTGTGTACGACACCCTCGCCGACTGGGAGACGGGTCACGCGACGGCGTATCTCGCCCGGGGCGGGTACGCGGTCCGGACGGTGGGCCCGGCCCGGGAGCACGTCCGCTCCATCGGCGGCCTGAGCGTGCGGCCCGATCTCGCGCTCGACGAGCTGCGCCCCGAGGACAGTTCCCTGCTGATCCTCCCGGGCGCCGACCTGTGGGACGCGGGCGACGAGCTCGCGCCCTTCGCCCGCACGGCGCGGGAGTTCCTCGACGCCGGGGTGCCCGTCGCCGCGATCTGCGGCGCCACCGCCGGGCTCGCCCGTGAGGGGCTGCTCGACGACCGCAGGCACACCAGCGCCGTCTCCTTCTACCTGGCGGCGACCGGGTACAAGGGCGGTGAGCTGTACGTCGACGCGGACGCCGTGACCGACGGGACGCTGGTGACCGCCGGCCCCACCGAGCCCGTCGCCTTCGCGCGGGAGGTGCTGGGGCTGCTCGGCGTGTTCGAGGGGGAGGTGCTGGACGCCTGGTTCCGGCTGTACCACGACTCCGACCCGGCGGCGTACGCCGTGCTCCAGCAGGCCGGCGCGCGGTGAGCCGGGAGCGCCAGGACCTGCTCAGCCGTAGTGCCCTCGGGGTCTTCCGGCTCAACGGCCAGTTCCTCGCCGTGGCCGAGGAGTTGGCCAGGCCGGCCGGGCTCACCGCAGCCTGGTGGCAGGTGCTCGGCGCCGTGCTCGCCGAGCCGTTGTCCGTCGCCGGGATCGCCCGTGCCATGGGGATCACCCGGCAGAGCGTGCAGCGCATCGCCGACCTGCTGGTGGAGCGCGGTCTCGCCGAGTACCGCACCAACCCCGCCCACCGCCGCGCCAAGCTTCTCGCGCCGACCGAGGAGGGGCGCGCGGCGGTGCACCGCATCAACCCCGGTCACACGGGTTTCGCCGACCGGCTCGCGGAGGCGTTCGGCGAGGCCGAACTCATCGAGGCCGTACAGGTGCTGGAACGGCTGTCGAAGGTGCTGGACGAACTGGGCCCCCCTGTTACGGAACCGTAGACACCGCTACCGTCACCTCCCCGGTGCGCCCGGACTATCGTTGGCGTGTTGCACAGGGTCATATCGGGGGACTTCGGGGGACCTGCGATGGAGAAGCTCGACGCTGGGGATCCGCAGCGGATCGGCGCGTACCGGCTGCTGGCGCGGCTCGGTGCGGGCGGGATGGGCAACGTCTATCTCGCCCGGTCGGAGCGCGGCCGCACCGTCGCGGTCAAGCTGGTGCGCGAGGAGCTGGCGGCGCAGGAGGAGTTCCGGGCCCGGTTCCGGCAGGAGGTGCAGGCCGCACGGCAGGTCGGCGGGCACTGGACGGCGCCCGTCCTCGACGCCGACACCGAGGCCTCCGTGCCCTGGGTCGCCACCGGGTACGTCGCCGGTCCGAGCCTGCAGCAGGTGGTCGGGCGCGACCACGGGGCGCTGCCCGAGCGGTCGGTGCGCATCCTCGCGGCCGGACTCTCGCACGCGCTCAAGGACATCCACGCGGCCGGGATCATCCACCGCGACCTCAAGCCGTCCAACGTGCTCGTCACCATCGACGGCCCGCGGGTCATCGACTTCGGCATCGCGCGCGCCCTGGAGACCGTGACGGACGGCGGTCTGACGCGGACGGGCGCGCTCGTCGGCTCGCCCGGGTTCATGGCGCCCGAGCAGGTGCGGGGCGACCGGATCACGCCCGCGTGCGACATCTTCTGCCTGGGCTCGGTGCTGGCCTACGCGGCGACCGGCGCCCTCCCCTTCGGCACCGCCAACAGCGGTGTGCACGCGCTGATGTTCCGCATCGCCCAGGAGGAGCCCGATCTGGACGGGGTGCCCGAGGGCATCGCCGACCTCGTACGGGACTGCCTGAAGAAGGACCCGGCGGCCCGCCCGACGCTGAACCAGGTGCTGGAGCGCACGGGCGCCGAGGACACCGTGCTGGGCGGCCGGTCGAAGGACCCTTGGCTGCCCAGCGCGCTGGTGGCCCAACTGGGGCGGCACGCCGTGCAGTTGCTGGACACGGAGAACCCCGAGCAGTCGGGGGAGATCTCCCTGGGGAAGCCGGCGCCCGCGGCCACACCGGAGCACGCCCCCGCCGCCGACGCCTCGTCGCGGCCGGACCCGGAGACGCCCGCCACGCCGCCGCCACCGGGACAGCCCGCGGGCGGGGCGCCGCTGAACCATCTGCCGACGATGGTCTCGGGCGCCCAGCCGCCCACCCCCGCCCAGACGCCCCCGTCCGGTCATCCGGTCTACGGCCATCCGCAGCAGCACCCCCCGCAGCAGCCCGGCTACGGCTACCCCCAGCAGCCCGGCGCCTACGGGTATCCCCAGCAGCCGGGCCAGTTCGGAGCCCTCGGCTCCACCCCGCCCTACGGCCCGCCCTACCCCGGCGCGATGCCGCCCGCCCCGCCGGAGCCGCCGCGCAGGAACGGCCGCTCCACCGCCCTCCTGGTCGGGGTCGCCCTGATCGTCGCGCTCGGTGCCGGCGGCTCGGTCTACGCCCTCATGAACGGCGGCGGCGACACGGCCGACGACAAGCCGAGCCCGGGCCCGTCCACCAGCGCGCCCCGGACGTCCGGGCCGACGACGTCCGGGCCGGACCCGACGAGCGCGCAGCCCACCACCGCGGCCCCCTCGGGCGGCGTGATACCGGCCGGCTACATCGGCACCTGGTCCACCACCATCACCAACGCCGACGGTGACAACACCCGCCGACTCACCATCCAGCAGGGCGAGGTGGGCGACACCGTCCTGTCCCTCGTCGCCGACGGGCCCACCAGCAGCGGCAGTTACCACTGCGTCTTCCAGGCCCAGCTGACCGAGGCTCCGGGCAGCGGCGGGGCCCTGGAGGTCGGCCCGTCCACCGTGACGAGCGGCGACCCGGGCTACTGCAAGCCGGGCGGCGCCACGGAGATCACCCTGCTGGCGAACGGCAGCCTCCAGCGCGAGACCGTCAGCAACGGCGAGAAGCTGACGTACGCCAGGCAGTGACCTCAGCGGCCGGCGGCGGCCGGCTTCCGCCGATCCCGGCCGTAGACCAGCACGGCCCCGCCGGCGACGACCAGCCCGATGAGTTGCGGCGTCAGCCACCAGGGCACGCCCGTCCACACACAGATCAGGCCCACGACGAAGCACGCGGCGATCGTGGTCGTCAGCAGCCGCATGCCGTAGGGCTGCCAGCGCACGTAGGGCTCCAGACGGCGGCCGCCCAGGCCCGTCAGCAGCACCGTGCCGAACACGAACGTCAGGACGGCGATCAGAGCGCCGAACGTGCCGGCCGCGGCCACCATCTGCGGTTCGTCGCGCGGCTCGTCGGAGCTGCTCTGCCGGGCGTCCCCCTCGGCGAGCGTCATCACCGAGCCGCGCCAGACGGTGCCGGTGACGCGGTCGCCCTTGTGCAGCGAGGTCAGCAGCGGGTCCCAGTCCCCGAAGTCGACGGTGCCGTCCCAGAAGGGCGAGCCGGTCACGGTCGCCGTGTGACCGCCCTTCTTCCCGGCGCGCGCGTGCACGTCCGCGACCTTGAACTCAACCGTGCGGACACAGTCCTCGACCGCGTGCTCCGGCAGGCCGCCGGGACAGGACGGCGCCGCCGTGTACTCCCGGTACCGGCCGATCTCCTGGCCGAGCCAGGTGGTGAACGCGGCGCGGCAGCCCAGCACCGCCGCGAGCGAAACCGAGATCAGCACCAGTCCCGTCAGCCGTCTCTTCCACGGCCGCAGAGGCGGCGCCGCCCCCGCCGCCGGAATCCCCGCCGTCGCAGGCGTCCTGCGCTCCACCCCGACCCCCCGTTCACCTCGCACACCAGTATCCGACACCGCCCTTTCACGCACGGTGCAGTGGTTCAGCGCGGAGAACGTCGTGGCCGTCGGCACCGCGCTGCTCGGCATCGTCGCGTTCGGCGTCATGGTCCGGTACGAACGCCGCGTGCCGCGCCGCTGGAGGCACCTCCGGGACCCGGCAGATCTTCCAGAACCGGGTGCTCGGAACCTGTCCTGGCCTCCATCGGCGACGGCGAGAGCGAGAACGTCATCCGGGCGGGTGGCCATCTGCCGTGCTCGGCGACGGTGGCGTCGGGGCCGGGCGCGGGGGGCTGACGGCGGGGGAGCGACGGCCGCCTCCTTGTGCCCCGGTGGCGTGTCCATGACGATGGGGGAGCGTCGGCATCGGCAGCCAGGGGAGGGCACATGCGTCCCACCAGGAGAACGGTCCTGACCGCGACGGCGGCGGCGAGCGCGGCCGCACTGGGGCCGGCGGGCCCCGCCGACGCGGCCGCGCAGGGCGGGCGCCCACCGGCCACGGCACAGCACCCGTCCCGCGAACTGCGCGCGCTGCTGCGGGAGTTGGACCCCGGGCGCATCGAGGCGACCGTCCGCAGGCTCGTCTCCTTCGGCACCCGCCACACCCTCTCCGTCCAGGACGATCCGAAGCGCGGGATCGGTGCGGCCCGCGACTGGCTCCTCGCCGAGCTGCGCTCCTGCGCTGCCGGCTCGGGCGGCCGGATGACGGCCGAACTCCAGTCGTACGTCCAGGAACCGGCCTCCCGCATCCCGGTCCCCACGAAGATCACCAACGTGGTCGCGACCCTGCGCGGCTCGGTGACGCCGGAGCGCGTGTACGTCGTCTCCGGGCACTACGACTCCCGGGTCACCGACGTCATGAACGCCACCTCCGACGCGCCCGGCGCGGACGACGACGCCTCCGGCGTGGCCGTCGTGCTGGAGCTGGCGAGGGTGCTGGCGAGACGCCGCCCGGCCTCGACGATCGTGTTCGCGGCGGTGGCGGGCGAGGAGCAGGGACTGTACGGATCGACCTACCTGGCCCAGCAGTTGAAGGCCGCCGGGGCGGACGTCCAGGGCATGTTCACCAACGACATCGTCGGCAGCCCGACCGCCGACGACGGTACGAAGGATCCCTACACGATCCGGCTGTTCGCGGAGGGCGTGCCCACCTCGGAGACCCCCGAACAGGCCGCCACCCGCAGGTCGGTGGGCGGCGAGAACGACTCGGTGACCCGCCAGCTGGCCCGTTTCGTCAGGGACGTGGCCGACAACGACGCCACCGGCATGCGGGTCCGGGTGGTCTACCGCCGCGACCGCTACCTCCGCGGCGGCGACCACATCCCCTTCCTCGAACGCGCCTACCCGGCCGCCCGCTTCACCGAGCCGGCCGAGGACTTCGCCCACCAGCACCAGGACGTCCGCGTCGAGGGCGGCAAGCAGTACGGCGACCTGCCGCAGTTCTGCGACTTCGGCTTCGTCGCCCGGGTGGCGAGGGTGAACGCCGCCGCCCTGTGGACCCTGGCGCAGGCGCCGGGCACGCCCAGGGGCGTGAAGATCCTGACCTCCGCCCTGACCAACTCCACGCAGCTGGTGTGGACCCGGGGCACGGAACCGGACCTCGCGGGCTACGAGGTCGTGTGGCGCGAGACGACCGCGCCGGACTGGACCCATGTGACCCCGGCGGGCGACGTCACCGCCTTCGAGGCGGACCTGTCGAAGGACAACGTGTTCTTCGGCGTGCGGGCGGTGAACGCGCAGGGCCTGCGCAGCCCGGTCGCCTTCCCCGCCCCGCAGTCGTAGCGCTGCCGGACGCGGACCCGGACCGGGTCCCTCACCTCGGCTCGGGCGGGCGCTGGCGCGGCATGTTCGGGCGGGTGGCCGTCCCCGGCGGCAGCGGGAGGCGGCCGTGCGTGCCGCCGATCTCCTGGCGGCCGGCGCCGCTGCCCGCGGACTGGATGCCCATCGGCGCGGAGCCCGTGCGGAACTCCACCATCCAGTCGGCCGTCTCCGTGCGGACCAGCTCGGTCACGTCCTCGGAGAAGCGCCGCAGGATGCCCAGGCACCGCTCGGCGGCCTCGCTCGCCGTCCCCTCGGCGGGGCCCAGCACCTCGCGCACACTCTCCGAGGCCCAGTCGAACTGGAGCACCTGGAGCCGGCGCTGCACGGCCTGCGCGGTCGCCACGTCCCTTATCCAGCCGGAGGTCACGCCGAAGTAGCGGTCGACGGCCACACAGGCCACCGCGAGCAGCAGCGCCAGATACCCCCATGTGGCCAGCCCGGCGACGGCGTGGGTCAGGTCCAGCAGCGGCAGCGCGGCCCCGGCGACGGCGCCCACCGCGGCCCCCGTGCGCAGCACCCGGGCGCCCCGCCGCTTCCACGCCCGGTCCGCGAGATACCAGGCGGCCGTCTCGAGCGCCCCGTGCTCCACCCACCGGTACAGCTCGTGCAGCCGCTCGGCCGGCTCGCCCCAGTCGCCGAGCGGGAACGCACGCCCGGTCAGATCGCCCGGCCGGAGCCCGGCGGCACCCTCGCCCCGCCCGTCCTGAGGCGGACCCTCGGGCTGCATCTCCGGCTGACCCACCCGCACTCCTTCTGATCACGACCGATCACGTAGCGTGACACCTGATGCTGATGTGCCCGACCCTTCCTACCGCCCAATGGGTGGCGAAGCCCATGGATTCACCTCTTTTCCGCCCGGAAGTGGGTCTTGATCAGGTATAGGACTCGGCGGAAGCTCACTCGAAAGAGTGCCGGGGCGATGGCTGCCTGGACCACGTAGGCTCGTGCCAGGCGGGAAAACCTCGCCGAGAAAGCCGTACGAAACCAGGAGCTGATCGTGATTCCCGGTGGTGGCCAGCCCAATATGCAGCAGCTGCTCCAGCAGGCCCAGAAGATGCAGCAGGACCTGCAGCGGGCACAGGAGGAGCTGGCACAGACGGAGGTCGACGGACAGGCGGGCGGCGGCCTGGTGCGGGCCACCGTCACCGGCTCCGGCGAGCTGCGCGCACTGAAGATCGACCCCAAGGCGGTCGACCCCGAGGACACCGACACCCTCGCGGACCTGATCGTCGCGGCGGTCCAGGCGGCGAACGAGAACGCCCAGACCCTCCAGCAGCAGAAGCTCGGTCCGCTCGCCCAGGGCATGGGCGGCGGCAGCGGTATCCCCGGCCTGCCTTTCTAAGACGGGTCCCGGCCAACTACCGTACGTACTGAAGGAACCCAGGAAGGGCGGCAGGCCGTTGTACGAAGGCGTGGTCCAGGACCTCATCGACGAACTGGGGCGGCTGCCCGGCGTCGGTCCCAAGAGCGCCCAGCGGATCGCCTTCCACATCCTGCAGGCGGAACCGACGGACGTACGGCGGCTCGCGCAGGCCCTGATGGAGGTCAAGGCGAAGGTCAGGTTCTGCGCGACCTGCGGCAACGTCGCACAGGAGGAGCTGTGCAACATCTGCCGTGACACCCGTCGCGACCCCGCCGTGATCTGCGTGGTGGAGGAGCCCAAGGACGTGGTCGCCGTCGAGCGCACCCGCGAGTTCCGGGGCCGCTACCACGTCCTGGGCGGAGCGATCAGCCCGATCGAAGGTGTCGGACCGGACGACCTGCGTATACGAGAACTTCTCGCGCGGTTGGCCGACGGTACGGTCACGGAACTGATCCTGGCCACGGACCCGAATCTGGAGGGCGAGGCCACCGCGACGTACCTCGCCCGGATGATCAAGCCCATGGGCCTCAAGGTCACCCGCCTGGCCAGCGGCCTCCCGGTGGGTGGTGACCTGGAATACGCGGACGAGGTGACCCTCGGCCGTGCCTTCGAGGGGAGACGACTCCTAGATGTCTGACGCCAAGCTGCACGCCACGTCCCCGGACCCGGACGACTTCGCGGTTCAGATCGCGGACCAGGTGGAGAGCTTTCTCGTGGCCGTGAGGGAGGTGGCCAAGGGCGACGAACCGGACTCGGCCGTCCCCTTCCTCCTCCTGGAGGTCTCCCAGCTGATGCTGGCCGGCGGCCGCCTCGGCGCGCACGAGGACATCGTCCCCGACGAGCGCTACGAGGCGGACACGGGCCCCGACGCCGACGTGGACGACCTCCGCGAGAATCTCGCCCGGCTGCTGGACCCGATCGACGTCTACTCCGAGGTCTTCGACCCCTACGAGCCGCGCACGGCCCCGGTCCCGGCCCGCATCTCCGACGACCTCACCGACGTCATCACCGACCTCCGCCACGGCATGGCGCACTACCGCGCGGGCCGCACCACGGAGGCCCTGTGGTGGTGGCAGTTCTCCTACTTCTCCAACTGGGGCTCGACGGCCTCGGCGGCCCTGCGCGCCCTCCAGTCGGTGGTCGCCCACGTCCGCCTCAACCAGCCCCTCGAGGAGCTCGACGGCCTGGACACCGACCAGCCGGCGATGGGCGACGAGACGCTGGAGTTCGAGGCCGGCAGGGTGATGCAGGAGGAGATCGGCGGACCCTTGGGGATGCAGACGGGGAAGTGAACCGGACGCCTCCCCGGGGATTCGGGGAAGGCGTCGGTCACAGCCCCCACACGCCCTTCCCGAGCGCCGTGACACCGCCTGTCAGGGCCAGCGTCAGCACCAGCATGCGGGCCCGCTTCTCGGGGATGCGTTCGGCGAGCGCCCGGCCGACCACCGCGCCCACCGCCATCGCGGCGACGACCCAGCCCCAGCGGGCGCCGGTCAGCTCCGGCAGGCCGTTCGCGGCCAGCGAGAAGGCGTTGACGACGACGCCGTAGAACTGCGCGTTGGGTACGAACTCCCGTACCGTCCAACCCGCGTTGACGGCGTAGAGCGAGATCGGCGGGCCGCCCACGCCCGCCGCCGAGTTCATGAACCCGCCCACCGCGCCCGCCGCGACCGCGCCCTTGGTGCCGCGCAGCGCGGGTACCCGGGCGCCGCGCAGGACCAGCAGCACGGCGGCCGTCACCAGCCCGCCCATCACCAACAGCAGGACGGGCTGGGGGAGTTCGCGGGTCAGCCAGGCCCCCGCCGGCACCGTGCACGCCGCCGCAAGGCACAGCGGCACCATCGCGCCGGGGCGGACCCGCCGCCAGCCGCCGGCCAGCCCGACGACGCAGATGATCCCCGACGCGCAGTTGGCGAGCACGACGGCCCCCGCCGGTCCGAGCAGCAGCATGAGCGCGGGCACGGTGACCAGCGCGAAGCCCATGCCGGTCAGCCACTGCACACAGGAGCCGAGCAGCACGATCCCCGTCAGCAGTACGTCCGTCATGGCGCGACCTTAGGTCAGCGCCCCGCCGCCCGGAGCCCCAAAGGGTGACCTGGCCCACTTTGCGGACTGTTCACGGGCAACGGGGGCAGGGACCGTGCTGGAGAGCGCCGGATCTCACCATGTGGTTCCGGCAAGGTCGATTTCGGGCGCTCGATAGACTGAGCCGACCGCAGTACATATGCGTATCTGCGGAAAAGAGACGGAACGAGGAGCGCACGTGGGCCTTGTCGTGCAGAAGTACGGAGGCTCCTCCGTAGCCGATGCCGAGGGCATCAAGCGCGTCGCCAAGCGGATCGTGGAAGCGAAGAAGAACGGCCACCAGGTGGTCGTGGTCGTTTCCGCGATGGGCGACACTACGGACGAGCTGATCGATCTCGCCGAGCAGGTATCCCCGATGCCGGCCGGCCGTGAGTTCGACATGCTGCTGACCGCCGGAGAGCGGATCTCCATGGCCCTGCTGGCCATGGCGATCAAGAACCTGGGCCACGAGGCCCAGTCGTTCACCGGCAGCCAGGCAGGCGTCATCACCGACTCGGTCCACAACAAAGCCCGGATCATCGACGTCACCCCCGGCCGGATCCAGCAGTCGCTGGACGCGGGCAACATCGCCATCGTCGCCGGCTTCCAGGGCGTCAGCCAGGACAAGAAGGACATCACCACCCTCGGCCGCGGTGGCTCGGACACCACCGCCGTCGCGCTGGCCGCCGCCCTCGACGCCGAGGTGTGCGAGATCTACACCGACGTGGACGGCGTGTTCACCGCCGACCCGCGCGTGGTGAAGAAGGCGCAGAAGATCGACTGGATCGCCTTCGAGGACATGCTGGAGCTCGCCGCGTCCGGCTCGAAGGTGCTGCTCCACCGCTGTGTGGAGTACGCCCGCCGCTACAACATCCCGATCCATGTGCGCTCGTCCTTCTCGGGACTGCAGGGCACCTGGGTCAGCAGCACGCCACTCGTTCACACACAGCAGCAAGGGGAACAGAAGGTGGAGCAGGCCATCATCTCCGGTGTCGCTCATGACACCTCCGAGGCCAAGGTGACGGTCGTCGGCGTCCCGGACAAGCCGGGCGAGGCCGCCTCGATCTTCCGCGCCATCGCGGACGCGGAGATCAACATCGACATGGTCGTGCAGAACGTGTCCGCCGCCTCCACCGGGCTGACGGACATCTCCTTCACCCTCCCCAAGACCGAGGGCCGCAAGGCCATCGACGCCCTGGAGCGGGCCAAGACGGCCATCGGCTTCGACTCGCTGCGCTACGACGACCAGATCGGCAAGATCTCGCTCGTCGGCGCCGGCATGAAGACCAACCCGGGTGTCACCGCGTCCTTCTTCGAGGCGCTCAGCGACGCCGGGGTGAACATCGAGCTGATCTCGACCTCCGAGATCCGCATCTCGGTCGTCACCCGTGCCGACGACGTGTCGGAGGCCGTACGCGCGGTCCACTCCGCCTTCGGCCTCGACTCCGACACCGCCGAGGCGGTCGTCTACGGGGGCACAGGACGCTGATGGCACGGCACGGGTCCGTGCGGCCGACGCTGGCGGTCGTCGGAGCGACCGGGGCCGTCGGCACGGTCATGCTCCAGATCCTGTCCCAGCACGCGGACATCTGGGGCGAGATCCGTCTGATCGCCTCGGCGCGCTCGGCCGGCCGCAAGCTGGCCGTGCGCGGCGAGGAGGTCGAGGTCGTGGCCCTGACGGAGGAGGCCCTCGACGGGGTCGACGTCGCCATGTTCGACGTGCCCGACGAGGTCTCCGCGCACTGGGCACCCATCGCCGCCACCAAGGGCGCGGTGGTGGTGGACAACTCCGGCGCCTTCCGGATGGACCCGGAGGTGCCGCTCGTGGTGCCCGAGGTCAATCCGCACAAGGCGCGTCTGCGGCCCCGCGGGATCATCGCCAACCCCAACTGCACGACCCTCTCCATGATCGTGGCGATGGGTGCCCTGCACGCCGAGTTCGGACTTCGCGAGCTGGTGGTCTCCTCGTACCAGGCGGTGAGCGGGGCGGGGCGCGCCGGGGTCGAGACGCTGCGCAGGCAGCTGTCGCTGGTCGCCGGCACGGAGCTCGGGACCAACCCCGGTGACGTACGGCGGGCCGTGGGCGACCAGACCGGGCCCTTCCCGGAGCCGGTCGCGCTGAACGTCGTGCCGTGGGCCGGGTCGCTGCGCGAGGACGGCTGGTCCTCGGAGGAGATGAAGGTGCGGGACGAGTCCCGCAAGATCCTCGGCCTGCCCGAGCTCCCCGTGGCGGTCACCTGCGTACGGGTGCCCGTGGTCACCACGCACTCCCTCACCGTCCACGCCCGCTTCCAGGGCGAGGTCACCGTCGACGGCGCCCGCGAGATCCTCGCCACGGCCCCCGGCGTGGTCCTGTGCGACGACCCGGCCGCGGGTGAGTTCCCCACACCCGCCGACGTGGTGGGCACCGACCCCACCTGGGTGGGCCGGGTGCGGCGCGCGCTCGACGATCCGACGGCGCTCGAACTCTTCGTCTGCGGCGACAATCTGCGCAAGGGCGCCGCCCTCAACACCGCGCAGATCGCCGAGCTGGTGGCCACCGAGTTCGTGTGACACTCGTGGTGGTGGGCGCGCTCCCATGGTGTGACGTGTTACGTGCAACACATCCCGAAGCAAGGGATTGCCGCCGGAAAAGCCCTGGCAGCGGCCGGTTTGCTTTGTAGGATTTGTGGCTGCGCGGGCCCCGGATAATGGTCCGTACCACTTGCCCCGGAGCCCTGTGGCATCCGAAGATTTTCCTCCCCGCCCTCCGCAACCGTGCGGAGGGCGGGGAGCGTCTTTGCGAACGCCCTTCGGGGGTGCGGGGATGCGCGACGGGACGTGGGGACGTCTCGAACATTCGGGACATAGGGGAAGAGCGGGTAGGCATGAGGGCGTATGACGCACGGTCGGTGGTGCTGCCCGACGCGAGACAGCCGGTGACGGCACGCGACACAGAAGTGATGCCCGGCACGTACAACCCTGACGGGGGTGAACGTGTCCAACTGACGTGGCTGAGGTACTCGACTTCTCTGCGGCGACGCGCGGCACGGCCCTGCGGCCGCCCCGTCCGTCCCTACGACCCCGCATGCCCGGCGCGCCCGGCGGCATGCCGGTGATCGCGCCCATGCCCGCAGCGCGGCCGACCCGCCTCCCGAATCAGCGCGAAGGCGCCGAGGACGTCGCGGCGGCCGGCACCACCGTCGACCACCTCACCGAGACCTACCGCGCGCACTACCGCTCGCTGCTGGGACTCGCCGCCCTCCTGCTCGACGACACCGCCTCCTGCGAGGACGTCGTCCAGGAGGCCTTCATCCGCGTGCACTCGGCACGCAAACGTGTCCGCGACCCCGAGAAGACCCTCGCGTACCTGCGTCAGACGGTCGTCAACCTCTCCCGCTCCGCCCTGCGCCGCCGCATCCTGGGCCTGAAGCTGCTCTCCAAGCCGATGCCCGACATGGCGAGCGCCGAGGAGGGGGCCTACGACCAGCTGGAGCGCGACTCCCTGATCAAGGCGATGAAGGGACTGCAGCGCCGTCAGCGCGAGGTCCTGGTGCTGCGCTACTTCGCGGACATGACCGAGGCCCAGGTCGCCGAGTCGCTCGGGATATCGCTGGGTTCGGTGAAGGCGTACGGCTCCCGCGGCATCGCGGCACTCCGGATCGCGATGGAGGCGCCGGCATGAACAAGGACGCCGAGGGGCCCGACTCCCATGACCGACACGAACCTTTCGCCTGGCATGAGCCGACAAGAACGCACGAGCAAGAGCACTCGCAACCGCACGCTGGGAACAGAACTGTGAACCACGGCCGCGACGACCGGAGCCCCGAGGACGGGTTCGACTCGGACGAGCAGGCCCTGCGCAGGATGTTGCAGCAGGCGGTGGAGACCGTCGAGCCGCGTGACGGCACGCTGGACCATCTGCGGCGGGCCGTGCCCGCACGGCGCGCCCGCAAGCGGCAGGCCGCCGTCGGCATGGCGGCAGCCGCCCTGTTCATCGGCACGGCCGTCCCGGCCCTGCTGCACGTCTCGGGCGCCACGGGCTCCGACGTCAACCCGTCCGTCGCCGGCCAGGCCTCGCAGGCCCAGGGCGGCGCGAGCCAGGGAAAAGCCGACGGCAGTGACAGCACTGCCGGGGGCACTTCCGGCAAGTCGCAGGACAAGGGCAAGGGCAGCACGAAGGGCGACGGCAAGGGAAAGGGCAGCACGCCCGGCACCGGCAGCGGAGCGGGCACCGGCCCGGCGGCCACCAGTGCGGCGGGTACCCCGGTGTGCACCGCCGAGCAGCTCGGCTCGGCCACCCAGTCCGTCGACGCCCCCGACTCCGCGGGCACGGTCTACGGCACCTTCCGCGTCGTGAACATCTCCACCGCCGCGTGCAGCGTGGGCGGGTCCGGAAGCGTCAGCGTGCTCGCGCAAGGAGCCGCGGACGCCACCAAGGTCGGCGCGCAGCGGCATGTGGCCGGCGACGCGGCGGCCGGCCTGCCCGACCCCGCCACCGAGGTCACCGGGCTGCTGCTGCAGCCGGGTGCGGCCTACGAGGAGAAGTTCGCCTTCGTCCCCTCGGCGGCCTGCCCCAGCACGGGCGGCAACGGCGGCACCACCGACGGCGGTCCCTCCGCCACGCCCACCCCGACGGGCGACACCGGCAGCACCACCGGCAGCACGTCCACCGGCACCGACAGCGGCGTCACGACGCAGCTGATGCGGGAGGACGGCACGGCGGACGGCAGCGTGATCGTGTCCCACACGACGGAGGCGGGCTCGCCCACGGTGTCGGCGGTGGTGTCCAACGCATGCGCGGGCACGGTCTACTTCACCGGGATACTGGCCGGGGCGTGAGGCGGCAGGCGTGACCCGGGGGCTGCCTCCGGCCGGGAGCTCGCGCCCCCACCGGCGTCAGACGGTCACGCTCTCCTCTTCCTCCGCGACCAGACCCATCTCCGCGTCCCGTGCGAACTCGACCTCGCGACGCAGCAGCCGGAACCACATGAACACCACGAACCCGGCGAAGACGAACCACTCGCCGGTGTAGCCGAGGTTCTGGAACGCCTTCAGGTCGAGGCCGGAGTCCGAGGGCGCCTTGGCCGGCACGGCCGTCATCCCGCTGTCGGCCTTGTCCAGCGTGATCCAGGCGTCGTATACGTCGTACGGCACGAGGTTCACCAGCGCCGCCGAGCTGATCGCCCCGGTCTGCCCGGACGGCAGACCGCCCTGGGCGCTCACCCC
Source organism: Streptomyces sp. NPDC048419 (assembly GCF_043200415.1). Classification (NCBI taxonomy): domain Bacteria; kingdom Bacillati; phylum Actinomycetota; class Actinomycetes; order Kitasatosporales; family Streptomycetaceae; genus Streptomyces; species Streptomyces sp. NPDC048419. Next base: position 225,746 of record NZ_JBICXT010000009.1, on the reverse strand, counting down.
GTCGTCGCCGGGCGTCTCGGACGCCTGCAGCGCGCCGGTGACGGTGACTTCACCGGTGGGCGCGGCGGGCGCCTTCGCGGCGTCGGCGGAACCCGGCAGCCAGCCCCGCACCACGGGCAGCGCCTTGCCGTCGTCGGTGCGCAGCAGCGTCAGGACGTAGAAGCCGCGCTTGTCGTCGAGGTCGCGGTCCGGGACCAGCAGCTGCTTGCCGTACCGCCCGGTCGCGGTGGCCTGCCTGCCGGACGTCGCCTGGTCCACGGGCAGCAGCTCGTGCAGCGGGGCGGCCGCCTCGTGCCGGGCCGTCGTGACCTGCTCGGTCGCGTCGCGGTGGCTCTGCACTCGGTCTTCGAACCGGCTCAGCTGCCAGGACCCCATGAAGATGCAGAAGGGGATGGCGAGCAGCACGAAGACGTTGATCCCCCACCAGCGGGACGTCAGCAGAAACCGGTACACGCCATCAAAGGTACGGCGCCGCCCTGCGGAGGCCTGTCGCGGGGTCAGTACCGCTCGGTGAGGTGGTCCCGGCCGGCCGGGGGTTCGTAGGGCTCCGGCCAGAAGTCGGTTATGGACGTGATCCGGTCCGCACCCGAGAAGAAGGAGATCCCGTACATCTCCTCCAGCCCGACGGTGAAGTGGATCCAGCTCACCACCTGGCCCGGCTCGGCGACGATGCGCTCGATCCTCAGGCGCCAGTCGCCCGGATACTCGCGGTTGAACTCCACGTACCGCTGCTTGCCGGTGATCCGCTCACGCGTCTGCGGCAGGGTGTAGACGACGTCCTCGGCCAGGGTGTCCGCGAAGGCGCTCCAGTCCCGGGCCGCGGCGGCGGCCCAGAACCTCTCGACTGTCTTGCGCAGATCGGTCATGCCGAGCAGTCTGCACCCCGCCACTGACAAACGGATCCGAGCTGGGCGGACGCCCGCATCGGGGAGGGTCCGAGGGCGCGGCCGGAAGGGGCCGGGTAAGGGAGCGGTAGAAGTTGTCCACAGGCTGAGGATCCCGCCCGCACAGGGTCATGGGGAGCAGGCAGTATGGGGTCATGACTGAGAGCAACGGGTCCGCCGCGCCGGAGCGGAAAGAGGACATGCCGGACTGGGAGAAGCGCTTCCGGGCGCCGCGGGTGTCGCTGCCCGACTGGGCGGAGGACGCACCGGACCGCTCCCTGTTCGTGTCGAACGCGACGGGGACGTACGAGCTGTATGCCTGGGACCGGTCGACGGGCGACCGCCGCCAGGTGACGGACCGGCCGAACGGCACGACGGACGGTGTGCTCACCCCGGACGGCGCGTGGATCTGGTGGTTCGACGACAAGGACGGCGACGAGTTCGGCGTCTGGCGCCGGCAGCCGTTCACGGGCGGGGAGGACGAGCTCGCGGCACAGGGCCTGGAGGCCTCCTACCCGGCGGGCCTGGCCCTCGCCCGGGACGGCCGCACGGCGGTCGTCGGCCGCTCCACCGACGAGGACGGCACCACGATCCACCTCTCGCGCACGGGCGAGGACCCGGTGGAGGTCTACCGCCACCGCGAGTCGGCGGGCGTAGGCGACCTCTCCCACGACGGCGAGCTGATCGCGATCGAGCACACGGAGCACGGCGACGCGATGCACTCCGCCCTGCGCGTGCTGCGCCTGGACGGCACGGCGGTCGCCGAGCTGGACGACACCGGGGGCGGCAAGGAGGAGCTGGGCCTGGAGGTCCTGGGCTTCGCACCCGTCGACGGCGACACCCGTCTGCTCGTCGGCCACCAGCGCCGCGGCCGCTGGGAGCCGATGTTGTGGGACACGGCCACCGGCGAGGAGACCGACCTGGCCCTGGACCTGCCCGGCGACGTGAGCGCCGAGTGGTACCCGGACGGCACCGGCCTGCTGATCGTGCACAGCTTCGAGGCCCGCAGCGAGATGTTCCGCTACGACCTGGCCGGCGGGAGCCTGGAGAAGGTCCCCACCCCGCCCGGCTCGGTCTCCGGCGCGACGGCCCGCCCCGACGGCAGCGTGGAGTACCTCTGGTCCTCGGCCGCCGAGCCGTCGGCGGTCCGCTCGACGACGGGCGAGGTCGTCCTCGACCCGCCGGGCATGAAGTCGCCGGGCTCGGTGCCCGTGGAGGACGTCTGGGTGGAGGGCCCCGGCGGCCGCATCCACGCCCTGGTCCAGAAGCCGGCGGGCGCCACCGGCCCGCTGCCCACCGTCTTCGACATCCACGGCGGCCCGACCTGGCACGACAGCGACTCCTTTGCCGCGGGCCCGGCGGCCTGGGTCGACCACGGGTACGCGGTGGTCCGCGTCAACTACCGCGGCTCCACGGGCTACGGCCGCGCCTGGACCGACGCCCTCAAGCACCGCGTCGGCCTCATCGAACTCGAGGACATCGCCGCCGTCCGCGAGTGGGCGGTGGGTTCGGGCCTCGCCGACCCCGCCCGCCTGATCCTGACCGGCGGTTCCTGGGGCGGCTACCTCACCCTTCTGGGCATCGGTGCCCAGCCGGACGCCTGGACGCTGGGCATCGCCGCGGTCCCGGTCGCCGACTACGTCACGGCGTACCACGACGAGATGGAAGCCCTGAAGGCCATGGACCGCACCCTGCTGGGCGGCACCCCGGAGGAGGTCCCCGACCGCTTCGAGGCCTCCTCCCCGCTGACCTACGTCGACGAGGTCACGGCGCCGGTCTACATCTCGGCGGGCGTCAACGACCCCCGCTGCCCCATCCGCCAGATCGAGAACTACGTCAAGCGCCTGGAGGCCCGCGGCGCGACCCACGAGGTCTACCGCTACGACGCCGGTCACGGCTCGCTGGTCGTGGACGAGCGGATCAAGCAGGTGCGGCTTGAACTGGAGTTCGCGGAGCGTCACCTGGGATGACATCCGGGCGCCGGGCGGGCAGTTCCTGCGGCCCGTCCGGCGCGAGGTCCGCCAAGCCGCGTCCAGCGCGGAGCCCCGTCCGAGGCCGAGTCCGTCGGGCCCCGTCCGAGGCCGAGCTCGCCGGACGGTCCAGCGCCGAGCACGTCACGCCCCAGCCCGCGCCGAGCATGTCCCGCCCGGCCCGCGCCGAGCCCGTCGGCCCCGGCCCGCGCCGAGTCCGTCACGCCCCGGCCCGGTCCCGTGGACGTCGCCCCAGCAGCTCGGCCAGCCCCGTCCGGGTGGCCGCGAGCACCACCCGGTCCGACCCCCGCAGCACGTACGAGTCCGGCAGATCCCACACCAGCCCCGACCCCGGCAGATCCTCGTACGCCTCCTCCGTGGCCGGCTCCTCCCGCCGGCCGCCGGAGGCAGAGGTACCGGTGTCGAGGGCCAGCACCCGCCAGGCCCCCGGCCGGAACGCCTCGGCGATCGTCCTGCCGTCCAGCTGCGCGTGCCCGCCCACGTCCACCGCGGCGAATAGCAGCACCCGCCGCTCCACCGGGATCGCGCCCAGGATCTGGCGCCCCATCATCGCCCCGGCGAAGGCGGGCGCCGCCAGATGGGACACGCTGCGGCTCCGGGTGGAGGCCCGCGGATGGGCGGCGCGCAGGGTCCGGTACACGGCGGTGGCGAAGTCGTCGTCGTACAGCCGCAGGACGACCCGCAGATCCGGCCGCACGGACCGGGCGTAGAGCGCGGCCTCGAGGTTAGTGGTGTCCGCGCTGGTCACCGCGAGCAGTGCGTGCGCCCGGTGGATCTTGGCCGCCTCCAGGACGCCCTCCTGGGTGACGTCTCCGAGCACCACCGGCACCCGCAGCCGTCGCGCGGTCGCCATGCCCCGTGCCTCGGGGTCGGACTCGACGCACACCACGGGGATGCGCAGTTCGCGCAGCCGGGTCAGCACGCGTGTGCCGATCTTGCCGAGGCCGAGAAGCACCACATGCCCGCCCAGCCCCCGAGGGGGCTTGCGCAGCGCGGACGTGGTGCGGAAGGTGCCCAGCGCCTCCAGCACCGCGGCCAGCAGGACCGGCAGCAGCAGCAACCCCGTGAGCCCGGACAGGAGTTGCAGGATCTGCCGGCCGACGGACGCGCCGATCGCGGGGTTGTCGATGGCGAACAGATCGAGCAGCGTCAGATAGAACGCGCTCAGCGGATGCATCCCCGTCACCAGCCACAGGGCCACCGCGAGCGCGAGCACGCACCCCACCATCCCGGCCAGCGACCAGCGCAGCCGGCGCGAGAACAGCGACGCGAACGCCACGGCCCCGCGGGCGGGCGGCAGTTCGGGCCCGGCGTAGGACACCTGCTCCAGGACGACGGTCCCGCGGCCGGTCGCGGCGCGCACCGCCGCACCGTCGGGCAGCAGCTCGGGCCCCTGCTCCGCGCCGTTCTCGGCGCTGTCCGCGGACAGCAGCGCCAGCGTGGCCAGTCCCGGCTCGGCCAGCTGGCCGACCATCGGCGTCCGTTCCACCGCCCTCAGCAGCAGACCGTCGGTCTGGACGACCTTGCTGGTACCGGCGACGGCGGTGGCGACGAGCGCCGGCGCGGCCGTGTCGGCGTCGGACAGTACGGTCGTGGAGGCGTCGGAGCCGGAGCCGTCGCCGTTGCCCGCGGCCAACGCGGCGGCCTGGTCGAGGAGTTCCTCGATGTGCTGGCCGAGCCGCCGGTTGTAGAGCCGGAGGACCAGCCGCAGCCTGGGATTGAGCCGGCGGGCGGTGAGGGCGGCGCGGATGTTGGTCTCGTCGTCGTCGTACACGAGCGCCAGGGCGGTGGCCCGCGCCACGCCCGCCGCGCCGAGCGCCTCCTCGGTCGGCTCGGCGGCCGCCATGACCTGGGCGGTTCCCACGGGTTCGGCGGCGCCGCCGCCCGCGCGGTTGACGGTCGCGTTCACCACCCGGTCGAGCAGCGCCGCCGTGGTCGCCCGGGCCCGCCCGACCGCCGGCATGCGCACACCGCGCTCGGAGGGCGGTACGACGAGGGTGACCTGTTCGCCGTAGACACCCCGCAGTTCGGCGGCGAGTCTGTGCGCCAGCCCGTCGTCGCCGCACACGACCATGTGCGCGGACCCGTCTTCGTCCGGCTGCCCTTGATTCGGAACGCTCGCCACGAGGGGAAAGACTGCCCCAAAGAGACGGGTGGTTCCAGAATCGAGTGAACAACGGCCGCTTTTCCGGCGTAGTGAAGGGGAGGGAAACCAGCGCCCTTCCGTACCACCGGAGGTACCTCGCACGTGGCCATCACCAAAGCAGCCCCGCCGACGGCGGACAGCCACGAACCGGTGGCCGACACCGCTGACGCTGCCGCCGACACGAAGTCCGCAGAGTCGAGATCCGCCGACACGAGGTCCGCAGAGTCGAGGTCCGCCGACACCAAGTCCCTCGCCCTGATCGTGCTGCTCCTGGTGCTGGTGGTGCTCCAGGGCCCCATTCGCGGCGCGCTCTCCGCGCCCGTCATGCAGAGCTGGATGACGGTGTTCGTGGCCGTGCTCGTCCAGGCGCTGCCCTTCCTGGTGCTCGGCGTGCTGCTCTCCGCGGCCATCGCCGTGTTCGTGCCGGCGTCGTTCTTCGCCCGCGCGCTGCCGAAGCGGCCCGCGCTGGCGGTCCCGGTCGCCGGAGTGGCGGGCGCGATCCTGCCGGGCTGCGAGTGCGCGTCCGTGCCGGTCGCCGGGGCGCTGGTCCGGCGGGGCGTCACCCCGGCCGCGGCGCTGGCCTTCCTCCTCTCCGCCCCGGCGATCAACCCGATCGTGCTGACGGCGACCGCGGTCGCCTTCCCCCGCAACCCGGAGATGGTCCTCGCCCGCTTCGTCGCCAGCCTGCTGGTGGCCTGTGTGATGGGTTGGCTGTGGCAGCGCCTGGGCCGCACCGACTGGCTGCGCCCGCCGGAGCGCCCGCACCACGAGGGCCAGGGCAAGGGGGCCGCGTTCTGGGGCTCGGTCCGCCACGACGTGATGCACGCGGGCGGCTTCCTGGTCATCGGCGCGATGGCCGCCGCGACCCTGAAGGCGGTCGCCCCGGCGAGCTGGCTGCGCACGGCGGCGGGCAACCCGCTGGTCGCGATCCTGGCGCTGGCCGTCCTCGCCGTACTGCTGTCGATCTGCTCGGAGGCGGACGCGTTCGTGGCGGCGTCGCTCACCCAGTTCTCGCTCACGGCCAAGCTGGCGTTCCTGGTCGTCGGCCCGATGATCGACCTGAAGCTGTTCGCGATGCAGACGGGCACGTTCGGCCGCGGCTTCGCCCTGCGGTTCGCGCCCGCCACCTTCGTCCTCGCGATCGCGGGCGCGGTCCTGACCGGGGCGGTGCTCCTGTGAACCGCCAGGCACAGGCGGCGGTCCTGTTCCTGCTCGGCGCGGCCCTGCTGCACGCGGGCTTCACCAACCTCTATCTGCGCTACGTCAAGGCAGGACTGCAGCCGCTGCTGCTGATGTCGGGCGCGGTGCTGATCGCGGCGGCGCTGGCGACGGTCTGGTACGAGTGGCGGGGCCGCGGCAGGAGCGAGGCCGGCCACGGAGAGGGGCACGACGACGACGGCCACGGCCACGTCCACCGCGAACCCCGCGTGGCCTGGCTCCTCGCCCTTCCTCTCCTGGCCCTCATCCTGGTCGCTCCGCCGGCCCTCGGTTCGTACAGCGCGATGCGCACCGGTACGGCGCTGCAGCAGCCGTACGGCTACAACGCCCTGCCCGCCTCGAACCCGCTGCCCCTCACCGTGGTCGACTACGCGACCCGCGCGGTCTACGAGCACGGCCGTTCCATCGAAGGCCGCCAGGTCGAGGTCATCGGCTTCGTCGCCCTGGACCAGGCCGGCCACCCCTACCTGGTGCGGATGGCCCTCAACTGCTGTGCCGCGGACGCCCAGCCGGTGAAGATCGCCCTGACCGGCAAGATCCCCCCGGTGCTCCAGCCGGACAAGTGGCTCCAGGTGAGCGGGACTTATACCGCCCGGCAGACCAAGGACCCCGTGAACGGCGGCCCGATCCCCTACCTGCGCGTCACGTCGGCGAAGCCGGTCCCGACCCCGAAGGACCCGTACGACGAGTCCTGGAACAACTGACGCCCCACCCCGCCTCGTGCGCGGCGGCGACCGCGCGTTCCTCGGCGTCGTCGGCGGCGGCGTTCAGGGACGGGTCCCGTCCCGCCGCGGACCCGCCGGCCGCCGCCGCGGCTGCCTGCGAGGCGGTGAGGGCCGCCCGCATGGCCCGGTGGCCGGCCTCGCCGCCGTCGGCCGCGTCGGCCAGCTGTGCGGCAAGTGCCGCGGTGGCGGCGGCGTTCCGCGCGCAGCGGGCGTCGGCCGCCGGGTCGGGGGCGGTCGTGGCGAGCGCGTCGAGGGAGCGCGCGGACAGGCGGAGGGCGCCCGCGGCGCGCCCGGCGGGAGTCGTCGGCACGAGCTCGGCGGCGGCCGGATCCACCCCGGCGTACCCGCACGTAGCCACGGCACGGTCGTAGGCACTGTGCGCGCGAGCGGCATGGTCCTTCCTGAGCGCCTCCGCGTCATCGAGCCCGGTCATCCCCAACCCCCTCGTCCCTGCTTCTGGATATCTGACGGGCCGTCAGTTATCGTCCCCTGCTGTCCGGCTTCCAAACGGGTGAGTGAAGGGCGATACGCAGTGGCGACGACGACACCTCCCCCCAGTCCGCAGCCGACCGGGGACCCCCGCTGGGTCGCGCTGTTCCACGGGTCCTCCTCGGGTTCCTGGCAGGTGTGCGCCGAGTCGCCCCACCGGGCGCCCGTGCAGTACGCGCTCGGCGAGATGGCCCACACCGTGCGGGCGCGCGGCGGCGCCCTCGCGGTGAGCCTGTGGGGCCCGAAGGACGGCGGATGGCAGCGCTTCGACGTCTCGGCCGCCCCCGCCGCCGCCGCTCCGGCGCCCCGGCCGTCCGCCGGCCCCGAGGAGCCGAGCAGGCTCTCGGAACGCATGGACGCCCGCAAGCGCCAGGTGCTCATGGCGGGTCTGAGCAAGGCGGGCCTCTACGACCTCACCGCTGACGACCACACGGCCGTACAGGAGCTCGTGGACCGGCTCGACGAGACGACGGTGCGCCGGGTGGCGGGGTGGCTGGCCCTGGGCGGCGGAGAGGGCGGGGCGGTCGGCCCGTGACGGGAGCGCGCGGGTGGGGCGGTCGGTTCGTGGCGGCGGGGCGCGGTCGGGTGGTCGGTCCGTGGCGGTGGGGCGCGGTGGGGTGGTCAGTCCGTGACGGGAGCGCGCGGGTGGGGGCGGTCAGTCGGTGAGCGGAGGGCGCACGCCGGTGGTCGGTTCGTGAGCGGGGGCGCAGGCGGGGCGGTCAGTCCGTGAGCGGAGGGCGTAGGCGGAAGTTCGCGAGCGCCCTCGCCCGCGCCTCCACCACGGCCATGCGCGCCGCGCGCTCGTCCGGGTCCACGTGCGCCGCCTGACCCGTCACCTGCCCCTCCCACTTGCGGTAGAGCAGACCCACCTCGCGGGAGAACCAGCCCCGGCTCACGGCGTTCAGCGCGAGCAGCAGGCCGGTGTCCTCGGAGGCCGGCAGGGCCATCCACCCACCGAGGGCCAGCAGCAGGTCCCGGCGGACGCACAGCGTGGCCGGGTGCACCTGGGCGCGGTGGTCGTTCGCCTTCCAGAAGTCGAGCACGGCGCCCCGCTCGATCGGGCCCTCGTCCGGGTCGCCCGGGAAGCCGGCCGTCGAGCCGTCCGGCAGCAGGTCCAGCGCCCGAGACGTCGTCCACCCGATCTCCGACTCGCCCTCCAGCACGGCAAGATCGCGGGCCAGCGCGCCCGCCGGGAGCAGGTCGTCGGCGTCGAGGATCTTCACGTACGGGCCCTCGGCATGGGCGAGCGCCATCGTGCGGGCGACTCCGGGGCCGCCCGGCCGGCCCTGCCGGAAGGTCACGCGCGCGTCGTCGGGGACATGACCGCGGACCTCGTCCGTCGTGCCGTCCTCCTGGATCACCCAGTGCCACGACCAGCCCGGCAACAGCTCCTGCGCGCAAAGGGACTTGTACGCCTCGGCGAGGAACCCGGCCGACGGGGCGTGCACGGCGGTGACGACGGCGATGCGCCGGTCCACGGCGGCGACCACCTTTCCGGGCATGTGGGGGACATGCGAAGACCCGGTCGCTGGCGACGGGGGATGCACCAGCGACCGGGCTGTCGCCCAGCCTAACAAGGCCGCACGCGCGGCGGGAGTCGACGGCCCGGCTCCGACCCGTGGTTGTGGCCGGAATCACGAGTTCCCGTCGATCAACTCACCATCTGTGCAACGGAGTTGGCCCCCTAGTCGCCGCACGGCGGCTTGTACGAAAGCCGCGGCAGGTACTCGTGCCACTTCTGCGCCGTCAGCACGCCGTGCGTGGCCGAGCAGATGCGCCGGACGGCGTCGTCGGGGTCCAGGCTCCACAGCCGTACGGTGTCGGCGCCGCTGGAGACGCCGAGCATGTGGCTTCTCGGGCTGAACGCGAGGAAGTTGCCCGTCTTGGCGTTGGGACTCATCGACTGGCCGATCGGGCCGGCGGAGGAGGGGTCGGTCACGTTCCAGAGGCGAACCGTGTTGTCGTTGCCGCCGCTGGCCAGCGTGTGCCCGTCCGGGCTGTACGTCAGTGAGACGACCGCCTCGGTGTGACCGGTGAGCGGGGAGCCCAGCGGCGTCGTCCGGGCCGGGTCGGTGCTGTTCCACAGCCGGACCGTGTCGTCGTCGCCGCCGCTCGCGAGGGTGTGGCCGTCGGGGCTGTAGGCGAGCACGTTGACGGGTCCCGAATGCCAGGCGAGCGGCGCGCCGACCGGCGTCGTGTGCGCCGGGTCGTCGACGTCCCACAGCCGGATGGTGCCGTCGGCGCTGCCGCTGGCGAGGGTGTGGCCGTCCGGGCTGAAGTCGAGGGCGTTGATGTAGCCCTTGTGGCCGGTGAGCGGGGCGCCGTACGCGACGACGTGCGCCGGGTCGCCGACGTTCCACAGCTGGAAGGTGTGGTCGGTGTAGGCGGTGGCCAGGGTGCGCCCGTCCGGGCTGAACGCCAGCGCGTCGGGGCCCATGAACCGGGTCTGCAGCTCGATGGGGGGCCCGTAGGAGACCGGCCGGGACGGGTCGGAGACGTTCCACAGGTGCACCTTGCGGTCCGCCGTGAGCACCGCGAGCGTGCGGCCGTCGGGGGAGAAGACCATCTCCTCACCGCCGTCCGCGTGCTTGAACGGTCTGCTCAGCGCCACCGGCCGGTCCGGCTTCTGCACGTTCCACAGCCGGATCGCGCCGTCGCGCCCGACCGTCGCGAGCACCTTCCCGTCCGGGCGGAACTCCCCGGTCCGGCCGATCATGTCCGACGTCGGGATCGACCACAGGCGGACCTTGCCGTCACCGCTTCCCGTAGCGAGGGTCCGGCCGTCGGGGCTGAAGCCCAGCGCGTACATCTCGCCGCTGCTGCCCGCCAGCGGCTCGCCGACCTGCGAGGGGTACTCGGGATCGCTCACGTTCCACAGGCTCGCGCTGCTGTCCGCGCTCGCGGCGGCCAGCTGCTCCCCGTCCGGGCTGAAGGCCACGGACCAGATGGGCCCGGTGTGGCCGGTCAGGGGCGAGCCGATCTGGGTGGCGTGCGCCCGGTCGGACACGTTCCACAGCCGTACGGTGTCGTCCGCGCTGCCGCTGGCCAGGGTGTTGCCGTCCGGGCTGAAGGCCACGGAGTGCACCAGATCGGTGTGGCCGGTCAGGGGCGAGCCGATCTGGGTGGCGTGCGCCCGGTCGGACACGTTCCACAGCCGTACGGTGTCGTCGTCGCCGCCCGTCGCCAGCGTCCGTCCGTCGGGGCTGAACGCGACGGAGCGCACGGCGGCGGTGTGGCCCTTCAGGGGTGCGCCGATGCGGGCCGGGTGCGCCGGGTCGGACACGTCCCACAGGCGCGCGGTGCGGTCCTCGCCGACGGACGCCAGCGTGTGCCCGTCCGGGCTGAAGGCGATCAGGTAGATGGTGCCCTTGTGCCCGGTCAGGGGCGTACCGAGCCGTACGGGATGCGCGGGGTCCCGTACGTCCCACAGCCGGATCGTCCCGTCGTCGCCCGCGCTGGCGAGGGTGTGGCCGTCCGGGCTGAAGACCGCGCTGCTCACCCAGCTGGTGTGGCCGGTGAGGGGTGCGCCGAGCGGTTTGGGGTGAGTGCGGTCGCGTACGTCCCACAGCCGGACCGTCCGGTCGTAACCGGCGGTGGCCAGGACCTTCCCGTCCGGGCTGAACGACGTGAGGTAGACGGCGCCGTCGTGGCCGGTCAGCGGGGTGGCCAGCGGCGCGTTCACGATCGATACCAGCCGGCTGTTGGCGTCCTGGTCGCCCGGCCGCAGCCGGTGCGCCACCAGGTCGAGCTGGGCGGAGAGCGACGGATCGGTGTACTGGACGCGGTCGGCCTCGGCGACCACCTGCTCGAAGACGGCGTCGTTGCGCTGCTGCCAGGCGACGACCGCGGCGCCGACGGCCAGGAGCGCGAGCACGACCAGCGCGGAGACCGCGCTCCGGCTGATCCACACCGTGCGCCGGCGCAGCCTGACCGAGGCGGCCAGGAACTCCACCGCGCTGCGGTTGAGGAAGGTGTCGCCGCCGTCCTTGGCGGACTTCGCCCAGGTGTGCGCCTGCTCCAGCCGCGAACCCCGGTAGAGCAGCGACGAGTCGCGGTCCGAGCCCTCCCAGGCCCGGCCGTCCTCCTCCAGCCGCTGCCGCAGCAGGTTGCCGTTGCGGTCCTCGTCGATCCAGTCGCGCAGCCGCGGCCAGGCGTGCAGCAGCGCCTCGTGGGTGATCTCCACGGTGTCCGCGTCGAGCGTCACCAGCCGGGCGCGGACCAGCGCCTCCAGCGACTCCTCCGTCTTGTCGGGGTTGGTCGACTCGTCCGCCAGCTGGCGCCGCGTGCCCCGGCGGCGGGTGGCCTGGGTGTCCTCGCCCAGCCGGACCAGCCGCAACAGCAGCAGCCGCGCGGCCGTACGGGCGGGCGGATCGAGGCCGGACCAGGCCCGCTCGGCGGTGGCGGCCACCGCGCCCTGGATGCCGCCCGCGGCACGGTATCCGGCGAGCGTCAGCCGCCCCGCCTTGCGCCGCTGCCAGGTGGCGAGGAGCGCGTGCGACAGCAGCGGCAGCACACCGGCGTCGTGCGCGCCGCGCGGCCCGTCGGCGCTCACCTCGCGCAGGATCAGCTCCGCGAGGCCCGGTTCGAGCTCCAGCCCTACGGCCTTGGCCGGCCCGTTCACCGCGTCACGCAGCTCGGCCGTGGTCAGCGGCCCGAGCACCATGTGGCGGTGCTGGAGCGCGTCGGCCAGCTCGGGATGGGCCAGGCACTGCTCGTAGAAGTCGGCGCGGATACCGAGCACCACCAGCACCGGGGCCGGCTCGTCGGTCTCCGCGGGCGTGCACGCGGCGTGCAGGATCCGCACGAACAGCCGCCTGGCCGCCTCGTCGGGGCAGAGGGTGAACGCCTCCTCGAACTGGTCCACGATGACCACGGGACGGCCCTCGGACGGCGTCTCACGACGGGCCCAGCGGACGAAGGCGTCCCGGACGGCACGTTCGACGTTCCCGGCGGCCCCGGCGTTTTCAGCGTCCTCGTCGTCCCCGCCGTGTGCCTCCACGACGGAGGCGAGTTCGGGAATCCTCCGGGTCAGCTCCCCGACGGGATCCGCCCCCGGTACGAGCTGCAGCACGCCCCGCGGCTTGCCGCCGCTGCCCAGCGCGCCGCTCTTCACCGCGGTCGCCAGGCCCGCGTGCAGCAGCGAGGACTTCCCCGCGCCCGAGGCGCCGACGAGCATGACCAGGCCGCCCGTCCGCTCCGCCGCGAGCAGCTGGTCGACGAGCGCGCCGGTGCTCCGGTCCCGGCCGAAGAACCAGCGGGCGTCCTCCTGCCGGTAGGAGGCCAGGCCCCGGTACGGGCACACGCCGGGGACGGCAGCGGCCCCGGCGGAGGGCTCCTCGGGGTCGGCGGCCGCAGGGGGACGGTCGCCGGCCGGGTCGGCCACGGCGCGCTCCCACAGGCGCTGCCAGTGGCCCATGTCGTACAGGCCGGGGGAGACCGGCGCGGGCCGGGAGCGCCGGGCCTGGGGGATGAGGACGTGCAGGACCGCGGCGAGGGCGGCGAACTGGGCCGGCACGTTCTTGGCCCGCCGCCAGTCGCTGATCCGCTGCGCGGAGACCCGTACGGGCCGCCCCCGCTCGTCCACCCGCTGCAGGTGTACGACGGCCTCGGCCACGCGCGCGAGGGGAGGGTTGCCCGCCTCCTTGTACAGCAGCGCGAGTCGCTCCGCGAAGGCCGTACGTGCCCCTGAATCGGAACCCACGGCCTCCACTCCTTGCTTCCCTCGTGTTTGTCCATCCGGACCGGAAAACTCACTTTATACGGCTGACCTGCGGCTTAAGTCTCCGGACCGGAGCCGGAATCTCCTCAGCGGGAGCCCCGGCTGGCAGGATCACGACGTAAGGGCGAACCGCGGCGCGCCTTCCGCGCAGGCCATCAGCTCAGTGCCCGGAGACACAGCCCAGGACGCCGAAGGTTCTCGGCCAGCTTCAGCCCATGGTGGCGAAGCTGCGGGAAAGGCGGCGTCGGCACCACAGCTGATCTCTTCGCTCGAGCCCGAAGGCCGCCCGCACCGTTCGGCACCGGTCCCCACGAGGGGAGGGACCGGAGCCGGACGACGCGGCGCGCGGACGGGTGTCAGCCGCCGTTGCCCGCCCGGAAGACCGTCAGGTTCGCGGCGTCGGAGACGGGTACCGCACCGCCCGTCCAGTCCACCTTCACCGGCTCCTTCTCGTCCGGCGGCGTGATCAGGATCCCGGTGGGCGTGGCCGTCTTCGCCCCGCTGATCTCAGGGTTGCCGAAACTCAGTCCCGCCCAGGCGCTCGCGCCCGGCGCCAGCGTGATCTTCACCGGGCTCCCGGCGGCCCGCCTGGGATCCGGCCCCAGCTGCTTGCCCGAACCGTCCACGAAGGCGGCGCCCGGGTATCCGTCGAGGGTGCAGGTGGTCCCGGAGAAGTTGGTCACGACAAGCGGAAAATTCTCCTGCCCGGCCCCGGGATCGTTCCGCCCCACGTGCCCACGCAGCTGGGAGGCACGACAACGACCGCTGCCGCCGCCGCTCTTGGAGGCGGAGGTGTCCTGCGCGCCCTTCGTGCCTTGCGTGCCCTTCGTGCCTTGCGGTGAAGCGGCGCCGGCGGGGGCGGACTGGGCGGAGTGGGACGCCGTAGCCGAAGCGTCGTCGCTGCTGCTGTCGCCACCGCCGCCACTGCCGCTGCCCGAACCGCCACCGCATGCGGTGAGCAGCCCCAGAGCGGCAACCGCCCCCAGCGTGACGACAACCCGCCGTGCCCTCAGAAACATGTACATGCGCTCCTCGACCTCGCCGCCCGACAGGGACGTGTGCGTGCGCGGGTCCGTATGCACCCGCTGTCCCTGTCCGATGCGAGCCGAGGCGAAAGAGTTCGCACGAGTTTTCCCGGCACACACGACAAAGGCCACACACCAAGATTGGTATGTGGCCTCTGACCAGCGTCGGGGTGGCGGGATTTGAACCCACGACCTCTTCGTCCCGAATAATGTGCGGAGAGATCGCTGACTAGGATCGTTGGGTATATGGGCAGGTCAGAGCCTTGGTGTGCGTTGGCTAGCGTGGGTGCGACGCAACCTCGTTGTCTTGATCCACTCCCCGTTCACTCCCCAGGGTGTGGCCTCAGAGGAAGGGGGGGGTCCACGCACCGTTAGCCATGGTCGCCTGTGATATCTCGGTAGAGATCGTGGATGACGGTGTACGTATCGGGTAGGTCGTTCGTCAGTACGTGGGGTGCACCAAGCACCCCCGTAACGGTGAGGACGGCGGCGACCGTGGCACTCGCCGTCGCACGCCGTGCCCGCGATGGTGACCGTAGGTCGGCGATGATCCTTGCCGCCGTCTCGGCCTGCGCTTGGCCGCCATAACGGGCCGCGTATGCCCTGGCCCAGATTCTGGCCGCCTTCCTGTGCCGGAGGGAGCTTCCAGGCAGCAGGCCCTCCAGTTCAGCGGCGTTAGGCGCAACGGGGTGCTCCCAGGCTTCTCGTACGGCCTCCGCGAGCGGTATGCGGGCTTCCAGGAGCAGCGCGAGTTTCGCGATGGCCCCAATGCGTGCGTCCCGGTGGAAGTGGCCGAGTCGCAACGGCTTAGGCCGAAAGCGTGGGTCTTCCTGGTGTGGGTCCGGTGTCTTCCACACGTACAGAGTGTCGAGTGAAGGTGGCATGTGGGCGCCGAGGAACCCTGCGAACTGGTCGTACATCGCCGGATCTTCGGTGGCTTCACCGGGAGCTGTGAGGTCTGCCGGTGAGAGATAGATGTCGAGGGTGTTCCCCGTGTACGTATCCAGAGCACGAAACGCCTCGGCGAGGAACGGTGTTCGGCCCCGACTCACCCGGTCGTGTCGGTGGCCGAAGTACACGCCTTGATACGGCACGCGGGAGAAACGAGCCAAGTAGTGCCGCAAGTCGTACCAGAAGTCGTGCTGAATCCTTGCGAAATCCGCAGGTAGAAGCAGCGGGGCCTGGCTCATCTCTCGACGGAAGATCGTGTCCTGGCGGGCCAACTCGTGCAGCAGATACGAGAGTTCGTAGAAGTCCTGGGTGTCACACAGGTGACGCAACTCGTAGTACCTGGCTGCCCTAATGGCAGCACGCGTGACGCTGACGACGCCTGGGAACTGCAGGGTTTGCAAGCTACACCGCTCCCCTCGCGGATCAACTCTGCCAGGACACAAGGTTGATGGCTCCAACGCGGATTGTCCGAGCACCCGTCACTGCGATATACCCACGCCGTGCCAAGGAAGTCCTCTCTCGATTTATGCGAACCAAAGGACAAGGCAGGAGTCATCTTGTTGTTGACGTGGCCTGCGGGCAGGTAGCGGCCGGATGTGTCTGCAGGGTAGACGGCGAAATTGGGCACAGCCGGGCGGTCGGCTCCCCACGTGGACGCCGTGCATGCGGACATCCACGTCCTGCTGCAGCAGATGGGCGGCCGGTTGTGGGGCGCAACCCGAGCAGAGTACGAGCAGTTGCGAGATAAGTGGGCGGCGTCGGTGCGGGCCGAGATTGGTACGGCGGCTTGAGACTCACTCGCTTGTCGCTCGATCAGCCCAGGTCTGATGGCTGTGCGCATTGCCCGGTGGTGTCGTGGAAAGACACCGGATCTGGGAGGAGGATCAGATGGGCCGCCGAAGTCGGGTGTACGGAATGGCAGGGCTACCGCTCGTCGCCGCGACCGCTGTCGGATGCTCCGGCGGATCGGGGCGGTCCCCCGTGCCGACAAGCCCCGCGGTGACGTCCGCACCCGCGACGACTACGCCGGCCGGCGCTCCGCTCAGCAGGGCCCAGCTTGACGCCGCACGCCTTGAGATCGGTGACATGCCGACCGGATACGCCGAGACCAGCAGCAGCGACAGCTCAGATCTGAAGACGGACGATGTGATCTGCCAGCGGCTGCTGGACACCCTCCGCGCCCGGCCCAGCACCTCTGCGGGGGAATCGGGTGACGCGGAGTTCGAGAAGTCCACGTCGGGTCCCTTCGTCGCAAGCAGTGTCGTCGCCTTCACCGGAAGCGGGGCTGAGGACGCGATGGCCAGCGTCCGGGACTTCGCCCAGAAGTGCCCGCAGTTCACGTCAAAGGTGGACGGCACAGACGTCTCCTTCACTGCGGGCCTACTATCGATTCCCGCCTACGGCGACGAGAGCGCAGCAATGCGATTCACAGGGGCGGTCGACAGTGTGACCGTCGGAGTGAACTTCCTGTTGATTCGCGTCGGGAGTGCCGTCACCGCGGTTGAAGTTGCCGACTTGGGCACCCCGGACGTGGATCTTACGCAGCAGATGGCGGCTCGAGCAGCCGCCAAGTTGCGCCAGGTTGAGGCGGGGGAGACGCCGACCTCGTCACCGCCTCCGTCCTCGTGACGAACGGGCGATAGCGCATCGCGGCCCGACTGACATCGAAGTGCGGGGCAAGCAGGTCGATCGGCCACGACGGGGTCCGTGGGGCCTGTCGACCATTACTCAGCCCGCCGCAGGCGATCACCGGGGGCAGGACACCAGCGTGACGCGACCGGCGTGCGGCGGTACATATAAGACCTGGATGGGCGGCGTCGCTCAGGCAGGAATGCTGTCGTTACCCGGCAGATTTACAGCGGGCTGACTTCGCATGTTCTGATCCACATGTGGCCGTCCGGTGCACGCGCACCGCTAGCGGAGAATGGCGCCCGGCTAGCGGACCGCGGCAGCCTGGGCCGCTATCAGCATCTAGAGGCGACCGAGCGCCGGCGCCACATGGGCCGACAATGCTGCCAGCAGACGGGGCCGGCTCTTGCAACTCGCCCACGGCGCGCACCGCTTCGAGCTGGAGTGCCGGTGGCACAGCGAGAGGTGGACGAAGAACGCCGCGGTGTCCGAGACCTCGGCACTCGTATGGGACTCCGTAGACCTGGCACTCGCCGCCGCGCAGCTGGCTTCCGAAGTGCCGCACGCGCGTACGGCGTCGGAGACGACGATGTCCACGTGAAGGCCGGCGTCGATCGCGGATTCTGCGCGAGCCTGAGGAACACCTCGGCGATGCGGCCAAAGCATTCCTGCCGTAGACCCGCTTCCCCTATCATTTGACCGCCGGGGAAGCGGGGGCAATACATGGACGACGTGTCTGATCGACTTACTACCGCATTGCGGAGCCTGATCCGTGGGCAGGAGTTCTCCGAGATCCCAGACATCGCCGTTTACGATGACGTGAGCGATCAATGGGATAAGGGCTATCGCCAAGAATTAGAAGGGGTCATACGTGATGGAAACTTGGGCCCTCGCCACACGGAGATTGTAGATTACCCGAAGAATGACATTGCGGTTCGTCCGTTGGCGCGCTTCTCTGCCCCCGACAGGCTGGTATATGACGCAATGGTGTTCGACATAGCGCCGGAGTTGGACGCCTCCAGAAACTCTTCAGTCTACAGTTACCGATGGAACCACCGAGCCAGTAAGCCGATCTTCTGGAAGACTTCCTGGACCCGAATGAGGCGGGAAGCCAAAGCTGAGATATTGCGCAACTGGAACTATAAAGTCGCATCACTAGACGTTTCCTCCTTTTATGAGCATATTGACATTGGCCTTTTGAGCGACGATCTCAGCATGGTTGTTCGCGACGAGATGGCCGTGAAGCGCATAACGATGTTCCTGAAGAAGTTTCAGACCATCAATTCCGCTTGGGGACTTCCGCAAGGATCAGACGCTTCGGGAATTTTGGCGAACATCTACCTGGCCCCTGTTGACGAGTTCCTGCAGCGTAATGGATTCCCCTTTTTTCGCTACTCGGACGATGTGATGATCTTCGATGAGGAGTGGAATTCCCTTAGGGATGTACTCATTGAGGTCAACAGGATATTTCGCTCCAAGCGACTTTCAATGTCGGCCCACAAGACGGGTATTCTCGAATTCGCGGAAGTCATGCAAGACCTTCTAAGCGCTCAAAAATCTTCAATCGATCAGGCTGTGCGCCATGGGGATCCTGAAGCAGAGCGAGATGTCAGGACCTTCTTCGATAAGGTAATCGATGCAGATCGAGTAGGTGCGACTGATCTTAAGTTCGCTCTTAATAAGCTTCGAGCTGTTAGCGATGATTACGCTGTTGGCTGGTGCTTGAAGAACCTGCGCTATGTCGCATACGCATCCCGGGAGATATTCGCTTACTTTGCCGAGTGTGGGCACCGCCAGCCCACCATACAACGCGGCTTAGAGGAATTCATGGATTCGCAGGAGAGCATCAGCTACCCATACATCGAGCAGCGGGTCCTCAGATATTTTGTGCACCTAGGCATCCAGAGCGAGAAAATGAAGAGCGCGGCATGGACAATTATGGAAGACAGGAACCGCGAAGAGTTTCCCCGCGAATTCGCAGTTAGATACTTGGGCGGCGTCGCGTCGGCATCCGAGGCGCAGCTGTTGCGCCACAAATTCGAGAGTGAGGCCAGCATTGCGATGCGTAGAGCTCTGCTCATCGCTCTCTATGAATCGGAAAAGCTTGCCAGGAGATATCTGCGAGACGTCTGGTATTCGTTGCCGGATTTGCGCTGGACCTGCAATTATCTTGCCGGAAACCCTAAGATTCCAACCTCTTGAGAGCAGGCCAGAGCTGTGAATGATGAACAGTATGATTCAATCAAGAGTGAGCTTGAGCAAATTCGCGAGAACTGCCTATATAGTGCGCAGGCTTATTTTGAAGCTGCCAAGAGTGCGGAATTTTGGGGGCGCTTCGTAGTCTTCATACCGGCATGCGCATCGGCGATATCAGGGTTCATGTCCGCACTCAATAAGACGCCGACGTGGGGGGCAATTTCTGCGGTTACAGGCGCAGTTGCCGCGACAGCCTCTTTTCTGGGAGCCACCAAAAAGGCTGCCGACTTCCAATCTTCCGCGCGTTCCTATACCGCTCTACGGCAAAAGGTTCGACTCCAGCTTGGCTTGTTGGCGAAGGATGACGCTTGGGAGGAGGCGCGGGACCTTCTGAATTCAGTAAACGACGCTTACATCCAGATTGTGTCTACTGACACTCCAGTCCCCAACAGAGCGTTTCTGATCGCACGAAAGCGGATCCAACAGGGATTGGCATCATAGTTCGAACCCGCTTTAATTCGTGTTGGACAGACAGGGCCCATACATATGGTCCACCCACGTTTTATCAAAACGTCGCGAGGGTACATGCGTTGCAGGTGTAGTCAACACCATCAGGTCCGTGTAAGCTGATCTAGATGCCTTTTACGCTAGATTGCGAGTCGCCGCTTGAAAGGGAGGTCTTGAATGTCAGCTTCCCAGCGCATTCCGGTTGCAGCAGGTATTTTGGAGTGGGCACGCAAGACTGCGGGATACGACAAAACACTTGCTTCGAAACGACTCACAGTCAAAGAGGATCGACTGACAGCCTTTGAACAGGGAGAACTACAACCGACCATCAATCAACTGCGACAGATGTCCAAGTTGTATAAGCGCCCGCTGGCAGTTTTGCTTCTACCTGCTCCACCCAAGGAGTTCGACGCACTGCGTGACTTCCGACGCACAGGTGAAGCAGCGGACCTTTCCTGGTCTCCGGCATTGCATGCCGAATACAAGCGGGCTCTTTCGCAGCGGGAGGTGGTCCTTGAGCTATCGGAACTCTCACCATCCTCCGTCATCGCATCTCACCACGGTTTTCAACTCACGCGAGACACGAACCCAGAGGATGCAGGCAAGGCCCTTCGAGAGTTCCTAGGGATGGATTCCTGGAAGAGCGGGATCATCAACAACCCGCGAAACGCGCTGCGTGCAGCCATTGATGCCGTCGAGAATCACGGAATCCTCGTCCTGCAAACTCGTGACGTGGACATTAGCGAGATGCGAGGTTTTTCGACCTCAGCATGGCCGTATCCGGTGATTATCCTAAACGGTTCTGATTGGCCACGACCAAAGCTCTTCACGTTGCTGCATGAGATGTGCCATCTCGCCTTGAATGCCGGAGGCCTATGTGACCTTCACGAGTCGACGACCCAAAAGCGTTCCGAAGATAGGGTAGAGCAGTACTGTAATAGGGTGGCCGCAAGTGCCTTGATGCCGGCTGGCCGTGTGATGAGCGATCCGGTAGTCCGCACCACTGAGCAATGGACGCTCGATGGCCTTTTGGGAGCAAGCCAGCGATTTGGTGCCAGCAGTGAGGCTTTCCTCCTTCGCTTGATCACACTCGGTTTGGCAAACTGGGACACGTACTGGGCTCTTAAGCCGCGGCTCGACGCGCACTATACGCGGCTACGAAGGGAAGAAAAGGAGAAGCAGAAACGCGCCGAAGGCGGCCCCCCTTACTACCGGGTCAAGGCCCGTAATCTCGGACGCAGCTACGTTGAGTCGGTGCTAGACGCTTATCAGACGCGCGCTATCTCTTCGTATGACGTCGTGGACTATCTCGACATCAAGTACGATCAGCTTCCGAGGTTGCAAGAGGCGGTAATCAGGTGAGCCAACTGCCCGTCTACTCGGTGGACACGAGTGCCCTCCTTGATGGCCTGGAACGGTATTACCCTCAGGCTACCTTTCCTGCACTTTGGGGAAAGGTAGATGAGCTTGTCGATGATGGCCGCTTCTTTGTGTCCGAGGAAGTCTGGGAAGAGGCTTGCACTCATGACGCGGCCGCGAAAGCGTGGCTTGAGAGTCACGGCAAGGGAAAGATCGCCATCCCGACGGATCCTGCCGTTGTCGGGGACGTGCAATCGATCCTGACTTCCTATCCAAAGCTCGTGGCAAACATGAAGGGCAGGAATCGGGCCGATGCGTTCGTGATAGCGGTGGCGAAACAACACGGGGCCGTAGTAGTCACCGGAGAAGGAAGCGATGGCAACGAAAATCGCCCCAAGATTCCGTTCATTTGCCAACGGACGGGAATTCAGTGCATCAGATTCCTCGACATCATCAAGTCGGAGGATTGGAAGTTTTGATTACCCGTGAACCCGGCCCAACAAGGGTCTTCTGGAAGAGATTCGAGAAGCTTCCGAGGTGGCCGCTGCTAGAGCGAACCAGGCTTGGCTACACGTCCACCGCTTGACGTCCGGGCGACAGTCGAAGGCGCGGTGGCATAGCTGCTATGGAGACGCCCCCTCCGGGAAGCCCCACTCGGCTGTGCCGTCTCCCAACAAGCGGCATGCGCCCGGATGCCGTAGCAGGCCCCGGCTCATAGGCTGACTGTGCTCGGGGCCTGTCGCGGAGGTCAGCCATGCCCCGAACCATCTGGTCAGGAGCCATCAGCTTCGGCCTGGTCACGGTTCCGATCCACGTGGCCAGCGCCACCGAGAATCACAGCATCAGCTTCCACCAGTACCACCTGGCCGATCAGGGCCGCGTCCGCTACCGCAAGTTCTGCGAGATCGAGGACCGCCAGGTCACCGAGAGCGAGATCGGCAAGGGCTACGAGGTGGCGAAGGACCAGGTCATCCCGATCAGTGACGCCGAGCTGGCGAACCTGCCGCTGCCCACCGCGAAGGCGGTGGAGATCGAGTCGTTCGTGCCGCTGGAGTCCATCGACCCGATCCGCATCGGCGCCGGCTTCTACCTCACCCCCAACGGGCAGGTCGCTGCCAAGCCCTACAAGCTGCTGCGCCAAGCCCTCGGCCGCTCCTCCCGGGTGGCCATCGTCAAATGGGCCTGGCACGGCCGCGAGCGGCTGGGCCTGCTGCGTGTGCGCGACGAAGCGCTCGTGCTGCACCTCATGTACTGGCCGGACGAGATCCGCGACCCCACCGAGCTGCTGCCGGCGCCGGTGGAGGTGACCGAGGACGAGATCGACGGGGCGCTCGCTCTCATCGAGAGCATGACCCGCGAGGACCTGGAAGGTCCGGAGTTCCACGACGCCTACACCGACGCCCTGGCGCAGATCATCGAGGCCAAGCGGGAGGACAAACCGCTGCCCGAGGCGCCCGCCCCCGAGACGGGCGGCAAGGTGCTCGACCTGATGGCCGCCCTGAAGGAGTCCGTGACCAAGGCGCAGGCCTCCCGCGGCGAGGGCCATGCCGACGTGCACGAGCTGCCAAAGAAGAAAACCACGGCCAAGAAGACGACGGCGAAGAAGCAGCCGGCCAAGAAGGCCGCCGCGAAGAAGACCACCAAGAAGGCCGCCGCGAAGAAGACGGCCCGCGGGCCGCGCAGTGCCTAGTCCAGCATGCCCAGGGCCGTATCGGGCTGGCACTGCCGACACGCCTTTACGCCGTCGGCGAGCGCCCGCCGGGCCTGCTCCTGGCTGACGGCCCGGCTGCGCTTGCCCGCCATCCAACAGTCCCCCACGTGCACGAACAGCGGCGGGGCCTTCGGGTTGAGCCCCACATCAATGAGCCACTGCGGCGCCGGCGGGCGGGCCTTGAGGCCGCGCTGGCGTTCAGCCTCGCGGCGCTCTTCGTCGGCGATCCACCGGCGGGTGCGGGTCAGGTCCCGTTCCTGTACGCGCTCCAGGAAACGGAGCAGCGCGAGTCTCGACGGGACAGGATCGTTCACATGTTCGATTCTAGACAGTAGGCTGCCGCCTGAACATCGAGGGAGGGCCTCATGCGCGAGCGAATGGAGCTGGGCGAACTGCTGCGCCAACAGCGCATCGACCTGTCTACGCTCGAGCACGCGCCGGCCAGTCCGACCGCGCGCGAGCGGGCCCTGCGGGTGAAGCGCCCGCCGCCGTGGCCGTGCGTGGTGTGCGGCAACGAGGGCGCCATCTCCCGCCCCTACACCAGCCCCGAGCACGGGCCGCGCTGGGTCGACCTGTGCATGCCGCACGCCATCCTCACCTGGCCGCCGGCACCCGGCATGCCGACCACAACCGCGGGCATCCTCGCCGACCTGCAAGAGGTGGCCGCCGAGCGCGGGCTCACAGTACGGATCCTCAGCGAGGAGGAGTTCGAGGAGATGGGGCGCCGGGCAAGGGAACGGCGGATGAAGGAACGCCGTGAGCGCCCCTGAACGCTTCCACCTCACCCTGATCGCCGTCGACCGCCCGGTGGCCCACGGTTGGTGGTCGGACGAGACGGTCGCCCGCGCCAAGTTCGTCCGCTGGATCGGCGAGTACGGCACCATCCCCGGCGCCCGCCTCACCCTGGTGGACGAGGACGAAGACCGCCTTCTGGCCGTCTGGCCGGACGAGGCGTAGCGCCGTCAACCTTGGGGCTCCGCGCGCCGTACGGCCCGCTTCACCGCCTGCTCCACCTCGTACCGCGACAGGCCCACACCCTCACGCGCCGCGTACTCCGTGACAGCCGCCTGGAAACTGGTTGTTCGCGTTGTGGGGCTACCACGGTCAGCGAGGAGTGAAGGATGGCGGGATACGAGGCGTAGTTGGCTGCCTACGAGTGAGAGCGAAAAGGAAACCGCCGCTCAGAGCAACAAGTACAGCGAGAGAGCACATCAGAGCCGCACCCATAATTCCAAGCAAAATAGCAATCGCCAAGCTGATCAGAGACGCCAGCGCATACCCCAACGAGTCCCACAGCCGCTCTTCTGACCGCACGGCACGAAGGGCCACTTCATGTTCGGCCTGCATCCGCGCAACGGCACGAAGTTCCAGCAGCGCATAGATCTCACCGTCGTCGTCACGCCTGTTCATGAGCTGCTCCAATCATGTTAGCCAGGACCTCCGCGAAAGCCCGATGCGCCTCGTTTAGATCGTGCGGCTTGGGTGAGTCGATACAGAGAAGCCCAACTGGCGTGCTGGTAGCACTGGGCTGGATTCGAGCCACAATTATAGATTGATAGTCATACGCGGGCTGACTGGTCGGAAAACGCTTAAGGTAGGTATCTCCGTCCACCAGCACGGGAATTCCATCGTCCAACGTCTTCTTCATTGCCAGACCATCACCTGAGGTGAGGTCGAAGGAGGCACGCGGTGAGTTCGTTCTTCCACGAGAGTCTTCCAGTATCAGCCTCGTACTGGTGGAGTCTAGAAGGTAGAGCGAAGCTCGTGCCCCCTCTGTCGCAAGAGGAGCGCCAGGGCGCGAGGCATGCGCTGCGGCCACCAGCAGGGCGGTTGCGTAAACATTGCCAAGCTTCTGCGTCTTCTCTGCGGGCGTTGCTGCGGCAGACAGCTCCGCCAGCGTCCGACTCAAGGGCCTCAGAGCGATATCCAATACTTCGTGCAGCTTGGCTTGATAGTCCACCGAAAGGGCGAGAAGACGACTATTTCGGCGCTCCACCCTAATGGCTTGCACGGCGCCAATGGCGATTACTCCGGAAGTGGAGAGTGTCCCCGCCCACATCATCAAGGTGCGATGTTCACTGGGCTTGTCTCCGGCTGCGAATTGCGCATAGAAGGACATTCCAGATAAGAAGCAACCGAGCAGCGTGAACAAGATGACCGACCGATGCTGCTTCAAGAAATTGAGCACGCCACCCCCGATGCCGCGTTGGCGATTACGTTCAGACTAGCGCCAAGTGGCGTACAGCACCTACCTGTTCGCGGAACATCGTTACGTGAGGCGCACTGCAAGCCCTTCGATGAGCCACGATCAGCTGGCAGCACCCGTCGCGTAGTGCGGAATCGGAGCCGCCCGCTAGCGTGGTCGAGCAGACTCGCTGGCATGGACGCAGGACTGGCAGCCGTCCTGGTGCCCTGGTTGGAGCACTCGGGACTGGCGGAGCGGCAGTGTTCTCAACGTGGTGGAGCGCCGCTGCATTTTGTTGAACATGGACCGAACAACGCTAACTGACTGATCGCAGGCATCGCGTTCGGGTGGCAGGTGACCTCGTCAACTCGGTCCGATGGAAGGCTAGCCGGCATGGCTTCGTGGGCGTCGGACTATCCCGTGCAATCTGTAGGTACTCCGCGGTCCGCGACCATCGCTTCCGGAGTTCGATCAACGGCGAGTTCCTGTCCAAGTAGGACTGAGCTTCTTCAGATCGGCCACCGATCGAGTGATGGAGCCTGCCGAACCTGCTGGTCAGACAGATGTTGACTCACCATCGGGGACGCGGCTGAAGAAGCTCACTGATTCAGCAGAGTAGAAAGCGGCCGCGTGGGTGCGACCGCCTCTGCTGCTGTCCGTTGTCGTTGATGTCAGCGGTACATGCCAACTGCGCGCCCCCACCTCGCGTCCGTTCGTCCGGCCGGTGCGGCTAGCCGTGCTGGCGTCCGCCTTTGGACGGCTATGAACGGAGACGAATTAGACGGAGCGTGCTGCACAGCGTGGGGCCGCACCGATTCCAAGAATCAATTCGCCCGCTCCGACCGCTGTGTGGAACGTGCGATGGCAGACGTCGTTGGGCGGCTCCCCAGCCTCCTTCGCGTACCCGCGAGCCCAGGGCAACGTCAGCCTTCTGATCGAGCGAATCCACCGTCGCGCATCTCGAGCCCTGCGCTCCACCAGCGGTTTCCGGCCGACCAGGAGAGGCGGTGCTGGTCGTGACGCGGGCGGCTGATCCAGGCGACGTAGAGCCCACCGAGCGACGTCAGTTCAGTCAGGCTTGCGCTACGGCTCATGATGAGCACGACTCCGACGAAGACGATAGCGACGAACGCGCTGGTGTCAGAGCCAAGGTGCTTAGGCTGGGTAGGCACAGTTTCCTCCAAGGTTGCTGTTGCTGGGTGAGTGGAGGCGGTGGATGCGTAGAGGCGCTGCCGCCTTCACTCCTCAGCCGCCGGTCTGCGGCTGAGGTCAATCTGAGCACCTTGCAGCGGGCGCAAGTGGACTGCCTTGTGACGTCCTGGTCCGCCTAGTCCGCGCGAGTGCGCGCACCATTCAAGGGGACGGACCAAGACGTCACAGCTGGGGGTAAGAGCGGATCATGGCGACACAGACCCAAGAGAGAGCCTTGAAGCGGGCAGATGGCGTCAGAGAGCTCGTAAAGAAAAGAGGACTGCTGGATGTGCTCGCGGCGTTAGAAGAGCTGCATTTCGACGGAAATTCTAGCCCTTCAGTGCGACTCCGAACTCCTTACATCCGAAATAGCGTGATGCCATACGGTGACCTATGGTCACCGTATGCATTTCCAACGTTCATTGAATTCGACGAAAGGCGCCGCCCGGCGGAGCGCATCCTTCCACCACTAGCTAAGCTCCTTCTGTCGCAAGGAGTGGCGCTCGAATTCCACCTGGTTGCGCTATTTGCAGCGCAGGCTCAAGCCCGCTCAGGCGCGAGATGGGAAAACAAAATCCCGATCACCAAACGAAGTAACGGTATCGCGTGGGTTGACTTGATGGCAGTGTCGGCGAAATCAAGCACTGGAGGAGGGCGCCCCTCTTCATACACGGCGAACAAGATTCGACAACTCCGCGCATCGCTGAACCTACTGTCAAATCACAGACTAGTCGATATCGGAGATCCGGGAGTGAGGAATAGGTACGAAGGATTCAAGCTACTCTCCGAGGATGCCGTCAGCTCAGCTGCAAGTTTCGTGGAATATCGCGTGCCGCGAGAACACGAAGCCGTTATTAACGTCCCATTTCAGTTTTTCACGCGCGGGTGGGTGCATCTGCTCACCAAGAGCGAGATTGCAGCCTATTTTATGTGGCTCAGCCTGAGCGCAGAGAGCGAATGGGTTACCGGCCTCTGGCGGCAGCGTGCTGGATTGTTCGGCTTATCGCGTGATGTGTACGACACCACACAGGCGCTTGCTGCTTACGGACTAGTCGACGTACTTCCATCCCGGGAGCGGCGACAGAATGGAACGTGGCGAAATTTCAGCGCAGGCGATAAACCGTATGGGAATAGAATTCGCGTAAATCGTCACGGTTTATGGCGCTCGGCCCCGAAGACGGTTGAGGGTGTACTTCGAAAAACTGCAGCACTCGGAAAATGGTCCAAGGTCGTTGGGGAGTAATCTGGAAGCGTAGTTTTCGGTTGTGCTCGCCCTCACATGTTGCGTACACGATCACGCGATATGTCACCCAGCTTCGGTCCCGTACGCCGTCGCCCCACGCCCGCTCGGCTCTGCCTGGGGCGATGGTGTGCGGGACGGAAGCCCATCGCCGTCCGGGCCCCTCCGCCGCGGTCGCGAGTCGTGGGATTCTTGGGTGACGACGGGCGCACGGATAGGGAGAGCGAGTGTCGCAGCAGGCCAGCCCTCGGGGGACCTTCCTGAAGATTGCCGACTCGGTGAAGGTACTGATCGAGGGTGACCCGGAGATGACAGAGCTGCCGTCCTTGACTGAGGTCATGCGCGAACACGGCGTCTCACGCGGCGTTGCGATCCGCGCGTACGGGGTACTGCGGCAGGAAGGCTTGGCTGAACCTGCGCCCGGCGAGCGGTGGCGCGTCGTGCGCTCGGGTGATCGGGTCGACCGGCGCCCGCTCGATCAGCGGATTGCAGATGTCATCACAGCTGACGGACTCAGGGTAGGGGAAGCCTTCCCGAGCTCTTCCGCGCTCGCCGATCGGTTCGGGGTCTCACGTCCCACGGTGACCAAGGCTCTGGAAAAGTTGGAGACCGCCGGCGTACTGGCGGGAGGAGGACAGGGCAGAGTGCGGACGGTCCGCGCTGTGCCGACGCGAGAGGAGCGTTCGTAGCTTGCCGACGTTGACGGAGTGGGCCTATCCCCTGGCTGAGTCCCTGCTCGCTGAGTCGCTGCCGCGGCGGTGGAAGCACTGTCTTGGGGTCGCCGAGCGGGCACGTACGATCGTCCTCATCCTTGGCCTGGACGCGGATCTTTTGGAGGCCGCGGCGGTACTGCACGACATCGGCTATGCGCCGGACCTGGCCAAGACTGGCTTTCACCCGCTGGACGGGGCGCGCTACCTCCGGGATGTGGCCAACGCCGATGAACGTGTCGTCAACCTGGTCGCCCATCACTCCTGCGCCTGGCTGGAAGCGGACGCGCGCGGCCTGCGTGAGGAGCTGGAGGGCGAGTTCCCCCGTGAGAGCGCGCACCTGAACGACGCGCTCTGCTACTGCGACATGAACACCACGCCCGACGGCACACCAACGAACCCGATCGACCGGATCAACGAGATTGCCGGACGCTACGGGCCCGACAGCCTGATCGGGAAGTTCATCCGCCTTGCCGAACCCGAGATCCACGCGTGCACGTCTCGCGTCCTCGAACGCGTCGCTTCCGCTAAGCGTCAGCCGATGTAGAGAGTTGGCCGCATCCGGTCCATCGCGTGCTCGATACGGAGCCGCATGGTGGGATGGACGTCAAGCTTCGCCAGGTCCGCTGGGTCGACCCAGCGGACCTGTGTCGTCTCGTTGCTCGTACGCAATTCACCGCCGATCGGCCGCGCGCGGAAGCAGATGCTGAACTGCTGCCGCACCTCCCCGTCGTCGTACTGCATGACGTGACCTGGGTCGGTGTAGATGCCGGACGCATCGACGACTTCCGCCTTGATGCCGGTCTCTTCCCAGACCTCCCGAACGACAGTGTCACTGATGGATTCGCCTACGTCGTGGCCACCCCCAGGTAGTGCCCAACGCCCGTTGTCGGATCGCTGAATCATGAGCACCTGTCCCGCGTCGTTCTGGACGAACGCCACGACCGATGGAACGACCGAGTTGGCCGGCGGGGCGTCCGGATCGTGCAGGTAGTCGATACGTCCCATGCTCAAACTCCAGTGATGTCGTGTTCGGTTACTGGCCTGGCGCCTTCCCAGGTCTGCTGAACGCTATTGGCGAAGGTGTCGAACAGCCCACCTCCGGGGAGCCGCCGCAGATGGAACACAGGCGCCATGTAGGCGCCTATGCCGTACACGTGTGTGTTGGCCAACATCTCGTCATCAGCGCGGTAGATCGAGTTGTAGAGCACCGTGTCGTGCAAGCGGAAGGCGATGTCCGGATGGCTGGTGAACAGCGGGCGGTAGTTGAACAGCGCATTCCGGATCTTGCCATCCATGATGCGATGCCCTTCGTCGATGCCGCGTCGGATAACGGCTTCGCACGCTGGATCACCCATGAGTACCCGGATGCGGACGCCGCTCTCGGACTTCTTCTTCAGTGTCGAGAAGAAGTGAGGGTCCTCTGCGAGGTAGATGCCGGCATACACGAGGATGTCGATGCACTCCGTGGCACGCTCACACATCTCGCGCCACAGGTCTGACGGCACCGTATGGCGATGCGGGTACGCGGTGACGATCTCGGCCTTCGTCAGGTCCGAGGCACTCTCGGCATTTCGATCGTCGTCCCAGAGCGTCATCACGTCGACCCTGAGAGCTGCCGCCGTTGCGTACTGATGTCGCCGATACGGCGCCTTGCCTTGCGTGATCCAGCGCTCAACGGTCTTTGGGTTGACCTGGATCGCCTCAGCGAGGCTCTGAATGGTCATGCCTCGCGCCAACAGAGCTGATCGCAACCGCTCGTTGGACATCTGCCCCCTCTGGTGGACATCTAGGGAGCTCTTGACGGTAGCGAGATCAACCAGAGCTGTCTACGGGTGGGGTGACCAACTCCCCTGACCTGGCCTGATTCTGATTGTGCGCCAAGAAGTCCCGGCGCGAACACCAATGGGTTCCGAGTCGGTACTTGACGGAACCGTATGCAGTACCTGTAAAACAGGTACTGCAACGCCAGCACCACCCTGCGGTCATCCGGCCGGAGGGACGCGGCAGACACAGCCCGTCGGTTGTCAGACCCGGTGCGAACAACCTGGACAGCGGTCCACGAGCGCGGAACCGAACTTCGCAGGCTCGTGAGTGCATTGGCACTGAGACACCGAATCCCGAGCGGGGGCGACTCCATCGCGATGACCGGTCGGTGGATAGGACCGCGGCGACACAGCTTCCGAGTGTCGCCACGAACGGACTAGGCACTCCCTCACGTTGCGCGTGAGAGCTGAAACGGGCGATGTCACCGGAAGACGCGGCCGCCGCGTCACCGACGCCACACGGCCGTACATCAACGCGAGGACGGGCCTGTCATGGGCCCGTCACTCGTCATGCGGGCAGGGCACCGGCTCACGTCGGCGGCCTGCCCGTTTGATGAGCAAACAGAGCGGTCCCCCGGGTGGCACCCCGGAGGACCGCGGACAGGCACCTGACTTGGAGGAACCTGTGATCACCAGTCTGACAGACGCGGAACGGGCGGAACTGGCCCGCAAGGCGTCCGAGGCGAACAAGCGCAGCGAGGACAACGCGCGCGCCCGGGGCGGCCGTTGATGGCCGGCAGCGAACACGAGAAGACGAAGGACCCGCTGCCGCCGCGTCCGCGCGGTCCGCACCCGTACTGACGTCACAACCGCTCGATGGTCCCGGCCTGGTTCGACTCCCGGCCGGGGCGCTTCGGCCCGCCGCCTCGCGCGGTGTTGGCCGCACTTCCCGGACTGGCCGCCGCCCTCGGGTGGGCGCTCTCGCGCGGCCTCCGGCTCTCTCCTGCCCCTTCGACATCGGAGCTCCCATGCTCAATTACGTCAGCGGCCACCGAGCCGACACCCCACAGGACTTCGCCGAACTCGCCCTCGGCACGCCGGCCGAACTCTGGCTCGGGGTCGACGGCGAGAGCGACGAAGAGCGCGCAGCCCGCCTGGACGCGGCCCGTGACATCCTCGCCGACCCCGAATACCGGGACCTCCCGGACGCCCTGATCCGCCTGGCCGCGCAGGTCGTCGACGACTACCCGGACCTGTTCAACGTGGTCCTGCTGGCCCGCCCCGCGCGCCGCCGCACCGTGCGCCGCGGGGCGGCCGCATGAGTGAGGACCTGACGCTGGACGACCTGGCCGTGCCGCTGCGGGCGCTGCGCCTGCTGGCCGCGGACCTCGGTCACCTGCCGGCGCCCGATGTGGACGTGACCCAGATCTACCCGAGCACCCTGCGGCTGAGCTTCCACCGCGGCGGCCTGGCGGCGTTCGAGGTGTGGCGCGAGACGTTGGGGATCGCCCCGGGCAAGGTGCGGCACGGCACGCAGGCCGGGGGCCACACGCGCGTTCTGCGTGCCGAGGTCCAATACGCCGGCGCCGAGCTGGAGTTGGTCGCCTACGCGGACGTCCATACCCCGGCGCCGTCCTCGGCGGAAGGAGTGGCCGCGTGAACACCCTGGCCACACTCCTCATGTCCGCGCTGCCGCTGGCCGCCGGGTGGGCGGTGCACGTGTGGTGGCTGCGCCGCTGCCTGAACACCGCCCGGCGTGACCCGCTCACCGGGTTACGCACCCGCGACGGCTTCACCCGCCGCGCCACCACCCTGCTCAAAGACCCCCGCGCCGTTGTCGTGCTCGCGGACGTCGACAACTTCAAGCACATCAACGACGACCACGGCCACGCCGCCGGGGACGCCCTGTTGAAGGCGACCGCGGACCGGCTCGCGCATCACGTCGGCCGTACCGGGGTGGCCGGGCGGCTCGGGGGTGATGAGTTCGCCGCCGTGCTCATCGACGACCACGGCACCGCCGCCGACCTGCTCGCCGTGCTGCACGGCGTGCTCGCCCGCCCCGTCGACGGCCAGGACCCGGCCGTGCACACCACTGTCTCGCTGGGCTGGGTACGCGCCGCGGACTTCCCCGCCGATGACCTGTCCGGGCTGCTGCGCCGGGCGGACGAGGCGATGTACGCGGCCAAGCAGGCCCGCGCCGGAATGCGGCGGGCCGGGCTGGGCCGGCTGTTCGCCACCGTCACCGGCCGCCGTGCCGGCCGAACCGGCGCCCGCACCGATGCACCCGTAGTGGGGGTGGCTGCGTGATGGCCGCCTACACCAAGGGCTTTGACCCGTCCGGCGCCCGGTTCGGGGTGCCCACGTTCCCGTGGCACTTCGCCCCGGACGGCTAC
Organism: Streptomyces sp. NPDC048419; assembly: GCF_043200415.1. Classification (NCBI taxonomy): domain Bacteria; kingdom Bacillati; phylum Actinomycetota; class Actinomycetes; order Kitasatosporales; family Streptomycetaceae; genus Streptomyces; species Streptomyces sp. NPDC048419. The sequence goes on along the minus strand of NZ_JBICXT010000009.1, from coordinate 193,711 downwards.
GCCACCCGCCGTCAGCTGCGCGAGCGCGGGCTACGGCCCGGCGGGCAGCCGGTCGCCGCGCAGGTGCTGCGCCACCATCGCGGCCGCAAGTCCGGCTATCAGGTCGCCTACCTCTACCGCGAGGACCTGGCCAAGCCCGTGCGGCCGATGACGTCGCGCAAGTGGGGTGCGCTCGCCCTGGCCATGCACGCCCGGTGCACCTGCCCCGAGTGTGGTGTCACCTACAGCTACTGCCTGCCGACCTCGCTCGGCATGTGCGTGCTGTGCGCCTACCCCAACGACCAGACAGCCGCTTGACCGGTCTGGTCCGGCGGCAACGTCCCCGACGAAGGAGAAAGCAGTGAAGCATCCCCCGGAACGTCCCCTGAGCAAGGGCCAGGTCGCCGTCCTGGTGGCCGCCGCGCTGCCCATGGTTGCCTTCGGCGGCCTGGGTGCGATCGGCACCTACAGCAACATCACCTCCGTCTTCCACCGCTCCGCCACCGCACTCGGTGTGGTCGCGGCCGGTGAAGGCGCCACGCTCGTGCTGGCCCTGGTCCTGGTGGGGCTGACCATGCTGGGGCAGTCGTCCCCGGCAGCCGTGCGCCTCGGGTTGTGGACGCTGCCCGCGGTGGCCTCCCTGACCGGTGGCGCGGTCGCCAACACCGTGACAGAAGCGGTGGTGTTCGCGGTCACCCCGATGGCCATGTGCGTGTCCGCGGAGGGCATGGGCCTGCTCGCCCGGCGCATCGTGGTCTACCGCACCGGCGTGGACGCCGAAGCCCAGCGTCGCAACGCCGCGGTCATGCAGCGCCTGGCCTACCACCGCGCCCGCGCCGCCAACCACCCCGACCAGGACGCCCGCGACGACTCCGAGCGCGCGTCGTGGAAGCTCGCCAAGAAGGTCGGCACCGGCGATGCCCAGCTCGGGGCGCGCCTGGTCGACGTCCAGCGCGAGCGCATGAGCGACGGCGCGGACGCGGCCCTGGCCGGCATGTTCGCCCTGCCCGTCACGGCCCCTGCCAAGGGTGTGACGGACGGCCCCGAACAGCCCGCCATCGAGGCCGCCGACCAGGAGGGCGTCACACCCGGTGTGACGGAGGAAGGCACGCAGGTCACAGCCGAATTGGAGACCGTTCCGGCGCACGGCGTCACGCCCGTGACGGACCCCGTCACACCCCCCCGTGACGCTGGAGGAGATCGCCGCCGTCTGCGGGGTCGGCACGCCCGTGATCGGGGAGCCGCTCAGTGACGTGCAGCTCGTCGTCGTGCTGCGGCACCTGCGCTACAGCGACGACCCGCCGCTGTCCTACCGCCAGGCCGTCGCCGCGTTCCGCGAGGCGGGATTCGTGGGCGGGGAACAGCGGGTGCGCAAGGCGTGGGGCTCGCTGATGTCCCACGAGGAATCCGAAGCCTGACCGTCGTCCGGCACGACGCAATGAAGGCCAGCCCAGGGCTAGTGGGCTGGCCTTCGTCGCGACTGCCGGAAAGCAGTCGACCGCACCAGTGAAGCAGACCCGGTGAGCCCCGGTGAGCGGCACGTTCGCAGACCCGGCGCGCAGACCCGGTGAGCAGCACAGAACAGGCCATCGATACGTGAACGCACAGAACGGAGCAATGTGGCAAGGAAGCAACAGCCAGCAAAGGGCGAGGACACCTACGGGCAGGCCGCCGGCGCCATCGGCGGTCTCGCCATCGTGTTCGGTGTCCTGGCCGCCATCAAGGACAAGTTGGGCCTTTCCTGGCCCGCCACCGTCCTGTTCACTGCCGGGACGCTGGTCGCACTCGGCTACCTGGCCTGGAGGATCCGTTGGGGCCTTCCGCGCCTGTGGGCGCGCCAACCGGGGACCGCCTCGGCGACCCAACCGGCCGTCCTGCACCAGGAGTCCCCTGTCCAGGCCGTCGCCGCCCTGGCGCCCGGTGCGCCCATGGGTGCGGCGCCGGTGACTGTCGAGTCGCCCCCGAGCGGAGCTGAGCCTCATCCACAACTGACCATGCTCCTTCAGCGGGTGGGAGCCATCAGCAAGGACGAGCACGTCCCTACCAGTGACGTCGCCATCGAGACGCTGCCCGGCATCGGCACCGTCTACGACTTCCTGATGCCGGAGGGCCGCACGCACGACGACGTCGCGAAACGCCTCGGGCGGATTGCATCGATGTTCGGCGTGACCAGGCTGCACCTGAAGCTGGAGACGAGCCGGAAGACCGAACGCCGGGTGCGTCTTCTGGTCCTGAACGAGCCTCCGTTCAGCCAGCCGTTCCCGGCACCGACTCGGCAGGAGACCAAGGCGTTCGCGGGGGTTCCCGTCGGACACGAGGTCACCGGCCGGCTCGCCGGGGTGCCGACGTTCGACAAGGCATCCCTGCTGGTCGCGGGCATGACGCAGATGGGCAAGACGACGCTGGTCAACGGGCTCATCACGTGCCTGCTGATCGCGTACGGCGAGTTCGACCTGTATCTGCTCGACGGCAAGCTGTGCGGGCTGACCAAGTTCGAAAAGCTCGCCGTCCGCTACGAGGCGTCCGACGACTCAGCCGTCCTGGAGAGCATGCTCGATGAGCTGCTGACCCGCGTGGACGACCGGTACACGCAACTTCAGGACGCCATCCGCAACCGGCAGCCCGCACCGGTCTTCAAGCCGGTGTTTTTCGTTATCGATGAGGCCGCCGACTTCTACACCAGCAACGGCACCAAGGAAGGAAAGGAACAGGTCCGCCGGGTAGAAGACAAGTCGCGTTCCCTGGTCGCGAAGTCCCTGGAATCCGGGATTTCCACGGTGATGCTGACGCAGCGTCCCGCTGATGATGCGATTCCGGTGAAAGTGCGGGATCAGTTCCTGTACCGGATGTGCCTCTACGTGGCATCGGAGGGCAGCGCGAAGGTCGCTCTCGGGGATTCGTACTTCGATACGGTCGCCCCGATTCACCCGGCACTGCTCGACCCGGAGATCAAGGGACAGGCCGTTCTGTTCGCCAACGGCTCGTCCACCCTGCTCCGCGGCTTCAATTTCGCGGATGAATTCATCTGGAGTGTGGTCGACGAAGTCCACGCCCGCCGCGAAGCAGCGATCCCGGATTCCCCGCTGAAACAGGCCATCGACCTGCTGAAGCAGAGCGGTGCCGAGTTCATGCTCACGTCCGACCTGGCCCCGGCCCTCGGCATCACCGACGACCGGCCCGGTGAGCGCGGAAAGCAATTGTCGAAGCTGCTCGGAGTTGCTCCGGGCAAGGACGAAAAGGGCGCCCGCGGCTACTGGCTGACCGACCTCACGGCAGCCGCCCTGTCCGGTGCCTGACCGCCCTCCCGGCCCGCCGGAACATCCGCCAGACACCCGCCAGCGGTCCGCCGTGGCGGGTGTCCCGTCCGCCGTACGCCCGCCCTCCCGGCGGGTGCACGGCGGACCGCTGGCGGACTCCCGGCGGACCCGGGTGGCGGTGCTGACCAGCGACAACGACCAACAACCCCCGGAAGGAGGGAAGAGGCCCGTTGCGAGCCTCAACAGCCGTCACGCTCGGCGTCACAGCGACCGCGGCCGTTCTCGTGTCCGCGCTCGTGCAAGATGCCGGCGACGACCCGGCCGGGACGGCGCTCAGCCTGGCCGTTCCCAGCCAGTACAAATCCCTGATCGAGGACGCGGGACATTCCTGCTCCGAGGTCACCCCGAACATCCTCGGCGCACTTCTCACCCAGGAATCCGGCTTCAACCCGAAAGCCCACTCCCAGGTCGGCGCGGAAGGCATCGCACAATTCATGCCCTCCACCTGGGAAAGCCAGGGAATCGACGGCAACGGCGACGGAAAACGCGACGTGTGGGATCCCGCCGACGCGATCCCCTCAGCGGCCGCATACCTCTGCGGCATAGCCAAAGACGTCAAAGGCGTTCCCGGGGATCCGCAGAGCAACATGCTCGCCGCCTACAACGCCGGAAGCGGCGCTGTCCGTAAATACGGCGGCGTGCCGCCCTACAAGGAGACACAGAACTACGTCAAATCCATCCAGGCACTCGCCAAACAGCCCTCCAGCGGAAAGACCGCAACCACCACACAGGCCGAATCCGCGATCAGCGCGGCCAAAGCGACGCTCGGTACCCCGTATTCATGGGGCGGTGGGAATGCCAGCGGTCCCAGCACGGGAACCTGCTGCTCCCCGAAAGGCCGGACCGGAAAGCAAACATCCGGGTTCGACTGCTCCGGACTGACGCTCTACGCCTACGCCAAGGCCGGTATCTCCCTGCCCCGCACGGCAGCCGAGCAGTACGCGGCCTCCGAGCCGGTCAAGCCCGGCGACGTACGCCCCGGCGATCTCGTCTTCTACGGCTCAAGTCCCGCATCCATCCACCACGTCGGCCTCTACATCGGCGGCGGCTGGATTCTCGACGCCCCCCGCCCCGGCACCAAGGTCCGCTTCGACCCCATGGACACCATGCCCGACCTGTACGCCGTCGCCCGCCCCACCTCCCGCCAGAACAAGGAGATCTGATCCATGTCCAAGCTCAGCATCCTGGCCAAGCCCACCGACATGTCCGGCGGGTTCAAGGACTTCTTCGACACCATCGGCCTGACCGGTGGCGGCCTGGTCACCAAGGGCATCGCCGCCGTCATCGCGATCATCGCGCTGCGCATGCTGCTCCAGCTGTCCGGCGACCCCAAGGGCGCGCTGCGCAAGGGCAGCACGGCGATCGGCACCCTGTTCGTCGCCGTCGTGCTCGCCCTGTACGGGGACACCCTGTTCTCCACCGTCACCCAGGCCAAGGGCTGATGCCCCATGGCCAGTGACCCGTGCGACGCCATCAAAGGGCCCGGCAAGGCGTACTGCGAGCGAGACCCCGGCTCCAACGGTCCCCCCGGCACCGGCAGTACCGGGGGCGCCTCCGACCACGTCCGCACCCTCGCCGACAGCCTGATCAAGAAGATCGACGGCCTGATAGCGCCGAAGGACGCGTGGGCGCCCTCTCGATCCGACAGCACGCTGTACGAGCCGTTTCTATGGCTCGGGCAGCATCTGGCGGTCGCCATCTTCGTCTGTGTCGTCGTCGTGTGTGCCCTGACCGCCTGGCAGGGCACACCCCGCCTCAAGCAGATGGGCGCGTCGACCGGATGGACCCTGGCGGCCGTCGCCGCCATGGCGTCGGTCCCCGGCGCGGTGATGCTGCTGAACAAGGCCGTCAGCTCTGCGTTCACGGCCGCGTTCAGCAGCAACGAGTCCACCCTGTTCGGCGCGATCAGCGACGACATGCAGCACGCAGCGGACTCCGGCAACCCACTCGCCATCCTGATCATCTTCAGTGCGCTGGTGGTCGCCCTCGCCTTTGCCGCGCTGGTGTTCATGACCCGCCAGCTCGGCATCCTGGCGTTCGTGTGCATGGCCCCTCCGGTGCTGGCCTCGCTAGCCCGCGGGGGCGACACCTCGGCGGTCAAGACCTGGGCAATGCGGCTGCTGGGCCTGACGTTCGCCCCGTTCGCCCTGCTGCTCGTCTCGCCGTTCGTCGAACTCGCCAAGGGCTCCCTGGTGGTGGACGCCGTCCTGCTCATCGCCGCGGACGCCCTCATGCTCCGCATGATCTTCCACGGGGTGCCGTACTTCGGACCCAAGGTGGCCCGCGCCGCCCGCTCCTACGTGGAAAGCAGGATCCCCAGCCCACTGGCCCACGCGGTGGTGCGGGCCGGTGTCCCCGATTTCTACGAGAAGGAGAACACTCCGCGCGGCCCCCGCACGGTGAACACCCCGGGCCGTGCTTTGTCCCAGGACCGGGGCGTGCTGTTCGCGGCCTACGGCCTCAACAAGCCCGACCGGTCTGGGCGGCTGACCACCGCATCGGCCGTCGCCAAGGAACAGCGCGACAAGCGCGAGACCGCCGCCCGCCGGCAGCAACTCCGGGAAGTGCGCGAGCAGTACCGCACCACCCCTCAGCAGGCCGCGGCACCCGCAACCCAGCCGGACACTGCACCCACCCCCGGCCCTGTTCCGGCGCCGAGCCCCCAAGGGCCGGCGGCAACGCCGCCGCCGGCCTCGGGCCAGCCGAACACCCCGTAGAGCCGCCTCCTGGCCCGGCGCCCGCTCCTTCACCGAGCGGGCGCCGGGCCAGAGGCGCTCACCTTCACAGACTTCAGGAGGTTGCTCGCGTGTACTCCCTGACCCCTGGCTACCGCATTCCCGCCGTGCAGCGCGGACTCAGCCGCGCCGAAACCCTGCTGACCAAGGTGAACGCCGGGCTCGGGAGTGCCGCGCTGATGTCCGCGGCCATCACCCCGCCCCCGGTGTGGACTTTCGCCGCCGTCGGCGCCACGGCCGCCGTGCTCAACCTCGCCCCCGGCCCGCGCTCGTTCGCCCGCTGGGCGACGATCGGCTACCGGCATCTACGCGAGCGCGATGCGCCCGACACCATGGCCGCCCACCCCGGCGCCACCACGTCCTGGTCGGTGTACCCGGGACACGGCGCCATGCAGGACCCGCAGCGCCGGGCCGCATTTCACGCTGCGTTCGCCCGGGCCCTCACGTTCGCCAGCGGGCAGGCCCGCACTGCGGGCGTCCAAGTCCACGTCACCCACCACACCACCGCCCACGACTACACCGACCACACCCAGACCATCACCGTCCACGTCCCCAAAGGACTGATCGCCCACCCCGACCGGATCATCGACAGCCTGGAGCATGAATTCGCCGGCCTCGGGGCACTGACCCGCCTCACTCCTCAGGGAGTGCCCCACGTGACCGAACGAGGCTCCGCCTGGGCTGGGTTGACCGACGGCCGCTTCGTGTCGACCGCGCGGATCACGGCCTGGCCGGAGGAGACGGATGGCGACCTCATGCCGAACCTGCTGCTGGCTCCGGGCACGGACCGGTCCCTCGCCGTGCTGTACCGGCCGCTGCCGGTGGGCCAATCCCGCCGCTCCGCGAAGTGGCAACGCGCCGCCTCCGAGGCCTTCACCGCCGACAAGGTCAAGCAGGATGCGCACGACATGGCCAGCGGGACAACGCACGGCGCGCTCGTCCAGGGCGCCACCCTCGTTGATCTGGATGCATACCTGTCGGTGTGGGGCGACAGCCCCGGGAGCGTCACTGAGGCCCGCTGGCAGGCATCCCTCATGGCCGATCGGCACCGCATCCGGCTCGACTGGCTCACCGGCCAGCAGCACCGCGCACACGTGATGACCACCCCGCACGGAGCCTCCACCAGGAAAGGGGCCATCCTGTGATCCGACTGCCCACCACCCACGCCGCGATCACCGCGCCGCTGGTCGCCTCCAGCACCACTTTCCCCGGCATCCTGATCGGCCGCTCCCTGCTGGACGGGCGAGAGTTCCGCCTGTCCCCGGTCCAGACGTCGGCCGCGCTACTGCCGTCAACCAACTCCCTTGCCCTGGGCGGGCTCGGCTCCGGCAAGAGCACCACGGCAAAAACGCGGATCCGCAGGGAGATCCTCGATCACGGTCACCAGGCCGTCGTCATCGACTCCTTCGGCGAGGACAACGCCGGGGAGTGGGCGCCGCTGGCACGCTCCCTGGGCGGCCGGGTCATCGAGGCCGGCACCTTCACCCTCAACCCGGTCAGCACCCTGTTCCCGCCCGAGGTGCGCGAACAGCTGGTCCGCTCGTTGATCCTTGCGGTCGAACCGGGCGCACTCACCTACCAGGCCACCCACGCGCTCCAGCACGCCCTGAACCACCCCAAGGCCACCTCCCTCAACGGCCTGGTCGACGCCCTGGTCAGCCCGGAAGACGGCCGCTGGCCGGCCGCCAAGCTGACCGACTGGGGGGAGGGCGCGGCCATCGGCCTGTCCCGCTACACCGAAGGAAGCCTGCGCGGCCTGTTCGACGGACAAGGTGCGAGCCTGCCCGAAACCGACTTGCCGATCATCTCCTTCGACTTCTCCCACCTGGACCGCAACAGTCCGGCGATCCCCTCGCTGATGGCCGCGGTCAGCTGCTGGGCAGAACACGTGTGGCTGCGCCAGTCCACCGCCGTACACAAGCACCTGGTCCTGGAAGAGGCCTGGCAAATCCTGCTCTCCCCAGCCACCTCCGAGCTGATCCAACGGCTGCTGAAGAACAGCCGCAAGGCCGGTCTCTCGCTGGACGTGCTGATGCACACCCTGTCCGACCTCGGGGAAGGCAAGGCGCGCGACTTGGCCCGGCTGTGCGAGATCGCGCACGTCGGACGCCTGAACCCGGAAGAGGCCGCCCTCGTTGGCACCCTGCTCAGGCTGCCCACCTGGGCCATCGAGAGGATCCCTACGCTTGATCCGGGACAGGCGGTGTGGAAGGTCGGCCCCGACTACGTCGACATCGTTCAGACGGTCCTCAGTGAGGAGGAAGCCGCGCTCACCGACACCTCAGCACGCCGCCGCATGGCACAGCAGGTCCTAATCCTCGAACAGGACACCGCTGCCCCGGAAACGCCGGTCGCGGAGTCAAGCGGGGACAGCGCCGTCGCCGTCGACCCGAGCGAGGATCTGTACGCGCCGTTCACGACGGCTGATGACACCTGGGACTGGGAGACGCTGCCGCCCAACGTCATCGGCGGTGCGCGGCACTTCGACCTCGCCCGGCACGAGAGCGTCATTCAGGCCGCGATGGACGGCCGGTTCAGCGAGGCCGCCGACCTGGCCGTCCTCTACGAGAGCCAGGACATTGGCGTCCACGGCCTCAACTCCCCTCAGGCGCTTGCCTGGTTGGAGACGCGCGCGCAGGTGGCAGATCTGCGCGGGGAGCCCGGACAAGCCATGCAACTGCGCGCTACCGTCGCCCGCATGGGCAACGACGACGTCGAATGGTTCGAAAAGAGCGCCGACAGCACGTCTCCGGCCTGGCACAGCATGCCCCAACCACCCACCCCCGCAATGCCAGTGGGCGACGACCAGCCCGCGCGGGCCCGCCGGCGCACCTGGCCCTACGTCGCCGCGATCGCCACCCTGTCCATCGCGGCGGCCTGCGTCTGGACCAACGCACAGAACGAACACCACGCACAGGAACGCCAGCAGAAGGCCGCCAACTACAAGGGCCGCTCAGGCGCGGCGCTCACCCTCGACGGCGTCAAGACCACCATCGTGGCCCAGTGGAACACCGACCGGGACCACGTGGAACTCGACCTGAGCTCCCTGTTCGACCGGAACGCGCGCTACCTGCGGATCGATGCATCAGGCAAGACCGCCCAAAGCACTCTGGGAAACGACCGGTGGTTCCCCAAGGACCCCAAGATCTTGCTGCCCGTTACCGATCCTCTCGCCGATGTGACGGTGCACGTCGCGGTCGGCGGACGCACCTGGAAGGAAGGCTCCCGAGCCGCCACCCGGACCGTCCGCCTGTCGCCCGACGGAATCGCCTACGACGCACAGACCGGAGACGAGCTCCCCTCCGATCTCTGAGTTCCGCCGACTGAAGCCGAAGGTCGCACGGCTGGCGTGATGGGCTTCCGGTGCGCACGCTGGTCGCAGGCGGAAGTCTGCGAAGTAGAGGGTCTGGCGGAGTGGTCATTCCGTTGTTTTGAGATCAGGCCCGGTGCCGGATGCGGTCCAGATCTGCGTCGAGAACGACCAGGTCGGGGTGGTCTCGAAGCTGCTGCTCACGCGCCCAATCGCCGAGGTCGGCTTTGTGAGCAGCCCGCACGGCGTCGAGGTTGACGCTGGCGAGAGTGGCGAGCAGGACCACTTCGGCGTCGTCGAGGCCGTTGTACCGGTTGGCGGGCGCGTAGATAGCAGCGGTATCGGCCGCGTACTCGCATCCGGCTGCGGTGAGCTTCTCGTACAGCCAGCGCCGGAACGGGGTGTCCTGGTTTTCCCAGGACGGGTCCCAGGCGTCGTTCTCAGGGTCGTCGGGGCCGGGGCCGATGATGGGCATGGGCGATCTCTTTCCACGACTCAGCCGCGGTATGCGGCATTTGCCTGAACTCGGCATCCCGATCGCTCACTACCTTGACCCGCCGTTTTCACGTTGGCGGGGCCTTCTGACGCACATCGCCGCTAAGGGCCCGCATCCCCGAGGGTGCGGGCCCTTTCTCGTGCTCGCCTCCGGACGCTCCGTCCAGTCCTCGCCCACCCGCCCCCGCGCGGTGAACGAGCACTGAACAGGCCGCCCGGCCTCACCCACCACCCCACCCAGCGAAGGAGACCCGTTTTGGCGAAAGCCCCGACCGTCATAGGCGTGCTCACCGAACCCACCCCGCCCACCTGGTGGAAGGCCAACCGGCACAAAGTCCTCGCCATCGCTGGACTGCTCATCGGCCTGTACCTCGGCACCCACCAGGACGGAACCCAACCGCCAGCCCAGGCCCCGCGTCCTGGCCACACCACTCCCGGCCCGAGCAGCACGAACACGGCCCCGCACGCGCAGCCGGAGACCGGCCCCGCCAGCCCAGGCCGCATCACCATCCGACTCTTCCGCTCCGAGCGCTGACCTGCGAAGGAGCGCCGTGTTCGAGATCCGCATCATCTGCGCGCCGGACGACGCCGACCGCGTCCGCCAGACCCTGGCCACCGCGTTCAACACCGGCCCGGCACGCCAGTACCCCACCCGTGACAGCAAGCGCACCCGCCTGTACGTCACCGCCGCCCACCGGCCCGACCCCTCCAACGTCGACACACCCAAGGAACCCTGATGGACATCGACCCGGACGAGATCGTCACCGTCGAACTGAGCTGGGACAACGACGGGTTACCGGAGTCCTACAGCCGCGAGATCACCCGCCAGCTCGGCAACCTGCTCTTGCAGGTCGACGACCTGGCCGCCGACACGGAGGCCGCATGAGCGCCGTCCTGTGGCCGGTCACCGCCCGCATCACCGCCGCCCTCAATGCGGCCAACGGCACCGGCCAGCACGAAACGGCGATGCGCCTGATCAAAGTCGTAGAGGAGGCGGGCGAGGCGTCCGCCGCCTACATCGGCGCCACCGGTCAGAACCCCCGCAAGGGCACCACCCACACCGCGGCGGACGTCGCCGACGAACTGTGCGACGTCATCATCGCCGCCGCCGTCGCCCTGCACTCCTTCACCACCCACCCACCCGCCGTGCTGGACGCCAAGCTGCACGCCGCCGCCCGGCGACTGGAAGTTGCGGCCTCGCAGGACGGCACACAGGCCTGCCGCGCGGCACTGATCGCCGCCGGCCGATGCCCCAACTGCCAATGGCCGGCCCAGGACTGCAACTGCGCCGACCACCCCGACGCCTAGACCGGACCCGAAAGCGAGTGACCATGTCCTTCGGAGAGACCCCGATCACCATCATCGGCAACCTGACCGCCGACCCGGAACTGAAGTTCACCGCCTCCGGCCAGGCCCTGGCCAAGTTCACCGTCGCCTCCACCCCGCGCACCTTCGACCGCGAGGCCAACCAGTGGACGGACGGCACGTCCACGTTCTTCCGCTGCGCCGCCTGGCGCGCACTCGCCGAACACGTCGCCGAATCCCTCGCCAAGGGCTCCCGGGTGGTGCTCTCCGGTCGCATCCGGCAGCACGACTGGCAGACCCCGGAGGGCGACAACCGCAGCATGCTCGCCGTCGAGGTCGACGAGATCGGCGCCTCCCTGCGCTTCACCACCATCACGATCAACGCCAAGCGCACCAGCAGCAACGGCGCCGCCCCGGCCGGCGACACGTGGAACACCGGGGACAACCAGCCCGCCGCAGCGGGCAACGAACCGCCCTTCTAGACCCGCCCGGGGCGGGCGTCCTCTCGCCAAGAATTCGCGCCCGCCCCGGTCCTCCAGCCACTTCCAACAGAAACCGGAGCCTTGAGTTGCTGACCCTGACCGATCTGTTCTGCGGCGCCGGTGGATCGTCCACCGGCGCCCTCACAGTGCCCGGTTTGAGCGTGCGGATGGCCGCCAACCACGCGCGGCACGCCATCGACACCCACCAGGCCAACCACCCCGACACCGACCACGACTGCGCCGACCTCTCCCAGGTCGAGCCACGCCGCTACCCCGCCACCGACATCCTGTGGGCCTCCCCGGAGTGCACCAACCACTCCATCGCCAAGGGACGCCGACGCGGCCACGGCGAACACACCGACGGCCTGTTCGCCACATCCGGCGTGGACGAAGCCGCCATCCGCTCCCGCGCCACCATGCACGACGTGCCCCGCTTTGCCGAGGTGCACCGCTACCGGGCCATCGTCGTGGAGAACGTGGTGGACGCCTACTGGTGGGGCCCCAAGGAAGCCCCGGGCGCGGTGTTCGACGCCTGGCTGCGCACCCTGCACGCCTGGGGCTACGAGCACCGCATCGTGTGGATGAACTCCATGCACGCCGCCGCCTACGGGAGCGCGGCCCCGCAGTCCCGCGACCGCATGTACGTGGTGCTGTGGCGTAAGGGCGACCGCATGCCGAACTTCGACAAGTGGACCCGCCCGCAGGCCGACTGCCCTACCCACGGCCGCATCCGGGCCATCCAGGGGTGGAAGCAGACGAAGATGTGCAGCCCCACCCGCCCGTGGGGCCGCTACGGCGCACGTGCCCAATACCTGTGGCGCTGCCCGCGCGTGGAGTGCCGCAACCAGGTGGTCGAGCCGGCCGTGCGACCTGCCGCCGAGGTCATCGACTGGACGCTGCCCGCTCCACTGATCGGGGAACGCACGGGCAGCGAAGCGCTCGCGGCCGACACCATGCGCCGCATCCGCGCCGGGTTCACCGCGTTCGCCGCACCGCTCGCGGTGCCGGTGGAGGGCCGCGACGGCAAGAAGGCCGCCCCGGTCGCGGCGCCCCTGCGCACGGTGACCACCCGCAATGAAACCGGGCTCGCGCTGCCGCCGTACATGGTCGAACTCAGGGGCGGGGGCTCCTCCCACCGCGCCATCACCAGGCCGCTGGCCACGGTCACGGCGGGCGGCAACCACCACGGCATCGTCACCGCCCCCGACCTGGTGGTGCCCTACTACGGCAACGGCACCGCCCGCCCCGCCACCCGACCGCTGCCGACGGTGACCACGGTGGACCGGCACGGCGCCCTGTACGGCGGCACCGTGGCCAGCGTGGACGAATGCGGCTTCCGCATGCTCGAGCCGCACGAGTACGCCGCCGCCATGGCCTTCCCCGACACCTACCGGCTGATCGCCACCAGCAAGCGCACCAAGGTGCTCATGCTCGGCAACGCCGTCACCCCGCCCGCCGCCCGCGACCTGATCGCCATGGTCACCGAAGCCGTCACCGGCGAGGAACTCCCCCTCGCCCACGGCCGGTAAAGACGCCCGGGGCGGGCGTCCTCTCGCCAAAGATTCGCGCCCGCCCCGGTCTTCCAGCCACTTCCAACAGAAACTGGAGACCTCCAGCATGCCCCAACCCAACCCCGCCGCGCTGCTGGCCGCAGCGCTGCAAGCCGCCGCACGCGGCTGGTGCGTCCATCCGCTCCGGCCCGGCGGCAAGGGCTCAGCCCTGCACGGCGAACGGGCCTGCCCCCGCACCGGTGAATGCGCCGGCGGGCACGTGAAGTGGGAACAGCGCGCCACCACCGACCCCGACCGCATCCGCGGCGCATGGTCTACGGGCGCGTTCAACGTCGGCATCGCGCCCGGGCCCTCGGGTCTGGTCGTCGTCGACCTGGACGTGCCCAAGGAGGAAGAGCAGAAGGGCAGTTCGGCCGCGCCTGGCGGCGCGACGTCCTTTATGGCGCTCTGCGAGCGCGCCGGAGAGTCCTGGCCGACTACCTACATGGTGCGGACGCCCTCCGGCGGCATGCACCTCTACTTCACCGCCCCGCCGGACGTCCGCCTGCAGAACACTGCGCGCACTGTGGCGCCCTGCGTGGACACCCGCGCGTGGGGCGGCAACGTCGTCGCCGCGGGCAGCACCACCCCACAGGGCGCCTACATGGTGGCCGACGCGGCGCCTGTGACCGCCCTGCCGTTCTGGCTGCTGTCCCACCTCCAGAACCCGCCCACGCGCCAGGCGGCACCCGCCCCGCTTCTGATCCCGGGACAGGCCACCCGCCGCGCCATGGTGGCGCTGGAACGCGAGACGGCCGCCGTGTGCGGCGCCTCGGAAGGCGGCCGGAACAACAGGCTGCTGGCGGGCGCCCGCGCCCTGGGCAGGTTCGTCGCCTGGGGCGAGATCCCCCGAGACGCGGTCGAGGAGGCGTTTCAGGCGGCGGGCGAGGCGGCCGGACTGTCCCCGACCGAGTGCCGCAGCACCATCCGCAGTGCCCTGGACTGGTCGATTCGCACCTGCCGGCCACGGGAGGCCGCGTGAACCCCCGCCCCGCCCCTGAAACGCCTCACCCGCCCACACCCGGCCGTCCGCGCCTGTCAGCGGCCAACGGGGACACCGGCCGTGGCACGAAGAACGACGGCCGACAGGCCGTCCTTTCATCCCTTCCCCCCGACCAGCACCCCACCGGCCCGGCCAGCGGTGACGGCCGGTTCCCCGTGGCCTGGCTCACCATCTGCGCGCCGCGCGGTGCCACCCCGACCGCCACGTCGACGTGCCTGTGCGGCAGAAACCGCAGCGCGGTCGGCCACCCCAAGGTGCATGCACTGATCGCCGACCACGCAACGCACCGCGACGTCTGCCCGCTCCGCACCACCCAGGAAAGGAGGAACGCCGCATGACCAGCACCACGACGCCCGAGCCGTCCATCGACGGCGCGGCCCTGCTCGATGAGGTCGAAGCGTTCCACCGCCGCTTCAACGTCTTCCCCACCGAACACGCCTACACCGCCGTCACCCTGTGGGACGCGCATGCGCACCTGATGGACGCGCTCGATGGCACCGCCCGCATCGCGTTCCTCAGCCCCGAACCCGGCTCTGGAAAGTCGCGAGCCCTGGAAATCATCGAGACCCTCACGCCGCGCGCGGCGACCACCGTCAACGCCTCCGCCAACGCCCTGTTCCGGCTCGTCTCCGCAGACGAGGGCACACCCACCCTCCTCTTCGACGAGATCGACACCGTATTCGGGCCCAAGGCCGGCGGAAACGAGGAAGTCCGCGGATTCCTCAACTCCGGCTACCGGCGCGGTGCCAAGTCACTGCGCTGCATCGGCGAGGGATCGGACCAGAAAGCCGCGTTCCTTCCGTCGTTCTGCGCGGTCGCCATGGCCGGACTCGGCTCGCTGCCCGACACGATCCTGACCAGGTCGGTCATCGTCCGCATGCGCAAGAAGGCGCCCAACGAGAAGTGCGAGCCCTACCGGCGGCGCATCCACGAGAAGCAGGGCCACGCCCTACGGGACCGGCTCGCCGACTGGACGGCCACCCTGCACGACCAGGTCGCCGCCGCGTGGCCGGAGATGCCCGAGGGCGTCACGGACCGGCCAGCCGACGTGTGGGAGCCCCTGCTCGCGGTCGCGGACGCGGCCGGCGGGCACTGGCCCGAGCGGGCCCGCGCAGCGTGCGTGGCGCTCATCAAGGCCGCGTCCGAGGGCGATCAGGCATCCCTCGGGGTACGCCTGCTGACCGACCTGCGCGACAAGGTGTTCTGCGGAGTGGACCGGATGCCCACCGCGGCCATCCTGGAAGTCCTCCTCAACCTGGACGACGCCCCATGGGCCGACATGAGCGAGGACGGACAGAGCAGCAAGCCGCTCACCGCACGTGCCCTGTCCAAGCTCCTGAGCCAGTACGTGCGACCCGACAACAGCCCCATCAAGCCCCGTGGGATCCGGGTCGGTGCGACGACCCCCAAGGGCTACTACGCGGAAGACCTCAGCGACGCCTGGGCCCGCTACTGCCCCCCGGACCCCCAGAAGTCCGCAACATCCGCCACATCCGCAACAACGCAGGTCAGCGGGGGTGAACTTGTGGCGGAAGGCCCGTCCGAGAGCCGCCACATGTTCGCCGAAACCGACACACGCACCCTCCGCAGCGTCGGCTGACGCTGCCCACCCTCGGTCCCGCCACGCGCCCCGCGTGGCGGGACCTATCCGCAACAGAAACGGCATCCGCCACAAATTCAAGCCGCTGACCAGCAATGTTGCGGCGTGGCGGATGTTGCGGATTCCCCAGAAGGCAGAGAGGAGTCACGAAGGTGCCGAAGGAGAGTGGACTTCCCCTGAGCTATTCAGCGGCGGAGGTAGCGACGTCACTGGGGTGCTCGGAGTGGTGGGTGAAGGAACAAGTCCGCCGACGGCGCATCCCCTTCCTGAGGAGCGGTGGCGGGTACCGCTTTACCAGCGATCACGTTCGAGAGATCTTCCACATTCTCGAAGAGCGGCCCAGCCCGGCAACTGCCATCGAGGGCGAAGCAGTGCCCCGGCGCCGCACTGCGGCGCAGCCGGTACGGCCGGTGGCGAGTCTCCGTGCGCGCCGTCCGCGTCGCGCACGGAATGCCGCCTGACAGAACAGCTGATCACGAGGGGTGGAGGCAAGCGATGGTCTCCACCCCTCGCTTGTTGCGAGAGGTAACCATGGGCTACGGCGAGAAGCGTGCCGATTACTACCGAGGCCGGTACTGGATTGCACCTGGTGTGCTCCGCACCGTGGTGGACGCCAATGGCGCCACGATCCGATTCGCCACCAAGCGCGAGGCCGCGAAGGCAGCGAACGATGCGGAGGCCAAGGTCCGAGAGGTCGGCTATCGCGACCCGAATGCCGGGAAGGAGACCTTCGGCGAGTACGTGAACCGCTGGTATGCGGCACAGGAGTTGGCCGCATCGACCATGCAGAACTACAAGCGGCACATCGAGGAACATCTCCTCCCGGCGTTCGAGAGCAAGGCCATCGCCGACATTCAGCCCACGGACGTTGGTGCCTGGGAAAAGAGGGAGCGAAAGCTCTACGCCCCGTCCAGCGTGAAGACTTGGCACGGCACCCTGCACCTCATCCTCGCGGACGCCGTGGACGAAGGGCTTCGCGACTCCAACCCGGCCACCAAACGGCGCGGCCGAGGCAAGCGCGCCGGCCGCTCCCGGAACCGGGGCCCCGAGAAGGTGGTGACCGACGCTCTCGGCATCCTCCTGACAGCCGAACGGGCCTCGCTATTGTCCGGCCGCGATGACGAGTTTGTGGCCGTGGTCCTGAAGGGTTACACCGGCATGCGATGGGGCGAAATCGTCGGCCTGGAGCGCAAGTTCGTCCGCCCCACCTCCGTGCGCGTGGAGTGGCAGCTATACGAGCTCGACTCGGGGGAGTTCGAGCGCTGCCCGCCCAAGGACGACTCCTACCGGACCATCGACACGCCGAAGTGGCTGTCTGGCTTGGTCGCAAGCCATATCGCCCGGACCCAATCGGCACCCTGCCCGTGCCACGAGCACGCCTACGTGTTTCGCGGCCACGGTCCCGCCAACGGCGCTGCCCGGCACGTCGGCGCCAAGCTGGTCGACGTCGCCCGCCGCGCCGAGGTCTCCGCAGCAACCGTCTCGAACGTCCTGAACCGGCCGGACACGGTCGCGGAGCGGACACGGATCAGGGTGGAGACAGCCATCGCGGAACTCGGCTACGTCCGTGCGGGCAAGTCGGGAGAGACGGCCGCGCACTGGCGCCGTACCGGTTTCGCGACCTGGCTGTTCCATCCGGCCACGACGGGGTGGTATCCGAAGAAGGCCCCGCAGGAGGCGCGCCCTGTCCCCGTGATGGCGCACCCTTGGCCTGGGGTGCCAGCGCGGGGCCGGAATGCCTCGGGCCGTGCCGACGCATGCTGGCTGCCGATCGCGCGAGGTCTCACTCCGCACGGGCTCAGGCACTCCCACAAGACGGTCATGGAGGAGCTCGGGACCCCACCGAAACTCATGGACGAACGCATGGGACATGAGGATGGCTCCGTGCAAGCCCGCTACTCGCACATCACGTCGCGGATGAGGAACCGGCTCATGGACGAACTGACCGAGCAGTGGGAGGAGGCGTTGGCCGCTCGGTCTGCCATGCGCCCGCGGTCACCGGTCCACGCGCTTGATGCGCTACTGAGAGCGCGTCTAGCGTGACGTTCGGGGAGTCGATTTCCTTGATCCACTCCCCATTCACTCCCCGGGGACCCTGTAGAACGAATCAGGGCCGATTTCCCGTGGAGGGAAACCGGCCCTGACCTGGTGTTTCAGCTGTCGGGGTGGCGGGATTTGAACCCACGACCTCTTCGTCCCGAACGAAGCGCGCTGCCAAGCTGCGCTACACCCCGATCGTCGCCACTGCTCGCGGCGACGTCGTTTACTTTAGCCCACGGGTGGCTGGAGACGAAATCCGGTTTTGCGGCGGGTGCGGACCGGGTTGGGGCGGGCGTGGTCGAGGGCGACCAGGAGGACCGCGAGGCCGTAGAAGGCGAGGCCGAGCAGGAGGGCGTTGGCGAGGACGTTCTTGTAGCTGTGCAGGTCGACGTCCAGGAAGGGGTAGAGGTAGCGGCCGGGTGTTCCGGGCAGGATCAGCTCGCCCCTCGCGAAGGAGAACAGCAGGTAGGCCAGCGGGTAGAGCAGCCATGTCGCCGCCTGGCGGAGGTGGAGGCCGCCGCGGGGTGTCAGCAGGAGCCAGTCCAGCAGGGCGGCGATCGGGACCACCGTGTGCAGGATCTGGTTGCTGATCCACTGCCAGCCGGTCAGGGCCGTCGTGGTGCCCGTCATGGCGAACCTGGGCGAGGCGCCGGCCAGGAGCAGGTGGTACACCAGCCCGGTGATGATGATGTAGAGCAGCGTCGCGCCGGTCCACGCCGAGGGGAGCGGACGGCGGGCCGCCCAGGCGCGGCGGGCCGAGAGGGCGAAGACCACGGCCAGGAGGATGTTGCTCTGGATCGTGAAGTAGCTCAGGACCCGGACGGGGCTGCCGAGGAGCAGATCGATGGTGACGCCCGCCGCTGCCGCCAGGGCGACCAGAAGGCGGTAGACGGCGGCGAGGGGACGGCGTACGGGAGTCACCACCGCGGAGGCGGGGACGGCGGAGGGCAGCAGCGGGGGGACCCCGGAGAGGGCGGGAAGGTCCGGGAGGTCCCTGGGTATCGGGGCGGTCATGCCCTCAAGTTAGGCAAAAGGGGCATATGCGGCCACGCGGGTGGGCCAGGCGGGTGGGCCGCGCGGGTTACCCCCGGCCCGCCCTCGTCAACTCAGCCCTCCGGGGCCTCAGTCCCGGCTCACCAGCGTCAGCAGCGACGCCTCCGGCGGGCACGCGAAGCGCACCGGCGTGTAGCGGTTCGTGCCGCAGCCGGCTGACACGTGGAGATAGGACGTGCGGCCCTCCGCCGAGTGCGTCGACAGGCCCTTCACCCGCTCCGTGTCCAGGTCGCAGTTGGTGACGAGGGCGCCGTAGAAGGGGATGCAGAGCTGCCCGCCGTGCGTGTGGCCCGCGAGGATCAGCGGGTACGCGTCCGCCGCGAAGGAGTCCAGCACGCGCAGGTACGGCGCGTGCACCACGCCCATCGAGAAGTCGGCCGCGCCGGAGGGGCCGCCGGCCACCTGGAGGTAGCGGTCGCGCTTGATGTGCGGGTCGTCCAGGCCCGTGAGCTCGACGGAGACGCCCTCGACCTTGAGCGTGCCGCGTGTGTTCGTCAGGTTCAGCCAGCCCGCCGCGTCGAAGCCGTCCCGCAGGTCCTCCCACGGGTTGTGGATCGCGCCGACGACCGGCGGGTTGCCGTTCAGGCCGTGCCGCCGCTGGGTCTTCTCCAGCAGGTAGCGGGCCGGGTTGCGGAACCTGGGGCCGTAGTAGTCGTTCGAGCCGAAGACGTACGCCCCCGGGAACTCCATCAGCGGGCCCAGCGCGTCCAGGACCTCCGGCACGCCCTCGGGGTCGGACAGGTTGTCGCCGGTGTTGATCACGAAGTCGGGGCGCAGGCCGGCAAGCGAGCGCAGCCAGCGCTGCTTCTTGTGCTGCCCGCCGACCATGTGGATGTCGGAGACCTGGAGGATGCGCAGAGGCTGCATTCCCGCGGGCAGGACGGGGACCGTCACCCGTCGCAGCCGGAAGGAGCGGGCCTCGAAACCCGCCGCGTACACCACACCGGCGGCGCCGGCCGCCGCGATTCCCAGAGGTACTCCGTATCGAGCGCGCATACATCCATCGTGTCAGACCCGCGGGCCCTCCCGAGCCCCACCGCCCCTTAAATCCACGGGCATCGGGCCTTGCGCACCTGCGACAATCGGTGCCATGACCACCACGCTCAAGTCGAAGCTGCAGGAAGACCTCAACGCCGCGATCAAGGAGCGCGACGAGCTGCGCTCCTCGACGCTCCGGCTGACGCTCGCCGCGATCACCAAGGAGGAGGTCGCGGGCAAGGAGAAGCGCGAGCTCTCCGACGACGAGGTGCTGAAGGTGATCACCAAGGAGGCGAAGAAGCGCCGTGAGGCGGCCGACGCCTTCGCGCAGGGTGGCCGGCCGGAGAGCGCGGAGCGGGAGAAGGCGGAGGGCGAGCTGCTCGCCACGTACCTGCCCAAGCAGCTCGGAGACGAGGAGCTGGAGCGGATCGTCGCCCAGGCCGTCGAGGAGGCCAGGGCGGCCGGCGCCGAGGGACCCCGCGCGATGGGTGCCGTCATGAAGATCGTGAACCCGAAGGTGGCGGGCCTGGCCGAGGGCGGCCGTGTCGCCGCGGCGGTGAAGAAGCTGCTGGCGGGCTGATCCGCCGGGGAAGCCGTACGGGAAACGGCCCCTGACCGTCGTAGCGAGATCACTCTCGTACGACGGTCAGGGGCCGTCTCTGTCTCAGTCCGCGGCGGATCAGTCCGCGGCGGATCCGCTCAGGGCGGATCCGCTCACGGCGGGCAGGCTCACGGCGTCAGCCGCGGCGCCCTCCGTTGCCGTTCGCGTTGCCGCCGTTCTGGCCCTGGAACAGGTTGGACGGGATGGAGAAGGTGGGCGTCGGGAAGGTGCCGCCGTCCGTGTTGCCGCCGTCGGTGCCGCCGTCGGTCAGGCCGCCGAGGAGGCCGCCGTTGGCGTTGCCGCCGTTGTCGCCGTTGTTCCCGTCGTCGTGGCCGTGGCCGTGGCCCTTGCCCTTGTCGCCGTCGGGGATGTCGACGAGGTTGAAGTCCTCCACGGGCTTGCCGTCCAGGGCGCCGCTCATCATGTCGCGCCAGATGGGGCCCGGGACCTGACCGCCGTAGACCTTGGCGTTCCAGGTGCCGCCGATGCTGATGTTGACCATCCGCCGCTTGTGCGTGGGGTCGCCGACCCAGACCGCGCCCGCCATGTTCGGGGTGTAGCCGACGAACCAGGCCGCGTAGCGGTTGTCCGTCGTACCGGTCTTGCCCGCGCTCGGGCGGCTGCCGAGGCCCGCCTGCTGACCCGTGCCGTCCTCGACCACGCCCTTCAGGAGCGTGCTCACCGTGTCGGCGGTCTTCTCCGACATCGCGCGCGAGCAGGTCGACTTCGGCACCGCCAGCGACTTCTTCTGGCTGCCGACGGTCTGGGTGATGGACTCGATGGCGACCGGCGTGCAGTACATGCCGCGCGAGGCGAAGGTCGCGTAAGCGTTCGCCATCGTCAGCGGGGACATCTCCTGGGTGCCGAGCGCGATGGAGGGCGCCTGCTGCATCTTGCCGCCGTCCGCGCGCTCGACGCCCATCTTCTTGGCCATGTCGACGACCGGGCAGATGCCGATGTCGCTGATCAGCTGCACGTAGTAGGTGTTGACCGACTTCGCGGTCGCCTGCTTCATGCTGTACGGGCCGTGCTCCTCGGTGTTCTCGTTCGTCAGCTTGGCCGGGTTGTTCGGATCGGTGCGCCACTCCTTGCCGTCACAGATCGACACCGGGCTCGGATAGGCCATCGCGTACGGCGAGGAGTACGACTGTGTCGCCGGCGTGCCGCCCTCAAGCGCCGCCGCGGCCACGATCGGCTTGAACGTCGAACCGGTCTGGTAGCCCGCGCCGCCGCCCGCGCTCTGGTCCACGGACAGGTTGATCTGCGTCTCGTGCTTGCGGAAGCCGTAGGGCCGGGACTGGCCCATCGCGAGGATGCGGCCGGTGCCGGGCTCGACGATGGTGGCGGCGGTGGCCACGTCGTCGCTCTTGTAGACGTGGTCCTTGATCGACGCCTGGGCCGACTCCTGGGCCTGCGGGTCGAGCGTCGTACGGATCGTCAGACCGCCCTGGTTCCAGACCTTCGCCCGGGCCTCCTTGGTCTTGCCGAAGACCGGGTCGTTCAGGAACACCTCGCGCACGTAGTCGCAGAAGAAGCCGGCGCCCTTGACCGCGGTGATGCAGCCGTTCTTGGGCTTGCTGGGGTTGAGGCCCAGCGGCGTCTTCCCGGCCTTGTCGGCCTCCGCCTGCGAGATGTCGCCCATGTCGGCCATGCGCTGCAGCACGGTGTTGCGGCGCTTGGTGGCCTCCGCCTCGTCGTTGACCGGGTCGTACCGGGTCGGCGACTGGACGATGCCCGCGAGGAGCGCCGACTCCTGGAGGTTGAGGTCCTTGGCGTGCTTGGAGAAGTAGCGCTCGGCGGCCGCCTCGACGCCGTAGGCCTGCTCACCGAAGAACGTGATGTTCAGGTAGTTCTCGAGGATCTTCTTCTTGCCGAGCTCCTCCTCGACCTGGATCGCGTACTTCAGCTCCTTGATCTTGCGGCCGAGGGTCTGCTGGGTGGCCTGGGCGACCTTCGTCGGGTCGTCGCCGGCCTCCTCCACGAAGACGTTCTTCACGTACTGCTGGGTGAGGGTGGAGGCGCCCTGGGAGACGCCGCCGCTCTGCGCGTTCTTGTTCAGCGCGCGCAGGATGCCTTTGAGGTCGACCGCGCCGTGCTGGTAGTAGCGCGAGTCCTCGATCGCGACGATCGCCTTCTGCATGTACGGCGAGATGTCCTTGAGGTTCACCACCGTGCGGTCACGCGAGTAGACGGTGGCGATCTGGCCGCCTTCGGCGTCGAGGATGGAGGTGCGCTGACTCAGCGGCGGCGTCTTGAGGTTGGCCGGCAGCTCGTCGAAGCTCTCCACCGATCCCTTGGCCGTGAGTCCGAGGGCGCCGACGGCGGGCAGCGCGATGCCGGCCAGCACGGCACCGGCGAGCACACTGACACCGAGGAACTTGGCGGCCTGCTGCGTTGGCGACAGACCACCGCCCGAGCGCTTCTTTGGCATGGGGGCAGCCTACGTTCTCATTCGCCGGACACGCGTATATGCCTTGGCCTAAGCTGCTCTCAACTGTCACAGCAGTGGGGCCACGTATCAATACGTCCGGCGACCCCGAATCGTTCCGGAGGTTCCCCGACTTTTTTGGTGGGGCCGTGTCCGAATCCGCCTCGTGTGTCAGTTGGCGCCCGTTGTGACCCAACAGAACTGTCCCGGTTTGCCGGGAAGGTCACGCATGTCACCAGCTCACTCCCCCGGGTGATCTGCCGCTTACGCATAGTCCGTTCGGGCCATTCAAGATTGGGCCCGAAGGGGGTGTTGCGCTGTGCCCGCCTTCCGTAACGTCCTCAACTGGCAGCGGTGAATATGCCGCTGCCGCCGTGGGGGAGCCTCGATTCGGGAGAGGACGGCGCCGGTATGGGCTGGGTAACCGACTGGAGTGCGCAGGCCGCCTGCCGCACTACCGATCCGGATGAACTGTTCGTGCAGGGAGCGGCGCAGAACAGGGCCAAGGCGGTGTGCACCGGATGTCCGGTACGCACGGAATGCCTGGCTGATGCGCTGGACAACCGCGTCGAGTTCGGCGTGTGGGGAGGCATGACGGAGCGGGAGCGCCGCGCACTGCTGCGCAGGCGGCCCACCGTGACCTCCTGGCGCCGGCTCCTTGAGACGGCTCGTCTGGAGTACGAGCGCGGAGTGGGCATCCTGCCGCTCGACGACGACCAGGTGTACGAGAACTACGCGGCGGTGAGCTGAGGCCACCCCCGCTTCACGGGGCGGCCTCCGGCGCACGCCTACGGCAGCTCGGGCCGATTGGCCGCGAGCCGGTCCCCGATGTCCCGCAGTCCCGCGAGGTCGTGCACGTCGCCGGGCAGCGCGGCCACTTCGGCCACCGCCACCTCGGGGTGGCGTGCGGTGAAGCGGTCACGCGTGCGCTGCTCACGGGAGAGCAACTGCATACGCTCGGCGTGTAGCCTCAGCAGGCCTGCGGTGAGCCGCTCGACGCCCTGGTCCTCCTGATCCGGACCGGGGGAGCCGGGCTCGGACGGGGACGACTCGACGGGCGCGGATGCGGAAGATTCTGAACTTCCGTACAGGTCGGGAGAGTTACGAAATCCAGCTTTCCCGCCGTCCTGATCGACAATGCGGGGCTCCACAAGATTTTCCGCGGCGGCGAGCGCACGCTCGGCCGACAGCCGGGCGGCGCCGCTGCCATGGACGCGGTTGAGCACCAGACCCGCGAGCGGCATCTCCTCGGCCGCCAGCCGCTCCACGAAGTACGCGGCCTCACGCAGCGCGTCCCGCTCCGGCGCCGCCACCACGAGGAACGCGGTCCCGGGAGCCTGCAGCAGCTTGTACGTCGCGTCCGCGCGCGTGCGGAAGCCGCCGAAGGTCGTGTCCATCGCGGCCACGAACGTCTGGACGTCCTTGAGGAGTTGACCGCCCAGCAGCTTGCCGAGGGTGCCGGTCATCATCGACATCCCGACGTTCAGGAACTTCATCCCGGCGCGGCCGCCCAGCTTGGCGGGCGCGGTCAGCAGCCGGATCAGCCGCCCGTCCAGGAACGAGCCCAGCCGCTTGGGCGCGTCCAGGAAGTCGAGCGCCGAGCGGGACGGCGGGGTGTCGACGACGATCAGGTCCCACTCGTCGCGCGCCCGCAGCTGCCCGAGCTTCTCCATCGCCATGTACTCCTGCGTGCCCGCGAAGCCGGCGGAGAGCGATTGGTAGAAGGGGTTCGACAGAATCGTGGCGGCCCGCTCGGGGTCCGCGTGCGCCTCGACGATCTCGTCGAAGGTGCGCTTCATGTCGAGCATCATCGCGTGCAGTTCGCCCGCGCCGTCGACGTCCTTCACCCGGCGCGGGGTGTTGTCCAGCGAGTCGATGCCCATGGACTGGGCCAGCCGGCGCGCCGGGTCGATGGTCAGCACGACCACCTTGCGTCCGCGCTCGGCGGCCCGGAGGCCCAGCGCCGCCGCGGTGGTCGTCTTTCCGACGCCGCCCGAGCCGCAGCACACCACGATC
This sequence comes from Streptomyces sp. NPDC048419, assembly GCF_043200415.1. Classification (NCBI taxonomy): domain Bacteria; kingdom Bacillati; phylum Actinomycetota; class Actinomycetes; order Kitasatosporales; family Streptomycetaceae; genus Streptomyces; species Streptomyces sp. NPDC048419. Next base: position 168,819 of record NZ_JBICXT010000009.1, on the reverse strand, counting down.
CGGGTCTGCGGGTCGTCGAGCAGCGGGTCGAGGTCGAGCACGCGCGCGGGGGAGAGGCGGTGACGCGTGCTCTCCTGCTCCGCGACCGGGTCCTCACTCATGACATCCCCTGCTTCCGCAGCTCGGTGGCCAGCTCGTACAGCCCGGCCAGGTCCATGCCCTCGGTGAGCAGCGGCAGTTCGTGCAGCGGCAGGCCCAGCTCGCCGAGCACCGCGCGCTGCTCGTGCTCCAGCGCATGGCGCTCGCCGTACTCCTCGGCCTGCCGCAGCAGGGGGGCCACCAGCTTCTCGGCGTTCCCACCGCGGCGGGCGCCGCCGAGTCCCGCCGATGACAGTGCCTTCGCCACTGCGGAACGGGGCACGCCGCTCACGAGTTCCAGCTCCGCCGCGTCCAACACCTCGGGGCGCACCATGTTCACCATGATCCGGCCCACCGGGAGCTTCGCGGCGCGCAGTTCGGCGATGCCGTCCGCGGTCTCCTGGACGGGCATCTCCTCGAGGAGCGTGACCATGTGCACGGCCGTCTCCTTCGACTTCAGCACCCGCATCACGGCCTGCGCCTGATTGTGTATCGGGCCGATCTTCGCCAGGCCCGCCACCTCGTCGTTCACGTTCAGGAAGCGGGTGATGCGGCCTGTGGGGGGCGCGTCCATGACGACGTAGTCGTAGGCGAACCGGCCGCTCTTGTCCTTGCGGCGCACCGCCTCGCACGCCTTGCCGGTCAGGAGCACGTCCCTGAGGCCCGGCGCGATGGTGGTGGCGAAGTCGATCGCGCCGAGTTTCTTCAGGGCTCTGCCCGCACCCCCGAGTTTGTAGAACATCTGGAGGTAGTCCAGAAGGGCCAGTTCGGGGTCGATGGCGAGGGCGTACACCTCCCCGCCACCTGGAGCGACGGCGATCTTCCGCTCCTCGTAGGGCAGCGCTTCCGTCTCGAAGAGCTGCGCGATGCCCTGGCGCCCCTCGACCTCGACGAGAAGCGTCCGCTTCCCCTCGGTCGCGAGGGCCAGCGCTAGAGCGGCGGCGACCGTCGTCTTTCCGGTCCCGCCCTTGCCGCTGACGACCTGGAGCCTGCTCACGCCTTCGAGCCTAACCAGTCCGTGCACCAAGCACGCGACAGCCTGTGGACAACTCGACCGCGGGCGGTGGGTGGGCAGCGGCTAGAGTCGGCCGCATGACCAAGTGGGAATACGCAACCGTGCCGCTGCTCGTCCATGCCACGAAGCAGATTCTGGACACCTGGGGCGAGGACGGCTGGGAGCTCGTCCAGGTCGTGCCCGGCCCGAACAACCCCGAGCAGCTCGTCGCGTACCTGAAGCGGGAGAAGGCATGAGTGTCGTAGAGGCGAAGCTGGCCGAACTCGGCCTGACCCTGCCGCAGGTCGTCCCGCCGCTGGCCGCGTACCAGCCGGCCGTGCAGTCGGGCGTGTACGTCTACACCGCCGGCCAGCTCCCCATGGTCGAGGGCAAGCTGCCCATCACCGGCAAGGTGGGCGCCGAGGTCACGGCCGAGGAGGCCAAGGAACTCGCCCGCACCTGCGCCCTGAACGCGCTGGCCGCGGTCAAGTCCGTCGCCGGTGACCTGGACCGCGTCGCGCGCGTGGTGAAGGTCGTGGGCTTCGTCGCCTCGGCCGCCGACTTCACCGGACAGCCGGGCGTGGTCAACGGCGCGAGCGAGCTGCTCGGCGAGGTCCTCGGCGAAAAGGGCGTGCACGCGCGCAGTGCGGTCGGCGTGGCGGTGCTGCCGCTGGACGCACCGGTCGAGGTCGAGATCCAGGTGGAGCTCACCGGGGCGTAGCCCCCGCCGTCCCGGACCGGACCGGCGGTGCGGGCGCACGGGCCCGGTCACCGCTCTGACCTCGGGGGCTCTCGAACATTCGCGCACCACGGGATAGCCTCCGCCCATGGCGAATGGGCAGTGGTTTCCGCAGGACTGGCCGGAACGCATCCGTGCGCTCTCGGACGGCACGCTGACTCCGGTCGTCCCCAGGCGCGCGGCGACCGTCATGCTCCTGAAGGACACCGACAGCGGTCCCGCGGTGCACATGCTGCGCAGACGCGCCTCCATGGCCTTCGCCGGAGGCGCGTACGCATATCCGGGCGGCGGCGTCGACCCGCGTGACGACGAGCACCACGTCCGCTGGGCGGGCCCCACGCGCGCGTGGTGGGCGGACCGGCTCGGCGTGGACGAGGCGACCGCCCAGGCGATCGTCTGCGCGGCCGTACGCGAGACGTACGAGGAGGCAGGCGTCCTGCTGGCCGGGCCGTCCGCCGACTCCGTGGTCGGCGACACCACGGGCGAGGACTGGGAGGCGGACCGTGCGGCCCTGGTCGCCCGCGCCTTCTCCTTCGCCGAGTTCCTGGACCGCCGCGGCCTGGTGCTGCGCTCGGACCTCCTCGGGGCCTGGACCCGCTGGATCACCCCGGAGTTCGAGTCCCGGCGCTACGACACCTGGTTCTTCGTGGCCGCCCTCCCGCACGGCCAGCGCACCCGAAACGCCTCCACAGAGGCCGACCGCACGGTGTGGATCCGGCCCCCCGAGGCCGCCGAGGGCTACGACAAGGGCGAGCTGCTGATGATGCCGCCCACCGTCGCGACCCTGCGCCAGCTGCTCCCTTACGGCACGGCCGCCGAGGCGCTCGCCGCGGCCCCCGGCCGGGACATGACCGCCGTACTGGCGCGGGCCCGGCTGGAGGGCGGCGAGATCGTGCTGTCCTGGCCGGGGCACGACGAGTTCACCAAGCACATCCCGACTGACCTGCCGACCGGTGGAGCCTGAGCATGACGGACGCAGCAGCTCTTCCCGGCCGGCCGCGGGGCGGGGTCCTCAGCGGCCCCGCCACGTCCCGGGCCGTCAACGTCCTGGCGCCCAACGCCTCGGCGATGACCCTCGACGGCACCAACACCTGGATCCTCGCCGAGCCGGACTCGGACCTCGCCGTGGTCGTCGACCCCGGCCCGCTGGACGAGGGCCATCTGAGGAACGTCGTGGACACGGCCGAGAAGGCAGGCCGGCGCATCGCGCTCACCCTGCTGACCCACGGCCATCCGGACCACGCGGAGGGCGCCGCCCGCTTCGCCGAGCTGACCGGCACGAACGTGCGCGCCCTGGACCCGGCGCTGCGGCTGGGCGACGAGGGGCTGACCGCCGGAGACGTGGTCACGGTCGGCGGCCTGGAGCTGGGCGTCGTGCCGACCCCGGGCCACACCTCGGACTCCCTCTGCTTCCATCTCCCGGCCGACCGGGCGGTCCTGACGGGCGACACGGTCCTGGGCCGCGGCACGACGGTCGTGGCGCACCCCGACGGCCGTCTGGGCGACTACCTGGACTCGCTACGACGGCTGCGGTCGCTCACCGTCGACGACGGCGTCCACACCGTGCTCCCCGGGCACGGCCCCGTCCTGGAGGACGCCCAGGGGGCCGTCGAGTTCTACCTCGCCCATCGCGCCCACCGCCTCGCGCAGGTCGAGACGGCGGTCGAGGACGGCTACGACAGCCCGTCCCAGGTCGTTGCCCACGTCTACGCGGACGTGGACCGCTCCCTGTGGCCGGCGGCCGAGCTGTCGGTGCGGGCCCAGCTGGACTACCTGGAGGAGCACGGGCTGATCTAGCCCCTGGGGCTTTTCACGCCGTGCACGCGCGCGTACTCCTCGGCGAGCCACGGCCCCAGGTCGTCGACGTAGGAGCGCAGTACGGCGGCGTCACCGGTCGGCTCCCAGCCCCGCAGGGCCGCGGTGCGCATCTGCTCCGCGCGCTCGGGGTAGTACGCGCCGAACGCCTCGGCCATCTCCGCGAGATCGCTGGTCCAGCCGTTCCAGCGGGGCATGACGAGCGTGAACCCGGTGCGCACGAGATGCCGGGACATGAACCGCACGAGCGGCCGCCGGGCCGCCTCGGTGTCCTCGGCCTCCGCGATCCGCCGCCGCCAGCGGGGCAGCAGCAGGGCGAGGTCCCCGTTGGTCTCGCGGGCGAGCCGGGAGTCGGGCCGGTAGCGGGGCAGGTACTCGGCGAGGTCCTCCCCGAGCAGCGGGGTGCACATACAGGCCACGAACCAGCCGAGGTCGTACGTCTCCGCCGCGCTCAGCAGCCGCGCCCGGCCGTACAGCAGCGTGCCGACACCGTCGAGCTGCGGGAACTCCTTGCCGACGGCCTCCTCGAGCGCCCGTACACCGGCCCGGTCGGTGTCCGCCGGTTCCTCCTGCAGCGCGACGAGCAGATCCAGATCGCTGCGTCCCACGCGCGCGGTGCCGCGCGGGATCGACCCGTAGAGATACGCGCTCTGCAGCCGCGCCCCGAACACCTCGAGCAGCCGGTCCCGCGCGGAGGCGACGACTGGCCGGAAGGCACGCGGGATGCGGCCGAGAGAGCCTTCGCGCTCGATGTAACCCTGGGGATCGAGACCCTTGGAGCTCGCGTTTTCGGCCATGGGGCCCACTCAATCAGCCCGTCCGGCGTTCGAGGGCGAGGCCGTCGAGGCCGAACGGGGGGCCCGGGGGCGCGAGCCCCCGGAACACGGCCGGGACCGATTGTCAGCGGGACCGCTTGGCGAGCCGCTCGACGTCCAGCAGGATCACGGCCCGCGCCTCCAGGCGGAGCCACCCGCGCTGGGCGAAGTCCGCCAGCGCCTTGTTGACCGTCTCGCGGGACGCGCCGACCAGCTGGGCCAGCTCCTCCTGCGTCAGGTCGTGGACGACGTGGATGCCCTCCTCGGACTGCACGCCGAAGCGGCGGGAGAGGTCCAGCAGGGCGCGCGCGACACGGCCGGGGACGTCGGAGAAGACCAGGTCGGACATCGCGTCGTTGGTCTTGCGCAGCCGGCGGGCGACGGCGCGCAGCAGGGCGCCTGCCACCTCGGGGCGGGCGCTCAGCCAGGGCTGGAGGTCGCCGTGGCCGAGACCGAGCATCTTGACCTCGGTCAGCGCGGTGGCCGTGGCGGTCCGCGGGCCCGGGTCGAAGAGCGACAGCTCGCCGATCAGCTCGCTGGGACCGACGACGGCGAGCATGTTCTCGCGGCCGTCGGGCGAGGTGCGGTGAAGCTTCACCTTGCCCTCGGTGACCACGTAGAGCCGGTCTCCGGGGTCGCCCTCGTGGAAGAGCGCGTCGCCGCGCGCGAGGGTCACCTCGCTCATGGAGGCGCGAAGCTCCGCGGCCTGCTCGTCGTCGAGCGCCGCGAAGAGCGGGTTGCGCCGCAGAACGTCGTCCACGAGTACTCTCCTTGTCGACCTGCTCAGGGGATCTTGCTCCCCCTTGGTACCAGGGGACCGTGCTCCCCATTTTGCCGGACGGTCCAAACAGTGTGATCTGTCACAAGGATGCCGCACACCTGTCCCGGGGTAAGCGGCAGGGGTCCAATTGGGGGCCGATCCCCGGGGTCCGGGGCGGATGTCAGTGCCGGGCCCTAGGCTGGCCGGGTGTCCAAAACGCCGGTGAGAGCACAGGCCAAGGGGGCTGGGCGGGTGGTTGTACGTCGTGATTCCGCTGTGGGCGAACAGAACTCCGGCGGCGGAAAAAAACCGGCAAAGGTGACGAAAAGCGCTCCGGTGAAGAAGGCCGCCGTCGCGCCCAAGAAGGCGACGGCCTCGGTGAAGGGCGTCCCTCCCGCGAAGGCGGCCGGCAAGCCGCCGAAGGAGGAGTCGCGCACCGCTCTGGTCCGCCGCGCCCGCCGGATCAACCGCGAGCTCGCCGAGGTGTATCCGTACGCCCACCCGGAGCTGGACTTCGACAACCCCTTCCAGCTCGTGATCGCCACGGTCCTGTCGGCGCAGACCACCGACCTCAGGGTCAACCAGACGACGCCGGCGCTCTTCGCCAAGTACCCCACCCCCGAGGACCTGGCCGCGGCCAACCCCGAGGAGGTCGAGGACATCCTCCGCCCGACCGGCTTCTTCCGGGCCAAGACCAAGTCCGTCATGGGGCTGTCCAAGGCGCTGGTGGAGCAGTTCGGCGGTGAGGTCCCCGGCCGCCTCGAGGACCTGGTCAAGTTGCCCGGCGTGGGCCGCAAGACCGCCTTCGTCGTGCTCGGGAACGCGTTCGGGCGGCCCGGCATCACCGTGGACACGCACTTCCAGCGGCTGGTGAAGCGCTGGCAGTGGACGGACCAGACCGACCCGGACAAGATCGAGGCCGCGGTCGGCGCGCTCTTCCCCAAGAGCGACTGGACCGACCTCTCGCACCACGTGATCTGGCACGGCCGCCGCATCTGCCACGCCCGCAAGCCCGCCTGCGGCGCCTGCCCCATCGCCCCGCTCTGCCCGGCGTACGGCGAGGGTGAGACGGACCCGGAGAAGGCGAAGAAGCTCCTCAAGTACGAGAAGGGCGGCTTCCCGGGCCAGCGCCTCAAGCCCCCGCAGGCCTACCTCGACGCGGGCGGGAAGCCGGCCCCGCCGCTGGGCGCCGGATGACGGGCGCCACGACGCGCGGGGCCCCCGATCGGGCGGCCCAGGAACGATCTCGGGTGTCCGGGACGTTGGACTCGGCAGGACGGGGGTGGCGATGACGCGCGCGAGTGAGACACAGGGTGGGCCGGTGACGCTCAGCACCGAGGGGCTGCCCGAGTGGCTGGACCCGGTGGTCCGGGTCGTGGAGACGGTGCAGCCGCTCCAGCTGAGCCGCTTTCTGCCGCCGAAGGACGGGGCGGGGCGGCAGTCCGCCGTGCTGGTCCTCTTCGGCGAGGGCGAGCGCGGCCCCGAACTGCTGCTCATGGAGCGGGCGAGCTCGCTGAGATCGCACGCCGGGCAGCCCTCCTTCCCGGGCGGCGCCCTCGACCCCGAGGACGGCGACCCGCAGGCCGACGGGCCGCTCAGGGCCGCCCTGCGCGAGGCCGAGGAGGAGACCGGGCTCGACCCGGCCGGCGTCCAGCTCTTCGGCGTCCTGCCCCGGCTCTACATCCCGGTCAGCGGCTTCGTGGTGACCCCGGTGCTGGGCTGGTGGCGGCAGCCGACCCCGGTCGGGGTCGTCGACCCGAACGAGACGGCGCGGGTCTTCACGGTCCCCGTGGCGGATCTCACGCACCCCGACAACCGCGCCACCACCGTGCACCCCAGCGGCCACCGAGGTCCGGCATTTCTGGTCGAATCCGCCCTGGTGTGGGGCTTCACGGCCGGAATCATCGACAGAGTGCTGCATTACGCGGGCTGGGAGCGCCCCTGGGACCGCGACAAGCAGGTCCCGCTCGACTGGCGGTCATGACAGGGTGTCTGCCGTGCTGTGTCTTTCCGGGGGATGCCGTATCGGATCGCCGCTGCGCGGCGGGCCGGCCCCCGGCCGACCTGAGGTGACCGCAGAGTGATGAGGCGAGGCTCGAACCGGTGAACGTGCTGGACATCCTGTTGCTGGTCGCCGCCGTGTGGTTCGCGATCGTGGGCTACCGGCAGGGCTTCGTGGTCGGCATCCTGTCGGTGATCGGCTTCCTGGGCGGCGGTCTCGTCGCCGTCTACACCCTGCCCGTCATCTGGGACGCGCTGACCGACAACTCCGAGGTGAGCACGACCGCCGCCGTCGTCGCGGTCGTGGTCGTCATCGTCTGCGCCTCGGTCGGCCAGGCTCTGACCACCCATCTGGGCAACAAGCTGCGCCGGTACATCACTTGGTCCCCGGCCCGCGCCCTGGACGCGACCGGCGGCGCCCTGGTCAACGTCGTCGCGATGCTCCTGGTGGCGTGGCTGATCGGCTCAGCCCTCGCGGGCACCACCCTGCCGACCCTCGGCAAGGAGGTCCGCAGCTCCAAGGTCCTCCTCGGCGTCTCCCGGGCGCTGCCCAACCAGGCCGACACCTGGTTCGCCGACTTCTCCTCGGTCCTCGCGCAGAACGGCTTCCCGCAGGTCTTCAGCCCCTTCGCGAACGAACCGATCACCGACGTCCGGCCCCCGGACCCGGCCCTCGCGAACAGCCCGGTGGCCACGCGCGCCAAGCGTTCCATCGTCAAGGTCATGGGCACCGCGCAGAGTTGCGGCAAGGTCCTGGAGGGCAGCGGCTTCGTCTTCGGCGACCGCCGCGTCATGACCAACGCGCACGTCGTCGGCGGCGTCGACGAGCCCACCGTCCAGATAGGCGGCGAGGGCCGCAAGTACGACGCGAAGGTCGTCCTCTACGACTGGCACCGCGACATCGCCGTGCTCGACGTACCCGATCTCAAGGCGCCGGCCCTGAAGTTCACGGCCACGGACGCCCGGAGCGGCGACAGCGCGATCATCGCGGGCTTCCCGGAGAACGGCTCGTACGACGTCCGGGCGGCCCGCGTGCGGGGCCGCCTCCCGGCCAACGGCCCGGACATCTACCACCGGGGCACCGTCCGCCGGGACGTCTACTCGCTGTACACGACCGTCCGCCAGGGCAACTCCGGCGGCCCGCTGCTCACGCCCGAGGGCGGTGTCTACGGCGTGGTCTTCGCGAAGTCCCTGGACGACGCCGACACCGGGTACGCGCTCACCGCGGACGAGATCCAGGAGGACATCGTCAAGGGGCGTACGGCGAACCAGCAGGTGGACAGCGACAGCTGCGCCCTCTGAGCCCTCGCGGGAGAGAGGGGCGTCAGCCCCGGGTGTGACGCAGGCGTACGGTGACCCAGCGTGCCCTGCGGCGCAGGATGCGCGGGATGCCCACCCGGAGGTCCGTGCCCGCTATCTGCGGGGCAGCACCCCGCTGGTGGGAGCTCAGGCCGCCGGCCGAGCGTCGGGTGCGTGCTGCGTCACTGTAGTCGTGCGTCCAGCCCATACCCCGACGTCTGCCCCTGCCCCAAGGTCGATAACCGCTCCCAGAGCCCCCAATTGGCCTATGCGCCAGGCAATTGGCCGTTCGTCGGACATGCGTTCAGGGCCGGATACCGGGCGCATCCGATCGGTCACCGATCGGGTTCGGGATCCTTCAGCCAATTGACCAGTTCTGTGGTGAAGGCGACCGGATCCTCCTCGTGCGGGAAGTGGCCCAGTCCGTCGAACAGCCGCCAGCGGTACGGCGCTTCGACGTACTCGCCGGATCCGGCCGCGCTCCGTGTGCGCATCACGGGGTCGAGCGAGCCGTGCAGATGGAGGGTCGGCACCCGCAGCGGCCGCTTCATCCGCCGGTTGAACTGGATGCCGTCCGGGCGGGCCATCGAGCGGACCATCCAGCGGTACGGCTCGATCGAGCAGTGCGCCGTGGACGGGATGCACATCGCGCGCCGGTACGTCTCCAGCGCCTTCTCGTCGGCCAGGTTCGGCCCGGCCCACTCGCGGATCAGCTCGCCGACGAGCGCGCCGTCGTCCGCGGTCAGCTGCCGCTCCGGAATCCAGGGGCGCTGGAACCCCCAGATGTAGGAGCCCGCGCGCGTCTGCTTGACGTCCGAGAGCATCGCCGAGCGCCAGCGCCGCGGATGCGGCATCGAGGCGACCGCGAGCCGCCGTACGAGCTTCGGGCGCATCACGGCCGCCGTCCACGCCAGATAGCCGCCCAGGTCGTGGCCGACCAGCGCGGCGTCCGGCTCGCCCAGGGAACGGATCACGCCGGTGATGTCGAGCGCGAGGTTCGCGGGGTCGTAGCCGCGCGGGGTGCGGTCGCTGCCGCCGACGCCGCGCAGGTCCATGGCGACGGCCCGGAAGCCCTCGTCGGCGAGCGCGCTCAGCTGGTGCCGCCAGGTCCACCAGAACTGGGGGAAGCCGTGCAGCAGCAGGACGAGCGGCCCGTCGCCGACCTCGGCGATGTGGAAGCGCGCGCCGTTGGCGGCGACGTCGCGATGCGTCAGCTTCGTTCCGTCGGGGAGGACGTCGGGCCGTACGAGCGAGGCCGGCTGCGCCGAAGGTGTGGCGGGATCCGTCATGAGGATGAGCGTGCCACAGCCTCGATGGCCTCGGGGGTCCGGTCCTCGAGAGCGGGGAGTTCGGGACGCGGGTGCGGCTTGGCCTTCTGCAGCACGTTCGCCGTCTCCTTCATGGACGCGGCGACCTTCTGCGGGCCCTGGCCCTTCTTCGCCTTCTTCGCGAAGACGATGCCGATCAGCGCGAGGATGCCGGCGATGAGGACGTTGGCCGCGAAGGACAGCAGGAAGCACCAGCCGAGGTTCCAGCCGCCCTGGCCGTTGTGCCCGCCCGTCCAGGCGTGAATGCCGTACGCCAGCGCGAAGTTGAGCATCGGCAGCGAGAACACCAGGATGGCGGCGGCCACGGTGAACGAGCCGCCGCTCGTCGCGCCGCGTTTGACGTCCTGCTTGAGCTGCGCCTTGGCCAGCGCGATCTCGTCGTGCACGAGCGCCGACATCTCGGCCGTCGCGGAGGCGAACAGCTGGCCGATGCTGCGTTCGGCGCCGACCGGGCTGCCGTCGGGTGCGCTCATCGCGGTCTCCCTCTTCTGCCGTACTGCTTTCGAGCGGTCCTTTTGTACCGTCCCGTCAGATCATGCCGGACGGCCGTCGTCCTCGCCTGCCCCGCCCGGTACTTCGGCAAGCGCGCGTCGCTCGGCGGCCTTCAGTTCGGCGAGCCTGCGGTGCTCTGCGGCCTTGCTCTCGTGGATCGCGGCCATGCGCAGGTGGTACGCCGGATCGTCCTGTTCGTAGATGTCCGGGACGCCGTCGAGGTCGTCGTCGCGCTCCTCGTCCGCGCACAGCTTGCGGTACTTGGTGTTGCGTATCTTCAGCAGCACCGTCGCGAACAGGGCCGCGATCAGCGATCCGGCGAGGACGGCGGCCTTGACCTCGTCCGTGAGTACGGCGTCCCCGGCGAAGGCGAGTTCGCCGATCAGCAGCGACACCGTGAAACCGATGCCGGCCAGCGTCGCCACCGCGAACACGTCGGCCCAGGCGAGGTCCTCGCTGAGCGAGGCCCTGGTGAAGCGGGCCGTCAGCCACGTACCGCCGAAGATGCCGGCCGTCTTGCCGACGATGAGTCCGAGGACGACGCCCAGCGTCTCCGGCTTGGTGAACACGTCCCCGAGCGCCCCGCCGGACACCACGACACCGGCGCTGAACAGGGCGAACAGCGGCACGGCGAGACCTGCCGACAGAGGCCGTACGAGATGCTCGATGTGCTCGCCGGGGGAGTGCGCCTCGCCTTCACGGGGATGGCAGCGCAGCATCAGGCCCATGGCGACGCCCGCGATGGTGGCGTGCACGCCGCTGTTGTACATCAGCCCCCAGATGACGAGGGCGAGCGGGACGTGGACGTACCAGCCGTGCACGCCCTTTCGCAGCAGCAGCCAGAAGACCGCGAGGCCCACGGCGGCGCCGCCGAGTGCGGCGAAGTCGATGGTGCTGGTGAAGAAGACCGCGATGATCAGGATCGCGAAGAGGTCGTCGACGACGGCGAGAGTGAGCAGGAAGGCGCGCAGGGCGCTCGGCAGCGAGGTGCCGATGACGGCGAGGACCGCCAGCGCGAAGGCGATGTCGGTGGCGGTGGGCACCGCCCAGCCCCCGAGCGAGCCGTGGCCGGTGAGGTTGGTGAGGGCGTAGACGAGTGCCGGTACGGCCATTCCGCACAGGGCCGCGACGACCGGCAGGGCGGCCGCCTTGGGATCGCGCAGATCGCCCGCGACCAGTTCGCGCTTGAGCTCGATGCCGGCGACGAAGAAGAAGACCGCGAGCAGTCCGTCGGCGGCCCAGTGCGAGACCGAGAGGTTCAGGCCGAGGGCCTCGGGACCGAAGTGGAAGTGGCTGACACTCTCGTAACTGTCGTGCAGCGCGGGCACGTTCACCCAGATCAGCGCGGTGACGGCGGCCACGAGCAGCAGCACCCCGCCGACCGTCTCGGTGCGCAGCGCGTCCGCGACGAAGGTCCGCTCGGGCAGGGACAGACGTCCGAGAACCTTGCGGGTGGGGGCGGTGCGGGACGCGGCCACGGCGGGGACCTCCGGTCGGTGGGCAGGATGAGCTACTTGCCGACCAGACTTCCCGGCGCACCTTTGCTTAGTTTACCTAAGGTGCAGACGGAGGAATCCGGCGATCCCTACGTTAGGCGCGAAAAGGGCACCCGGCGCGCCTGCGCCGGGTGCCCCTCCCTGCCGTACTCGGTCCTCGCCGGACTCCTCGCCGGACGGTCAGTCCTCGCTCGGCGCCGAGGGGAGCTTGGCCTGGATGAGGTCCATGACCGTGGAGTCCGTCAGCGTCGTCACGTCACCGAGCTGGCGGTTCTCGGCGACGTCGCGCAGCAGGCGCCGCATGATCTTGCCGGAGCGGGTCTTGGGCAGTTCCCCGACCGGCAGGACGCGCTTGGGCTTGGCGATCGGGCCGAGTGTGGTGCCGACGTGGTTGCGCAGTTCGGCGATGAGGTTCTCGTCCTCGGCGTTCGCCGTGCCGCGCAGGATGACGAAGGCGACGATGGCCTGTCCGGTGGTCTCGTCCGTCGCGCCGACGACGGCCGCCTCGGCGACCGAGGGGTGCGAGACCAGGGCGGATTCGACCTCGGTGGTGGAGATGTTGTGGCCGGACACGAGCATCACGTCGTCGACGCGGCCCAGCAGCCAGATGTCGCCGTCGTCGTCCTTCTTGGCTCCGTCACCGGCGAAGTACTTGCCCTCGAAGCGTGACCAGTAGGTGTCGAGGAACCGCTGGTCGTCGCCCCAGATGGTGCGCAGCATCGAGGGCCACGGCTCGGTGAGCACCAGATAGCCGCCGCCGCCGTCGGGCACCTCGTTCGCCTCGTCGTCGACGACGGTGGCGGAGATGCCGGGCAGCGGGGTCTGCGCGGAGCCGGGCTTGGCCGCGGTGACGCCCGGCAGCGGCGAGATCATCATCGCGCCGGTCTCGGTCTGCCACCAGGTGTCGACGACCGGCGTGGTGTCACCACCGATGTTCTTGCGGTACCAGATCCAGGCCTCGGGGTTGATCGGCTCACCGACCGAGCCCAGGACACGGAGGCTGGACAGGTCGAACTTCGCGGGGATGTCGTCGCCCCACTTCATGAACGTACGGATGGCGGTCGGCGCCGTGTACAGGATCGTCACCCCGTACTTCTGCACGATCTCCCAGAAGCGGCCCTGGTGCGGGGTGTCCGGGGTGCCCTCGTACATCACCTGCGTGGCGCCGTTCGCCAACGGCCCGTAGACGATGTACGAGTGGCCGGTGACCCAGCCGACGTCGGCCGTGCACCAGTACACGTCGGTCTCCGGCTTGAGGTCGAAGACGGCGTGGTGGGTGTACGCGGTCTGCGTGAGGTAGCCGCCGGAGGTGTGCAGGATGCCCTTCGGCTTCCCCGTCGTACCGGACGTGTACAGGATGAACAGCGGGTGCTCGGCGTCGAACGCCTCCGGCGTGTGCTCGGCCGGCTGGCGGTCCACCACCTCGTGCCACCACACGTCCCGGCCCTCGGTCCAGGCGACCTCCTGGCCGGTGCGGCGGACCACGAGCACGTGCTCGACGTTGTCCACGCGCGCGACCGCCTCGTCCACGGCCGGCTTGAGCGCGGACGGCTTGCCGCGCCGGTAGCCGCCGTCCGAGGTGATGACCACGCGCGCGTCGGCGTCCTGGATACGGGTGGCGAGCGCGTCGGCGGAGAAGCCGCCGAAGACGACGGAGTGCGCGGCGCCGATCCGGGCGCACGCCAGCATCGCGACCGCCGTCTCCGGGATCATCGGCATGTAGACGGCGACCCGGTCGCCCTTCTGCACGCCCAGCTCCAGCAGGGCGTTGGCGGCCTTGCTCACCTCGTCCTTGAGCTCGGCGTAGGTGATGGCGCGGCTGTCGCCGGGCTCGCCCTCGAAGTGGATGGCGACCCGGTCGCCGTTCCCTGCCTCGACATGGCGGTCGACGCAGTTGTACGCGACGTTGAGCTCGCCGTCCTCGAACCACTTGGCGAACGGCGGGTTCGACCAGTTGAGCGTCTGAGTGGGCTCCTTGGCCCAGGTCAGCCGACGCGCCTGCTCGGCCCAGAAGCCGAGCCTGTCAGCCTTGGCCTGTTCGTACGCCTCCGCCGTGACGTTGGCGTTCGCGGCCAGGTCGGCCGGCGGCGCGAAGCGTCGCTCCTCCTTCAAGAGGTTGGCCAGGCTTTCGTTGCTCACGACATCTCCCTTTCCCAGGGTGTCCGTTGTGTCCTGGGCCACAGCTCATCAGACCCGGGGGGCCGATGACAAGGGCCGACGGGAAAGTGGTTTAGACCTTTCGGCCGGTGCTGCGGCTCGCGTCGTCATCCGTACCCACGGACCCCGGAGAGACGGAGTTCAGCCCTTGTTACGCCTCTCACACCACAGTCCATCGGCACCGCACGGAGACGGTCACATCTTTCCCGGTCCGGGCGTGTCGGACAGGCCGGCCGCCTCCACATGGCCGAACGCCTCGTCACCTTCCGCCCCTGTGAGCAGATACGCCTGCGCCTCGCCCACGTGGAAGTACATTCCGTGCAGCTCCAGCACGCCGTCCCGCAGGGCCCGGGCCACCGACGCGTGGGGACGCAGATGCTCCAGTTGCTGGACCACGTTGGTCAGGCAGAGCCGCTCGACCGCGTCGGCCGGAGCCCGGCCCGCGAGCCGCGCCCACGGCCGGCCGTCGTCGGCCATCCGCTCCAGGCTCGGCAGCCCGTGCCGCAGCCACCGCCTGAGCGGTGTCGCGGCGCCGCCGGGCTCGGCGGTGAGCAGCGCCTGCATGGCCCCGCAGCCGGAGTGCCCGCACACCGTGATGGAGCGCACCCTCAGCACGTCCACCGCGTACTCGATCGCCGCCGCCACCGAGTCGTCGCCGCCCTCCTCGCCGGGGAGCGGGACGAGGTTGCCCACGTTGCGCACCACGAACAGGTCACCGGGACCGCTGGAGGTGATCATCGACGTGACGACCCGGGAGTCGGCGCAGGTGAGGAAGAGCTGTGACGGCTGCTGCCCTTCCCGGGCCAGACGGGCCAGTTCACCCCGCACCCGCGGTGCGGTGTTGCGCTGGAACGCGCTGATGCCGCGCGCCAGTTGGTGTCCGCTGGGGCTGCCGGTGTCCGCGCCGGTTCCGGTGCCCCTGTCCGGTCTGTCCCGGTCGTCGGGTGCGCCGGGGGTGCCGGCGGGCCGCGCGGACCCGGGCCGCTCGCACCGGTGGTTGCGCCACGGCGTCCAGGGACGGCAGCGGCAGCCGACGGACGCGCCCTGCTCTCCCTCCCCCTCCCCCTCCGCCTTCGTATCGGTCTCGGCCTCGGTCTCGGCGCGAGGCGTGGGTCCATCGGCGCGCGTCTCGGTTCTGCGGCCCGACACCTCCGTGGTGCCGCCACACGCCGTGTGCGTGTTCTGCCAGTCCTGCAGTGACTCGTACGCCGCGTGGTCCATGAACGACCCGTCCAACTCCACGACGGCGTGAGCACCTTGGGGTACGAGATGCAGGGTCCGGCTGAGCTGCGGCACGGCGAGGAACGTCAACTGGCCCCGGACTGCGACGTGATGGACTCCTCCCCTCTCCTCGTACGTGATGCGGGTGTGGGCGAGGCGGTGCATGGCGACGGCGACGGCCACGGCGATCCCCAGGGCCACGCCCTGCAGGACGCCGAGGAACACGACGCCGAGGGTGGTGACGGCGTACACCAGCACCTCGCGGTGGCGGGTCACCGTGCGGATGTGGTGCAGGGACACCATCTGGATGCCGACGGCCATCACCAGGGCGGCGAGTGCGGCGAGCGGGATGCGCTCCAGGAGCGGGACCATCAGCAGCGCGGCGATCACTACGAGAACGCCGTGCAGCATCGTGGAGTTCCGGCTCACGGCACCGGCCTTCACATTCGCCGAACTCCGCACGGCCACACCGGCGACCGGCAGTCCGCCGAGCGCGCCCGAGACGATGTTGGCGGCGCCCTGCCCGAGCAGTTCGCGATCGAGGTCGGCGCGGCGGACGCGGGCGGTGAGACCTGGCCGCGCGGCCACCAGCTTGTCCACGGCGACCGCCCCGAGCAGCGACTGCACGCTGCACACGAGCGTGGTCGTGAGCACGGCCGCGGCCAGGCCGAGCACCGGGCCCTCGGGCAGGCCGGCCAGGGCGTGACTGCTCCAGGACGGCAGGTCGACCCTGGGCAGGGTCAGCCCGGCGAGGGTGGCGGCCACGGTGGCGCCGGCCACGGAGACGAGCGCACCCGGGATCCTGCGCAGTGCGCGGCCCGCCCGGCCGGGGATCCGCGGCCAGAGCAGCAGCAGCGTCAGGGTCAGCGTGCTGACGGCCACGGCGGCGGGGTGCAGGTTCGCCAACTGGGCGGGCAGCGCCCGGAGGTTGGCGAGCACGGAGCTCTGCGGAGTCCCTCCGAGGACGATGTGCACCTGGGCGACGGCGATGGTGACGCCGATGCCGGCGAGCATGCCGTGCACGACGGCGGGGCTGACGGCGAGCGCGGAGCGCGCCACGCGCAGGCAGCCCAGGCCGAGCTGGGCGAGGCCGGCGAGGACGGTGATGGCACAGGTCGTACGCCAGCCGTACTGGTGGATGAGGTCGGCCGTGATCACCGTGAGTCCCGCGGCGGGTCCGCTGACCTGGAGCGGGCAGCCGCCGATCCACCCGGCGACGAGCCCGCCGACCGCGGCGGCGACGAGGCCCGCCTGGAGCGGGGCGCCGGTGGCCAGGGCGATGCCCAGGGACAGGGGCAGGGCGATCAGGAAGACCGCGATCGAGGCCGACAGGTCGGCTCCCGCGATGCGGAAGCGGCGGCGCGGGCCCGGCGGCGGGCTGTGGGGCTGGTGGAGGTGCTCGGTCCGGGTCGGGTCGGTGGCGTGAGTGGGGGCGCAGGCGGACATGGTTCCCGTCTCCTCCGTCGGTTACGGCGCATAGCGGCGGGATGCCTCAACGCTAAGTAAACAGAACGTAATTCAGAGTAAAGGCCAGGCATAGACTTTCCTGGCAAATGGGTTATCAACTCATTCCAATGAGTGAAGCGGGCATTTCATCGGCTTGTCGTACTAATTCCTTCTCGGCCTCGTGCGACCTTGGCGGCGCTGTCGGGCCTGCCCGGCAAACCACCAGAAAACGCCCTCACCGGCGTTGGCCTGAGAGAAGGAAGAAGGTGAGCGGAACATGGCCGCCACCCACAGGATCACCGCGGGCGCCGTGATCGCCGCGGCCTGTGCCGCATCCGTCGCCGGCTGTGCGCTCGGCTCCAACGGGCACAGGGACGGTGCTCCCGGTCCGCAGAAGGTCTCCCCGGCCCGGGCGCCGGGGAGCGCCGTCCGGCTGATCGGCGACGGCTCCACGGCCTACACCGGAGCACAGCCGCACCTGCCGAGACCGCAACGTCTCAAGCCCGGCCAGAAGCCTCCGCAGTTCGTCGTCTTCTCCTGGGACGGCGCGGGCGAGGACAGCCAGAAGCTGTTCTCCCACTTCCGCAAGGTCGCCAAGGCCAACAACGCGTCGATGACGTTCTTCCTCAGCGGCGTGTACATGCTGCCGGAGGAGAAGCGCGACCTCTACAAGCCGCCGCAGCACTCGCCGGGCCGTTCCGACATCGGCTTCAACGACGAGAAGGGCATCTCCGACACCGTGAAGCAGCTGCGCCTGGCGTGGCTGGAGGGCAACGAGATCGGCACCCACTTCAACGGCCACTTCTGCGGCAAGGACGGCGGGGTCGGCGAGTGGTCGGTCGCCGAGTGGAAGAGCGAGATCTCGCAGGCCAAGCAGTTCGTGAAGACCTGGAAGACCAACACCGGGATGAAGAAGGCGGCCCCGCTGCCCTTCGACTACGACAAGGAGCTCATCGGCGCCCGCACGCCCTGCCTGGAGGGCCAGAAGAACTTCATGCGGGCCGCGAGCCAGATGGGCTTCCGCTACGACACCAGCGGCGTCAACGAGCAGGTCTGGCCGAAGAAGAAGGACAACCTGTGGGACCTGTCGATGCAGCTCGTGCCCTTCCCCGGGCACTCCTACGAGCAGCTCACCATGGACTACAACTTCATGGTCAACCAGTCCGGCACCCAGACCCAGGGTGACCCCGACAAGTTCGACTACTGGGGCGACCAGATGCGCGACGGCCTGCTCGCGGGCTTCCGCCGCGTCTACGACGGCAACCGCGCGCCCCTGATCATCGGCAACCACTTCGAGTCCTGGAACGGCGGCACCTACATGCGGGCCCTCGACGAAGTCGTCGCGAAGGTCTGCAACAAGCCGGAGGTGCGCTGCGTGTCCTTCCACCAGCTCGCCGACTGGCTGGACGCCCAGGACCCGAAGGTCCTGGCGAAGCTGCGCGACCTGAACGTCGGCGAGGCCCCGAAGCAGGGCTGGGCCGGCTATCTCTCGGGCCGCCCGGCCCCGGCTCCGAAGGGTGCGCCGGGGGCGCCGCCGGCCAAGAAGGAGTAACCCCTCGTCACGCGGGGGCGGTGACGCCCTCGCCCAGCACGAACCCGGGGTCGACCTGCGCCGCCAGGTCGGCCCCCGCGCGCGCGTTGCCCCACGCGTCCGCGTTCTTCAGGTGGAAGTGCACCATCTGGCTCATGTAGCGCTCCGCGTCGCGCAGTTCGTACGTCGCGTCGGCGGCGATCCGCAGGGTGCGCAGGGCGCTGTGGTTGGCGTCCTCCAGGAGCTCGAACCGGGGCGGGCGGCCCTTCTCCATGGCGCTCACCCAGTCCGAGTGCCCGACCGTCACCAGCAGGTCGTCGCCGACCTCGGCGCGCAGGAAGTCGACGTCGTCCCGGCCCTGCATCTTGTTGCCGACGACCTTGAGCACGACGCCGAAGTCACGGGCGTACTCCTTGTACTGGCGGTAGACGGAGACTCCCTTCCGGGTCGGCTCGGCGACGAGGAACGTGATGTCGAAGCGGGTGAACATGCCGGAGGCGAAGGAGTCCGAGCCGGCCGTCATGTCCACCACGACGTACTCGCCGCGGCCGTCCACCAGGTGGTTCAGGCACAGCTCCACCGCTCCGGTCTTGGAGTGGTAGCAGGCGACCCCCAGGTCGGCGTCGGTGAAGGGGCCGGTGACCATCAAACGGACGGCACCGCCGTCGAGTTCCACCGGCCGGGCGCAGGCGTCGTAGACCGGGTTGTCCTCGCGCACGCGCAGCAGCCGCGAGCCCTCGCCGGGCGGCGTGGTCTTGATCATCGTCTCGGTGGAGGCGATGCGCGGGTTGGAGCCGCGCAGGTACTCCTTGATCAGCGGTAGCCGGTCACCCATCGCGGGCAGCGCGGCGGCTTCCGCCTCATCGAGGCCGAGCGCGGCGCCCAGGTGCTGGTTGATGTCCGCGTCCACCGCGACGACCGGCGCTCCGGTGGCCGCGAGGTGGCGGACGAACAGGGAGGACAGGGTGGTCTTGCCGCTGCCGCCCTTCCCGACGAAAGCAATTTTCATGTTCACGAAGAGTAGTCGGCCGATAGCTGTATGTGGCAGGTGGGCGTGAAGAAGACCACTCAATCGTGGGGCGCGCCCCGGGGGTGGCTAGGGTCGTACTCATGAGTACGACAGGCGCGACCGCCGATCCGCTCGCGGCCCTGGGCTCGCTGCCCGGCGTGGCCGAGTCCGTGGAGTCCGTGCGCAAGGCCGTGGACCGGGTCTACGGGCACCGGGTCATGCGGCGCCGCAGCAACGAGATCACCTCCGAGGCGGCGCTGCGCGGCGCCCGCGGTTCCGCGGCACTCTCCGGCGCCGACTGGGAGCTGGAGGAGGTGCGCCGGCGCAGCGACTTCAGCGGTGACGACGACGCGCGCGTGATGGGCGCGGCGCTCCGGCTGACCGCGGAGGCGGGCCAGCTGCTGTCCATCTGGCGGCAGTCGCCCCTGCGGGTCCTGGCCCGGCTGCACCTGGTGGCCGCCGCGACCAACGGCGACGAGGTCGGGCGGCCGCGGCAGGCGGGCGAGCCGGTCGACGAGCCACTGGTCGAGCTGGACCTGCCGGGCGCCGACGAGGTGCATGGCAGGTTGGACGGCCTGTCCGAGCTGATCATCGCGGGCAGCTCCGCCCCCGCCCTGGTCATGGCCGCCGTCGTCCATGGCGAACTGCTCGCGCTGCGACCCTTCGCGTCCTGCAACGGCCTCATCGCGCGCACCGCCGAGCGCATCGTCCTGGTGGGCAGCGGCCTCGACCCGAAGTCGGTGTGCCCGGCGGAGGTGGGCCACGCCGAACTGGGCCGGGCGGCCTATCTCGCCGCGCTCGACGGATATGTCTCCGGGACGCCCGAGGGCGTGGCCGCCTGGATCGCCCACTGCGGCAGGGCGGTCGGGCTGGGGGCACGTGAATCGACGGCCGTGTGTGAGGCGTTGCAGCGCGGCGCGGCGTAGACGAAGCCGGAAAAGGGATGCGGCGGTACGAGGATTCGTACCGCCGCTGGCATGTTCACCGGGTTACCAGGCGTCCTCGATATGTTGCCCATCAGGTCGGGACTTTGCCCGTCACCTGGTGCGGCTGGCCCGTAATCGACGGGTCGACGTCGCGTGGGTGCCCGGTGTTCATGCTCGGTCCGTGGGGCCAAATGCGTTTTTAAGGTGATCCTTTCGGATGTCCTTGGTCTCGCGGGCCGTTAACCCCTTTGTACTCCTGGACCGAAGCAAGCGGAACCCCTGGCTGTACTTCTTTACTTTTGGTCTCAAATAGGTTGCAAACGGGCGCCGGTATGTCGAACGAGGCTCGAGTGACGCGGATTCAACAGGTTGTACCGGTGATTCCCCGCATCAAAGAGGCATCGCCCGGCGACGGTTGGCGTACCAGACGAGACCCGCGGTCGCGGCCGCGGCGCCTATTGCGGCGGCCGCGACGAGAGCCGGACGGGGCGGTACGGAGAGCCCCGGGATCCGCTGCTTGAGCCGGACCGGACGGTGGAAGTCGAGGATCTGCCACCCGCGCGCGAGTGCCTCGCGGCGCAGCGTGCGGTCGGGGTTCACGGCGTACGGATGGCCGACCGCCTGGAGCATCGGCAGGTCGGTCGCGGAGTCGCTGTAGGCGTAGCAGCGCTCCAGGTCGTACCCCTCCGACACGGCCAGCTCCTTGATGGCCTCGGCCTTCGTCGGGCCGTAGGCGTAGTACTCCACCTCTCCGGTGAAGCAGCCGTCCTCGCCCACGATCATGCGCGTCGCCACCACGCGGTCCGCGCCGAGCAGCTCGCCGATCGGCTCCACCACCTCGGCGCCGGACGTCGACACGATGACGACGTCGCGGCCGGCGGTGTGGTGCTCCTCGATGAGGGAGGCGGCCTCGTCGTAGATGATCGGGTCGATCAGGTCGTGCAGCGTCTCGGCGACGATCTCCTTGACCTGCTGGACGTTCCAGCCGCGGACGAGCGAGGACAGGTACTCGCGCGTCCGCTCCATCTGGTCGTGGTCCATACCGCCGACGAGGAAGACGAACTGGGCATATGCGGTACGCAAGGCGGCCCTGCGGTTGATCAGACCGCCTTGGTAGAACGACTTGCTGAACGTGAGCGTGCTCGACTTCGCAATGACCGTCTTGTCCAGGTCAAAGAAGGCGGCTGTGCGGGGCAAGGAGTGGTTTTCCACGACCCCGAGCATAGGCGCAGCCCATTCGGCGTAAGGTGTGGCGCGTGGGTTTGCCTGAGAGGGCTCTCGGGTACACCATGGAAGTCACGGATCGTTCGCGACCGTGCTATCGCGGTCCGGCTCCTCCCCCCCCGAGTCGGCCGTGGAGACGACCCCCACTCTCCCCCCCGGTGGGGGTCGTCGCATGTCCGGGTGGGTTTTCCTTTTTTCATGCGGTTGTACGGCCGCTGCGTGACGGCCGCGGCCGTCCCTTCGTCATGCCCAAGGTTCGTCACTGTACGTAGTCGTCGCGCTGCTCTGCGGCAGTCGCGCCACGGGCGGTGCGGCACTCACCGGTAAGGGTGACGGCGATATTCACAACCGCCGAGTTGTCCACAGTTATCGACCAAGATCCACACGATTTCCGGGACCGCTGCACGGTGATTCAAACGCGCCTCGGCCGGGCCGAGTTCATGGCCGGTTCCGGTTTGTCGGGCGGGTTTGGCCGGTTCGTATCGGCCGTTCATATGAAGGCCGGTTGCCGGTTCTTCGGAAGTTTGTGAATCGCGTGACCGCAGGGGCTGCGCGAGAGATGCAGCGAAGGGGGATGGAAACCGTGACCGGAGCCGTCACGCACGAACCACCGTCCGCCGCCTCGGGGCGGCAGGCCGGACCACTGATCGTCACGGAGGACGTCGAACTGCTCGACGACCTGCTGCGCCTGTGCGCCGCGGCGGGCGCGACACCCGAGGTCCACCACTCGTTCCCGGAGCGCGCGGGCAGCTGGGAGGCCGCGCCGCTCGTCCTGGTCGGCG
This sequence comes from Streptomyces sp. NPDC048419, assembly GCF_043200415.1. Lineage (NCBI taxonomy): Bacteria > Bacillati > Actinomycetota > Actinomycetes > Kitasatosporales > Streptomycetaceae > Streptomyces > Streptomyces sp. NPDC048419. The sequence continues at coordinate 146,706 of NZ_JBICXT010000009.1, read as the reverse complement.
ACGACGCCGCGCGGCGGGTGCGCGGGGCCGCGCGCCGGCGAGGAGTGGTGCTGGTCGGCCGCGACCAGGACGACTCCGGTGTCTGGCGCCGCGCGGTCGAGATCGGCGCCGACCACGTCCTGATGCTGCCCGACGGCGAACAGTGGCTGGTCGACCGCATCGCGGACGTGGCCGAGGGGGTGGGCCGGCCCGCCCTCACCGTGGGCGTCATCGGCGGGCGCGGTGGGGCCGGGGCGTCAACGCTCGCGTGCGCCCTCGCCGTCACCTCCGCGCGGGAGGGCCTGCGCACGCTGCTCGTGGACGCCGATCCGCTGGGCGGCGGACTGGACGTCCTCCTCGGCGGCGAGAGCGCAGAGGGGTTGCGCTGGCCCGCCTTCGCCGGCTCCCGCGGCCGGGTCGGCGGCGGTGCCCTGGAGGAGTCGCTGCCGGAGCTCCACTCCCTGCGCGTGCTCAGCTGGGACCGCGGCGACCGCATCGCCGTCCCGCCGCAGGCCGTACGGGCGGTCCTGGCCGCGGCGCGGCGGCGCGGCGGCACGGTGGTCGTCGACCTGCCGCGCCGTGTCGACGACGGCGTCGCCGAGGCGCTCGCCCAGCTCGACCTCGGGCTCCTGGTGGTCCCCGGCGAGCTGCGCGCCGTGGCGGCCTCCGGGCGGGTGGCCTCCGCCGTCGGCATGGTCCTGCGCGACCTGCGGATCGCGGTACGGGGGCCGTACGCGCCCGGACTCGACGACCGCGAGGTGGCCCGGCTGCTCCAACTGCCCCTGGCCGGCGAGCTGCCCGTGGAGTCGGCGCTGCTGCGCCCCGGGGAGGGCAAGACACCGCCCGCGGCCGGTGGCCGCGGCCCCCTCGCGCGCTTCTGCAAGGAGTTCTGGGAGCGGTCTCTGGCGGAAGCGGGTGCCGCATGAGCGCCATGTCGCCGCGGACGATCTGGCGGCCGGGTCGTGCGGGCAGTGGCTGGTCGAGAGCGGGGCCGAGCCGACACCCGCGCGCGTGGCGCAGGCGTTGCGGGAGCAGGGGCGGGTGCTCGGGGACGCCGAAGTCCTTGGCGCGGCGGCGCAGTTGCGGTCCGAGCTGGTCGGCAGCGGCCCTCTGGAAGCGCTGCTCGCCGATCCGTTGGTGACCGACGTGCTGGTGACGGCTCCGGACCGGGTCTGGGTGGACCGGGGCGCAGGGCTGGAGCTGACACCGGTCTGCTTCCCGGATGCGGTGGCGGTACGGCGGCTCGCCCAGCGGCTGGCCGCGGTGGCCGGCCGGCGGCTCGACGACGCACGGCCGTGGGCCGACGCCCGGCTGCCCGACGGGACGAGGCTGCACGCGGTCCTGCCGCCGGTGGCCGTGGGCTGCACCTGCCTGTCGCTGCGTGTCGTACGGCCGCGGGCGTTCACGCTCGGCGAGCTGGTCGCGGCGGGCACCGTGCCGCCCGGCGGGGAGCGGGTGCTGCGGGCGCTGATCGAGGCCCGGCTGTCCTTCCTGATCAGCGGCGGCACCGGCAGTGGCAAGACGACTCTGCTGAGCGCGCTGCTGGGGCTGGTCGGACGCGGCGAGCGGATCGTGCTCGCGGAGGACTCGGCGGAGCTGCGCCCGGACCATCCGCATGTCGTCCGCCTCGAGACCAGACCCGCCAACCAGGAGGGCGCGGGACTCGTCACGCTCCAGGACCTCGTACGGCAGGCGCTGCGGATGCGGCCGGACCGGCTGGTCGTGGGCGAGGTGCGGGGGCCCGAAGTGGTGCATCTGCTGGCCGCGTTGAACACCGGGCACGAAGGCGGGTGCCTGGTCTAAGCGTACATGCAGGGGCAGGGCTCAGCGAGGGTGCGCCGAAACAGGCAACGCCACAGGTCACAGGCCCAGTTGACCGACAGAGCGAAGCCCCGCCCACACGCCGGGAGAGACGCATAGACGGGGCAGGACCAGCGCGCTGAGCCATCGGCGTAGACCAGCGGGCCGGAGTCTCACCAGCGGATAGGTTCTGCGTCGCCACCTGCGCACACAGGGCATGGCCGCTTCTCAGTCCACCCGCAGAGCTGACAGCCGCCGAATCCGCAGCACCCGTCACACCAGATTTCACGGTGCCCAGCACAGCAGCCGCATAGGTCACCGAAATTCCACAGGGACCAGGGCCGCTCTCCGCCCGTTCGTCCAGCGCGTGGCTTTGGGTGGTAGGGCGTAACCGCACGGACCTTCGGGCGCTCTGGCGCGGTGGTCATCCATGCCCGTCCGGGTGCCGTGCCATAAGGACATTGCAGTCAGTCACGGTCGTCCAGTCGCCACCCGCCCGCGCACGGTCCCGAACGTTGGCCAGCTCTCGACAACCCGCGCATCCGTCCACGGGTGTGGGCTCCAATTCGGCTCCACGGTCCGGAAGTTCGACCGGCGCGCCTGGGTATCGCTTCGGTTCCGTCATGCGCCTCAGCGTCTGCCCGAAGTCGATCTAGAACTAGCGGCCACGTGTAGGCCAACTGTCGGCCAGAATTGAGGCATGGCGAGCAGCATCGGGGCCAACATCAAACGTCTGCGCGAACAGCGCGGGTGGAGTCAGGCACGGCTAGCGCATGAGGTCTGTCAGGCAGCCGGGGTGATTGGTGATCCGGTCGGACGGCAAGAGATCAGCCGTTGGGAGACAGGCAAGCGCACGCCCCGTGAATGGCTGCCGTTCCTCGCTGCCGCCCTAGGTGTGCCCGTGGAAGTGCTCAGGGAGCCACAGAAGCCCGCTGAGCCTCCCATGCCGACCCTCGCTGACTTCCTGCCCGAAGAGGACCCGCTAAGCCCGCTGGAAGCCCGTACAAGCCGCATCGGCATGTCCACCGTGGATGACCTACAACAGCGCGTGCATGGGCTCAGGCTTGCTGATGATGTGCTGGCAGGGGGAGACCTAATCCGCCCGGCACTTCGAGACCTTCGGCGCACTGTGAAGCTGTACCGGGAGAACACCTACGGCAGCGAAGTGGGGCGCGAACTTCTCAGGCAGATTGGGGAGTTGGCCCAGATTGCCGGATGGATTGCCAGCGATGCGGGGCAGCACGAAGAGGCAGAGCGCATCTACCGGCTAGGAATCAGCGCCGCACGGCAGGCTGAGGACCACACCCTTGCCGGGAACATTGCCGGGTCACTTGCCTACCAGCTCAGCAACACGGGGCGGGAATCCGAAGGGCTGACGCTGGCACACGCGGCCCTGAATGACGCTGGCAGCGAGGCACCCCCGAAAGCCCGCGCGCTGTATCTGGACCGGGTGGCATGGGCCCACACGAAAGCCGGGGGAGTCGAGAACGGACAGCAAGCCATGCGCGCACTGGGGGAAGCCGGGCAGGCACTCAGCGAAGACAGTGAAGGCACGGAATCGCCTGCCTACCTGTATTGGGTGGACGCTGGGGAACTCCGGGTCATGGAATCCCGGGTCTACACAGAGCTTCACCGGCCCTTGCGTGCTGTTCCATTGCTCCGCGAAGTGCTCAGCGGATATGACGCCACGCACACCAGAGAACTAGCGCTGTACCTGTCTTGGCTTGCCGTGGCGCTGGCTGATGCGAACGAACCAGAAGAGGCGGCAGCCGTGGCCGGACGGGTCATTTCCCTGGGAGCTGACACACCGTCAGAAAGGGTTGCAGAACGGGTGCGCGTCATTCTCAGCCGGTTGCAGGAGTACGCCGAAGTGCCGGAAGTAGCCGCCCTACTCGCTGAGCACCAGGCAGCCTAGAAACGCAGAAAGCCCCGTACCGGCCACCAGTCAGGCAGCGGGTACGGGGCTACGGTCATGCGGTCATTGCCAGGTATCGGCGGCCGGTCCGTTGGCCGCAGCAAGGGCCGCGTACCGGACAAGGTCAGTGAAAGGCAGTCGCTTAGTCATTCGGTCTCAGCCCAATCCGTCACGCGCTGGTCATGCTCAGGAGTCTGGAAGTCATCAGCAAGGGAGTACCGGGCGAATTGGCGCCGGGAACGAGCGGCTAGGAATGCCCTTCGGTCGGCAGGCGGAATACCCCACAGGGGGCGCCCTAGCTCTTCGTCGCTGAGTAGCAGGAAGGCGGCAACACGCGCCTTGTAATCGGTGGTCATGGTCACTCTCAGGGCATAGGGAAGCCCCGGCCATTCGCTGACCGGGGCTGTTTGTATCAAGGTTTGTCCCGCGCAAACGCTCCAAGCTGCGGCGCTAGCTTTTTGCCTCCCTGCCGGTCAATCTCTGAGGGGGAAGGGGGTCACCCCCCACCCGGGTAGGCATCAGCGGCAATCAGAACGGCGGAACGTCATTGGGATTCGGCGGCTGAGGCTTCGCCTTCTCGGCTGCCCAACCACCAGGCTGGTTCTTCGCGGTCTCGCTGTCATGGCATGGCTTGCACAATGGCCGAAGGTGCTTAGGTGCATCAGGGTTCGTCTCGCCCCTTGCCTTCAACTGCTTTCGACTCAGCGGCCAATGGTCAGCGACCGTCGCATGCCGACTGCACAGCACACACCACGGATGCGCGTACAGATAAGCCTTGCGCTTGCGCTGCCAGCCAACGTCATAACCGCGTGCGCTTGCACTGCCCCGCTGTTCCTCGCGCTGGCGCTTGTGCTCAGGGCATGGACCACCATTGGTTGACTCAGGGCATCCCGGCTGACTGCATGGCGTCTTAGGCTTCCACGGCATATCTGTACTCCAACGGGTAAGCACCTACGGATTTCCGTATGTGGGGGTGTCGGTAATGGCGCTGAATAGGTGGGGGTCACTAAGCCCCTGGATATCGGCCACGGCATCAATGATCTGTTGCGTGTCGTCCAGCGTGTCTAGTTCATCTGAGGCAGCGCACAACATGTTGCGTACCGCTTGCACCAGGTGCGCCGCCTTATCAGGGTCGGGCTTTCCCTCAGCGAGCATGCGGCTTATCTCGTCCGCGTAGGTGCGTGCATAGCTCAGGACTTCGGCCAGCGAAGCGGCATGCGAGGGTGAGTCATGGTCGGCAAGCATGGGATTCCTTAGCGCCAGCAAGCACGCCAGCGAAGTTGCGGCGCCACAAAGGCGCAGGTCAGAAAACATGGGGATTTCAGCCGGCTGAGGGTGCCTGGTTGCGGCAGCACACCCCGGGCGGGGACCCCCTTCCGGTCCAGCGAATGACCGGCAGGGAGGGAAAAAGCTGCCATGGCTCATTGAGCAATTTGTGCGGGCAGCGAAAAGGGCCGTGCCGCTGGTGGGTGGAGTCCAGTGACACGGCCCTTGGGTTAGTTGCCCTGGGCTTTCCATGCCCGGTAGCAGTCGAGACACATTGACTTCCGGTATCCCGGGTAGTCCGGCCGGATGCCCCGGGCGATTAGCTCAGCGCGTGACAGCGGATAGCAGACGGACACGGCAGCCGGGCTCTCTGTGCCATTCGCTGTCCGGGGGCACAGCTCACAGAACGGGCTGTCAGCCATAGTGATCAGCCCACATCTGCCGAAGCGTGGCTAGCGGAATGGTCGGCGGAATCAGCGGCTTACCGTCAGCGCCGTAATGAGTGAGGTCAGTCAGTGTGCCTCGCTGATGAACCGTGCCACGCCATACCGGAGCGCTGCCCGACTGAGGAAAGACCACGTCCGCCGGACTGTGCGTGTCAGCGAAGCACGGGGCACCATTCGCGTCACGGGGCCAAACCAGGTAGGCAGGCTGGCCGTTGTAGTCCGGTCCCGGGTCGAGTAGGTCAAGTGCCATGGCTAGGCCGCTCTCTTTGGAATGCTGATGACCGGGGGAAGTCCACGGTCAAGGCAGCGTGCACAGGTGGGCTCAATTGCGTATAGCGCACCACCCAAGCCATGCGCGTGCTTGATAGGCGCACCCTCGCTGTCTACCGGCTGGATCGGGAAGCCGTCAGCGTCGCGCGGCCAATTCGGGTAGGTGCCATCAACGCCCGGCTCTAGAAGGTCATCCATTACTTGCCCTCCCCGTTGATGAATGCCTCACGCTCAGCCTCAAGGGCGTCAGCGAATTCCGCAGTGCGGCGCCCGGCCTCACGCTCAACGATCCGAGTGATATCCCCGATGATGTCTAGCGTGAACGGCCTTTCGTCCGGCACGGTGCTTTCCGCAGAGCTAATGCCTAGGGTGGACTCAGCGCGCTGGGCATGCTCCATCACGATTCGGCGCTTCCCACGGCCAGTGGCAAACCTGATCAGCCCCTCAAGGAAGCCCATGGTTTCAGGGTCGTACTCAACATCCGTGCTGCCTTCGGACGCCTTAGCTTCGTCGGCAACCTGACGCCAGCGAGAATGGAAGGCAGCGTCATACTCGGCGGTTCGCTCAGCGCGCTTAGCCGCATCAGCGTCACGCCTTAGCGCCTCTTCGGCTTCCAGCTTGGCTAGCTTCGCCTGAGCCGCTTCGGCAGCCTTGCGCGCCTTCTGTAGCTCATCCTGAGTGGCGGGCCTGGTGTTCTCAGTCATCGTGCTTCCCTTCGGGGTCAGTTGGCAGAGCTGTAGCCGCGCGCAATGCGCTGTTCCGGGGTCAGGTCATCCGTGCTGGCGCTGGTGGCCTTCGGCGTAGCCTCACCTAGCTGGGCAGCCGCCTTGCGGGCAACGGTCGCGTAGCCCATGGCCATTCGCGTAGACGGGTCAATCTCAACTCCCCGGGCCTCAGCGGCCTTTAGGTGAGAGACCATGGCGTCATCCTCAGCGCTGGCCGTAGATGCAATCGACTCAAGGTGCTTGCGCTTGCGCTCAGGGTCGTTGGTGTCAATCGCGCCCGGGTCAACGGTGCGCATGTACCAAGGGGTGTTAGTCATCGTCATTCTTCTTTCTTGAGAGGGGCACATACGGATATCCGTAGGTGGTCAACGGAGCGTGATGCCCAACGCCGTTCTAGATTCCACGCTGATACCGACACTGCGTAGCGTCCGTGCGTACGGCCCATAGGGAACGGTGGGCTTTCCGTGGTGCCGGAGCCATCCATTTATTTTTCTGTGTAGATCTTCGGTCTTGATGGCGCCACCAGGCTCAGCGCGAACTAGCTCAGACAGTGCCGCGCAGATATCCGGGACGTACTCATGGTCAGCGTCAGTCAGTCTCGACATGGTCACCACCCAGCGCGAGAAGGCGGAGCACAACAAAGGCCGCAAAGACTTCGTCGCGCTGAACTTCGTCACGTGGTACGCGCGTATGTGCTTCGAGGATTCGGAGCGCCTGTGTGGGCCCGATAGCGTCCATTGGAATTTCTCCGGATAGGGGGTCAGCCGGCTCGAATCTGCCGGATTTTCGAAAATAGGAAGGGCAGAGCGCCAGCCTTAGGAGTCACCGGCGCTCTGCCCTGGTCTTAGATGACGCCTGCCGCCTGGTAGATCAGCCCCACCAGGTAAGCAATGACGGCTATTTCTACGAAGCACTCAGCGCGAGTCATCAGCGGTCACCCCGCTCAAGGGCGTTATGCCGGTAGCCCCGGGACATGAGCGCGTGAGCGGCCTTCTCAGCGGCAGACTCAGACTTACGGCGCCGGGACATTCGGGCTTCTCGCGCCTCTACGTGGCGGATAGCGGCCTTACGGCTGGTCTCCCGGGCCCTTTCCTCAGTTGCACGCCGTTCGTCGCTCACAGAGCCATAGGCGGCTTCCTTGAGCCGGGCTACTTCGTACGGGAATCGCTCAGCGCCGTAGGACCGGTGCGCGTCATCAAATGCGTTGTGGCAGCGACGACACATAGGCGCGTAACTGGTGGTGTTCTCGCTGTACTGGCCGTGTTCGCTGTCCAGCGCGTTGGGGTCATTCCACTGGTAAGCCCAGTCAGAAGCGGTAAGCCCGCACCAGGCGCATGCGCTGTACTTCGCGGGTAGCTTTAGCCGGTTGAGTGCCTTGTGCACGGCTGCATAAGTCGTCATGGTGTGATGCCTTCTGGTGTGATGCCAAAACAAAAACGGCCCTAGGTCTGGGATTCACCAAAGCGGGGCATCACTACCGCTGAGGGAATCAACCAGACCTAGGGCCGTTGGTATCAGAGCGCCGTAGCGCAGAATGCGAACCAGGGTGATGCCGTTCGCGGTAGGCGGCTTATCGCCCCTACGAACTATGTCTAGTGAGTGGAGCGCCCGCGAAATATGTGCAATCGGACATTGCGGACTGACGAATTTATGTGATGTGGATCACTCGGGAATTCCGTCGAAAATGACTTCCTGGTCGGCGTCCGTTCCCTCAATGCGGAAGCCAGCGGCCTTGAGCTGAGGGAGCATGCCCGAAGGGTTCAGCGGCTCAATGCCATAGGCGCCAGCCCAGACGACGTAAGCGCCGTAGAAGGTCTCAGCGTCCGCACGGGAACCCGGCTTCGCCTGTGCGTACCGGAGGAACTGAGCAACGCCACCAGGGGCAAGGCTGGACAGTTCCCGGGTGCGACGATGACGGCAGGCATTGCCGCAGTACTTCGAGATACGGCCCGAAGTCGCCTTACGCTCAAGCGGAGTGCCACAGACAACACAGGGCAGCGAGCGCCGGGCATTCTGGTCAGCCTTCGTGCGCAGTGCCGCTGTCTTCCGCGTACGGGTCAGCTTCTCCCGTTCCTGCCGGGCGGCTAGCTCATCCTCGGACAGTGCAGCGAACCGGCGGGCAGCCACGTAACAGCGCTGGGAGCAGTAGTCAGAGCGGGCACGGGCACGGTTCTCGCACGCGTCCCATGCACATTCGCGGCTAAGAATCACGGGTCAACTCCTAGGGGCTCAGCGGGGCAGGGGTGCCCTCGCACTAGGTCTAGTGAGTCGAATGAGCGGTAACTGTGGTCGGTGTATGAGTAGTGCAGAACCTACATACCCGCTAAAGGTGCTCTGACCTGGGGTTTCATGGTCGCGTGAGCGGAAAGTGCGTGCAGAGTATGAGAAGCGCCCAATGCCAGTAGATTTCTAGTAGCTTTGAGCGCTTCTAATACTTACTACATAGAAAGCGATCAGTGAGTGGTAAAGGTGCAGGTCAGAAGGTATTTCGGGGGTGTGTAGTTTGCTCACCCACCCGCGCTGAAACTACACACGGCCTGCCCGGGTGCTTGGAAATGGCCGAAGAATCAGAATGGCCTTAGCTGACGGCCTGTCAGAAGCTCTGTGTGCCCGTCTGAGCCCTTCTCGCTGACATCCCGGCACCCAGGGCCAGCGGAGCCCTGAAAGGCGCTCACGGGGCCGCGCAGAGCCGTTCCCGGGAAACACGAAAGCCCCCGTCCGGCGCGCTGCCAGAACGGGGGCTCAGTGGTGGTGCTTAGGGTGTCACCGGGAAGACGCTGATGTCTCCGGCCACGCTTCGCCAAATCTCGCGGGATGCGTGGTTCATTTCGTCATCCATTTCAAACGGGTTGACGCCTGTGATACCCAGCTCCTCACGGATGCGCCGGGCAATCTCCTGAATCAGTTCAGCGGGCATGCGGTCTCTCCTTCCGCCTGGTGGTCCCTACGAACCGGGTCTAGCGGGTCGAATGCTCAGCGGAAGGAAGTTCCCGACCACCGGTCGCGTAGCCGCCGAAGTGCCTTGCTCCGGGCGGCAATGACCTGAGCCTTCGGGATGTCCAGCGCTGCCGCTATCTCTTCGTCGCTCATGCGCCCGTGAGCGCCAATGCCGTAAGTCATCTCCACCACTGCCCGCTGTTGGGGGCTCACTGAGAACAGCATCCATGCCACGCGGTCACTGGAACGCCCTGTGTCGCTCTCTGAGGGCTCCGCCGGGGTCGTGGTGCCCAGGTCTTCCGGTAGCTCCTCAGAAGGGCTCACAGCGACTCTCACGGCTTTGGCGGTAGCCGGGCTCATGCGCCATGCCAACTCCCCGGAGCACATCAGCCGTTCGGCTTCGTCGGCATCGCCCTTCGCGTGCTTGTAGGCAGAGCGCCACAGCTTCGCTTCGTCCAGACTGATCCCCGGGTAGCGCATGGTGCAGTGCGCGTCTTGCATGGCGCCGGTCACGGTCCGGTCAGCGAAGGAGACGTATTGCCCGGCGGAGCCACCAGCAAAGCGGCTCAGGCTCAGCCACAGGGCTTCACGGCCCACCTGTGCAAGGTCTTCCGCGCTGTCCCGGTCAATGCGCTGGGCACGGGACCGGATAAGCCCGTCAAGCGCCCTGAGAATCGCCGTGGTGGCTTCGGGGCTTCCGTCCAGCGCTGCCTTGAGCTGTGTCTCATCAATGCTCATGCGTACAGCGCCTCTTCCATGGCAAGTTCAATCAGGTGGGCTTCCGCTGGGTTCAACTCGCGCCGCCATTCCGGGCCCTGGTAGCTCAGGGCGATTCGCTTAGAGTCAAACCTCTTCGGTGCGCCGGGAGTGGCCGGGCGGATGACCACCTGTGCCCCCAAATCAGCGAGCATTGCGCGCCGCCCCTCTTCGTTCCGCTGTTCCCAGTCCTCAGTAATAGTTTTACCAGTGGAGACCCAGCGGCCTTCCGCGTGTTCGGCTTCTGTCTGTAGTTCCGCCTGCCGCTTTTCCAGCGCGGTTAGCTGTCCGATGACTGCCCGTGCCGCAGATCCGTTGGGGTCGAGTTGTGCAAGGTTCCCCGCCAGCCGCTCAATCTGCTGAGTGATTTCGGAGAGTTGGAGTACGGCGCTACCGTCAGGCTCAGCCCAGCGCATTTGTGCGAAGCTGCCGAAGCGCCTCAGATAGTCGGCTGTCACCAGCTCCTCAACATTGCGGGCAATGACGACGTTGGGTCGGTGAATTCCTCGCTTGCCTACGCCGTTCCGGCATACGTAGGTGCTGTAGTCCTTTCCGCTCACGGCACGGCGCTGCCGGTACATGGGTCCGTCGCATTCGGAGCAACGGGCCACGTGAAGCAACAGGGATTTGCCGCTTCGGTCTACGCCACGCCCCTTGGCCTTGTTGTCGAGAACGGCGCGGACGGCTGACCAGACTTCGGCGCTGAGGATTTCGGGTCCGGCGGATACAGGCTTGCCCTCAGCGTCAAGCACTGGCTGATTGGTGAGCGCGCCCCGTTTGTCACCAGGCGTGGCCTGTACCAGCCACCCGCGAAGCGTTGGCGTATAGAGCACGTCCCGGAGAGTCGTAGAAGACCACTTCGTCCCGCGCATCTTCCGTCCGTCCCGCTGCCGGGCGTGGTCGGCAGGAGAAGGAATCCCGCGCTCATTGAGTTCCCGGGTAAGCCCAGTGATCGAAGCGCCGTGATTGATGAGCTTGTCTGCACAGTCGCGCACGATTGCCGCTGATGTCTCGTCAATGACCCAGCGCTTGTCATTCACGGGGCCTGTGACTTCGTAGCCGTACGGGGCCAGTCCGCCCAGGTGGTTGCCGCGCGCCCGAAAGTGCTTCTTGCTGTCCGTGATACGGGCCTTAATCATGTCCCGCTCGTACTCAGCGAATGCAGCAAGAACGTTGATGATGATGGACGCGTTTTCCGGGCTGACAACCCCATCAGCCGTGACGACAGTGGTGCGCGTGGACTTCGCAGCATCTAGAAGCCGCTGAAATTCCAGAACACTGCGCGCGTACCGGTCCAGCTTTGAGGCAAGCACGTAGTCAGCGCGGGGAAGCCATGACAGGACTTCGCGCATACCGGGCCGGTCTTCAAGTCGGCTGGCTCCGCTGACGTTGGTGTCGGTGGCAATGTGCACCACCTTCCATCCGCGCTGAGCGGCGTAAGCCTTGCAGGCTGCAATTCGGTGGTCTGGGGCTTCCTCAGCGAAGAGGCGTGACAGTCGGTCGTAGATGACGCAAGTGGGTTGGCTCACGGCACGTCCCTGGTGAGTCGAACGCCTTGCAGTGCTAGGCGAGACACCCGGGCGGCTGCGGCACCCTGCACGCGAATGCCGCGGCGGACGTGCCGGCCCGGCTGGAGGCGCTCGGCACGGCTGCCGGGCTCGACCGGGCCGCGCTGCACAGCCAGTTGGCGGCGGCGTTGTCGGTGGTCCTGCATCTCGTGCGCGACCGGTCCGGGCGGCGGCGGATCGCCGAGGTGCATGTGCTGGAGCGGGACCCGTCGGGGCTGGTGCGGACGGTGCCGGCGTTGCGGTGGGGCACGGAGGCGTTCGCGTACGAGCAGGGCTGGGAGCGGCTGCGGGGACTGCTGAGGAACGAGGGGGAGCGATGACGGTGATGGGCGGGACGGCCACGGGCACCGCCGTGATGTGTGCCGGTGCGGCGGCCCTGCTGATGAGCGGGTGGCATTCCGGGGCGCGGCGGGCGCAGCTGCTGCTCGCGGGTGGCGGCGTGGCGGCGAGCGGGCCGCCGGCCTGGCGGGACATGGCCGGGGGGCTGCGGCGGGTTCGCGGGCGGCTGCGGGCCGAGTGGTGGGCCCTGGCCGCCGGGGTGCTGCTGGCGGTGCTGGGCACGTCGGTGCTCCCGGTCGTCGCGGGGGCGGCCGGGGTGCCGTTGCTGCGACGGCTGCGGCTGGCCGCGGAGGCCCGGCGGGCGCTGGAGCACCGCCGGGACGCGGTGATCGCGCTGTGCGGGGCCATCGCCGGGGAGGCGCGGGCCGGGCGGCAGCCGGGCGAGGCGCTGCTGAGCGCGGCGCGGGACTCCGGGGGGCTCGGGGGCGCGCAGGCCGCGGTGCTGGCGGCCGCGCGGTTCGGCGGCGACGTGCCGGCAGCCCTCGCGGCGGCGGCACGGCAACCGGGTGGCGAGGGGCTGTTGGGCCTCGCCGCGTGCTGGCGGGTGGCCGTGGACCAGGGCGCGGGCCTCGCGGCAGGGCTCGACCGGCTCGAAGGGGCGTTGCGGGCCGAGCGGGATCAACGTGCCGATCTGCGAGCCCAGTTGGCGGGACCCCGGTCCACGGCGGCGATGCTCGCGGGGCTGCCGGTTGTGGGTCTCGCCCTCGGTGCCGCGCTCGGGGCCGATCCGCTGCATGTGCTGCTGCACACCGGGGCCGGGCTCGGTTGCCTGTGCGTCGGCGGAGTGCTGGAGGGCCTGGGGCTGTGGTGGGCGATGCGGATCGTCCGGCGGGCGGAGGCGGCATGAGCGCGGACGTTGTCCACAGGCTGGGGGTGACCGTGGGGATTCTGCTCGCTCTCGGGTGGCTGCTGCGCCGGCTGGAGGCGGTACGGCGGGAGCGGAGGGTGGCCCGGCGGCTGGCCGCGCTGGTGGCGGACGCGGAGGAGATGAGCCGCGGGCCGCGCTTCGAGGTCCGGCACACCGCGCGACGTTGGCTGCCCGCGGCGGGGGTGGTGTGCGCCGGGTGGGTTCTGGTCGGCGGCCTCGCCGGCCTCGTCCTGGGGCTGGCCGTCGCGGGCGCTCTGTGGCGGTGGCGCGGCAGACAGGCGGCCACGGGCGGCGCGGAGGCGTACGACCCGGCCGAGGCGGCCCGTCAACTGCCGCTCTCCGCCGACCTGGTGGCCGCCTGCATCGCCGCGGGGGCGGGACCCGTGCCCGCGGCGCGGGCCGTGGGCGAGGCCCTGGGCGGGCCCGTCGGGGACGCGCTGGCGCGGGGTGCGGCCGAGGTTCGGCTCGGCGGTGAACCGGCCGAGGCCTGGCGGAGGTTGGCAGCGCTGCCCGGCGCGGAGGCACTGGCGCGGCTGCTGGAGCGGGCCGACGTGTCGGGGCTCCCCGCCGCCACGCCCGTCGCACGGCTCGCGGCGGACGTCCGCGCCGACTGGGCCCGCACCGCGACGGCACGGGCACGGCGGGCGGCCGTCATGGTCACCGCACCGGTGGGGATGTGCTTCCTGCCCGCGTTCATCGCGGTCGGCGTCCTGCCCGTGGTGATCGGGCTCGCGGGCGGGGTGCTGGGAGGGGGTGGTGGATGACGGGAGCGGAGCGGTCGGCGGCGGACGGCAAGTGATCAACGGGACTGGACCTCACGGGGGTTGAGATGAGCAAGGCGGTACGGGCTCTGGTGCGCAGGGCCGGGGCGGCGCGGAGGGACGCGGGGATGGTCACCTCGGAGTACGCGATGGGGATCGTCGCGGCGGTGGCCTTCGCGGTGGTCCTCTACAAGGTGGTGACGAGCGGTCAGGTCAGCGCGGAGCTGCAGGGCATCGTGAAGCAGGCGCTCGATGGGCACATGTGAGCGGGGACGCGAGAAGGGCGGCGACAGGGGGTTCGTGACGGCGGAGTCGGCCGTCGTGCTGCCCGTGCTGGTGATGTTCACGACGGCACTGGTCTGGGGGCTGCTGGTGGTGGCCGCGCAGATCCAGTGCGTGGACGCGGCGCGGACGGGGGCGCGTGCGGCGGCCCGGCAGGATCCGGCCGCCTCGGTGGTCGAGCTGACCCGCGCGGCGGCCCCGCGTGGAGCGCGGATCACGGTCGGTCGTGAGGGGGACCAGGTCCGTGTGGTCGTGGTGGCGAGGCCACCGGTGCTGCACGGTCTGCCCTTCGACGTACGGGAGGAGGCCGTGGCTCAGGCGGAGGAGACGGTGGGGGTGGGGTCGTGATGCCCGGTCGTCGGAGGCGCCGGTGGGCTTACGAGCGAGACGGTGACCGTGGTTCCGCCACCGTCTGGAGCCTCGGTGCGATCGCCGTGCTGTGCGTGGTGTTCGGTGTCGTGCTCGCCCTCGGGCAGGCCGTCGTGGTCCGGCACCGCGCGGCCGGGGCCGCGGACCTCGCGGCGCTCGCTGCGGCGGACCACTGGGCGGACGGCGGTCCGGCGGCCTGCGCCAGGGCCGGGCGGCAGGCCCGGACCCAGGGCTCCCGGCTGGTGCGGTGCGTGGTCGTGGGCGAGATCTCAGACGTGACGGCGGCGTCGGGACGGGGGCCGTTCACGGCGGAGGTCAGGGCACGGGCGGGGCCTGCGGGGCCGGTGCCGCAGGCGTCGCCCCCGTGACAGGCTCCGGGCCGGCCATCTCCTTCGGCGTGTCCGCCGGGGGCTCTGTCGCGGCTTGGTCCTGCGGCGCCTCTGCCGCGGGCTCTGCTCCGGCTCGGTCCTCCGGTGCGTCCGGTGCGTCCGGTGCGTCCGGCACGGCATCCGCGTCGGCCGGCTTCTCCTCCGGGGCTTCTCGCAGCAGCACCGTCAGCAGCCGTACCGCGCCTCTCTTGTGCAGCGGGTCGTTGCCGTTGCCGCACTTGGGGGACTGGATGCAGGACGGGCAGCCGGCCTCGCACTCGCAGGAGGCGATGGCCTGGCGGGTGGCGGTGAGCCAGGCGCGGGCGGTGTGGAAGGCGCGCTCGGCGAATCCCGCGCCGCCCGGGTGGCCGTCGTAGACGAAGACCGTGGGCAGGAGCGTGTCGGGGTGGAGCGGGACGGAGACGCCGCCGATGTCCCAGCGGTCGCAGGTCGCGAAGAGCGGCAGCATGCCGATGGACGCGTGCTCGGCGGCGTGCAGGGCGCCGCCGAGGATCTCCGGGTTGATCCGGGCCTCGTCGAGCTGGTCCTCGGTGACCGTCCACCACACCGCGCGGGTGCGCAGCGTACGAGGAGGGAGGTCGAGTTTCGTCTCGCCCAGGACTTCGCCGGTGATGAGCCGGCGGCGCAGGAAGGAGACCACCTGGTTGGTGACCTCGACGGAGCCGTAGCAGAGGCGCCCGGAGCCCCAGGGAATCTCGGTGTCCGTCTCCAGGACGGCGATGGACGTCGTGTCGCGGGCGACCGTGGAGTACGACGGGCCGGCCTGCTCGACCAGGGCGACGGAGTCGTCCAGGTCGAGTGAGCGGACCAGGTACGTGCGGCCCTGGTGGAGGTGGACCGCGCCTTCGTGGACGGCCGTGTGGGCGGCGCCCTCGTCGACCGTGCCGAGCAGCCGACCGGTGCCGGACTCGACGACCTGGACCGGCCGGCCGCCTCCGCCGCGGATGTCGGTCAGGTCGGCGGCCCGTTCCCGGCGCGTCCAGTGCCACGCCTTCGTCCGGCGGCGGAGCAGCTTCGCGGCCTCCAGCTGGGGGAGCAGGTCCTCGCAGGCGGGGCCGAAGAGCGCGAAGTCCTCGTCGGTGAGCGGCAGTTCCGCGGCGGCCGCGCACAGGTGCGGGGCGAGGACGTAGGGGTTGTCGGGGTCGAGGACCGTGGACTCCACGGGCTGGTCGAAGAGGGCCTCGGGGTGGTGCACGAGGAAGGTGTCCAGCGGGTCGTCGCGGGCGACCAGGACGGCCAGTGCGCCCTGCCCGGAGCGTCCGGCGCGGCCCGCCTGCTGCCACAGGGAGGCGCGGGTGCCCGGGTAGCCGGCGATCACCACGGCGTCCAGGCCCGAGACGTCGATGCCGAGTTCGAGGGCGGTGGTCGCGGCGAGGCCGAGGAGCTCGCCCGAGTGCAGGGCCTGTTCGAGGGCGCGGCGCTCCTCGGGGAGGTAGCCGCCGCGGTAGGCCGCCACGCGGCGGGCGAGGGAGCGGTCGACCTCGGCCAGGCGTTCCTGGGCGATCACGGCGATCAGCTCGGCGCCGCGCCGGGAGCGTACGAAGGCGACCGAGCGGACGCCCTGCACGGCGAGGTCGGTGAGCAGGTCGGCCGTCTCCGCGGTGGCGGTGCGGCGGACCGGGGCGCCCTTCTCGCCCTGCATCTCGGTGAGCGGGGGCTCCCAGAGGGCGAACACCAGCTCACCGCGCGGGGAGGCGTCGTCGGCCACCTCGACGACCGGGAGGCCCGTCAGGCGGCGGGCGGCCACCGAGGGCTCCGCGGCCGTCGCGGAGGCCAGCAGGAACACGGGAGAGGCGCCGTAGCGGGCGCACAGGCGGCGCAGCCGGCGCAGCACCTGGGCGACATGGGAGCCGAAGACGCCGCGGTAGGTGTGGCACTCGTCGATGACGACGTACTTCAGCGACTTCAGGAAGGAGGACCAGCGGGGGTGGGACGGGAGTATGCCGCGGTGCAGCATGTCCGGGTTGGTGAGGACGTAGTTGGCGTACTGGCGGACCCACTCGCGTTCCTCGAACGGGGTGTCTCCGTCGTACACCGCGGGTCGGACGGCATTTCCCAGAGTTTGTGAAAGTTCCTTCACCGATCGGCACTGATCGGCCGCAAGAGCTTTCGTCGGAGCCAGGTAGAGCGCGGTGGCGCCGCGGCCGTTCGGGGCCTCGGAGCCGTCCAGGAGGGTCGAGAGCACCGGGACCAGGTAGGCGAGGGACTTGCCGGACGCCGTGCCCGTGGCGACGACCACCGAGTCGCCGTCCAGGGCGTGCTCGGCGGCGCGTGCCTGGTGGGCCCAGGGGTGCTGGATGCCGCACGCCTGCACCGCGGCGATGACCTCCGAACGAATCCGGTCAGGCCAGACGGCATGGCGGCCCTCGCGCGGGGGCAAGTGCTCCGTATGAGTGATGCGCGAAGCCCGGCTCGGCCCGGAGGCGAGCCGGCCCAGGACGGTACCCGGATCCGGCCGGGATTCGGGCCCTGCCAGGGATCGATCGGATCGGTGATTCTTGGCCATCGGCACCGAGTGTGTCACCGGCGTGACGGACAATGGGACCAAGGCGTCGTGCACGCCTGCCGTTAAGTGATTGAATGCCATCGCGGCTGGCGAACCGTTCCGGGGGCTGAAGCCGAGATGTCCCAAGGAGCGACCGCTCGATAGCAAGGTGCTGGAGGATCCGTGGACCTGTCCCTGTCGACCCGTACCGTCGGCGATCGTACGGTCGTCGAGGTCGGTGGCGAAATCGACGTATATACCGCGCCCAAGCTGCGCGAGCAGCTGGTCGAGCTGGTGAACGACGGGAGTTTCCACCTCGTCGTCGACATGGAGGGCGTGGACTTCCTCGACTCCACCGGGCTCGGCGTACTGGTCGGCGGACTGAAGCGTGTGCGTGCCCATGAGGGCTCGTTGCGCCTGGTCTGCAACCAGGAGCGCATTTTGAAGATCTTCCGCATCACCGGTCTCACCAAGGTGTTCCCGATTCACACCTCGGTCGAGGAAGCGGTGGCGGCGACCGACTGACCACCACCGCCCCACGGAGCGGGAAAGGACCGCTCCAGGGACGGAAGCAGCTTCATGGGGGTCCGGGCTTTCGGCAGCCCGGTCCCCCGACAGCACGCCCGTAGTTCCGAGGGGGATGCATGGCCACCGTTGAACTCCGCTTCAGCGCGCTGCCCGAGCACGTCAGGACCGCCCGGTTGGTGGCGGCAGCGGTGGCGCGCAGGGCCGGAGTGGACGAGGCCGTCCTCGACGAGGTCAGGCTCGCCGTCGGCGAGGCCTGCACCCGTGCCGTCGGACTGCATCAGAGCGCCGGGATCACGGCGCCGGTGAAGGTGCAGCTGGTCGAGGAGGAGAAGCAGTTCTCCATCGAGGTCGGCGACGAAGCGCCACGCACGGCACCGGGAGACGAGCCCGGTTCCTACGGCGACGACGTGGACACCGAGGAGGACGAGATGGGCCTCGCGGTCATCAGCGGTCTCGTCGACGACGTCGAGGTCACCGCCGGCGAGCACGGCGGGCAGATCCGGATGACCTGGCCGACCACGCCGCCCGTCGCGGTGCTCCCCTGATCACACCCTCGTAGACCGTCCCAGGGCCCTGCTGAGCAGGGCCCTCGCTGTTTTTCGGGTGTTCCCGCGAATTCGTGAAGGAATTCACGATCAATCAGCCGATCATTTGATCAAGCGCCAATCTGAGCGTCAATGCCTTTGAGGCATTACCTCTTTCGGGTTCCGTGGCCTGATGTCGATCATTTGCTGAAGAGCATGTGAAGGCTAATTTCGTTTACCGCGGACTGTTTTGATCAGGTTGCGGTACCTACAATCCGTCCACATCTTGAGCTCAGCCCAAGCGTCAAGGAGGACGAATGGCGGGGCTTTCTACCCCTCATCAGTTGGATCACCCCACTAACCTCGCAGCCGCCGTACTGACGGACGACAACCGGATCATGGTGATGATCATCGGTGTCGTCGCGCTGGCCGCACTCGCGGTCGCCGGCGTCCTGGTACGCCAGGTGCTCGCGGCAGGCGAGGGCACCGACAGCATGAAGAAGATCGCGGCAGCGGTCCAGGAAGGTGCGAACGCCTATCTGGCCCGGCAGCTGCGCACGCTCGGCGTATTCGCCGTCGTCGTGTTCTTCCTGCTCATGCTGTTGCCCGCGGACGACTGGAATCAGCGCGCCGGGCGATCGATCTTCTTTCTGATCGGCGCGGCGTTCTCGGCAACCACCGGCTATATCGGCATGTGGCTCGCCGTGCGCAGTAATGTCCGCGTCGCCGCGGCGGCCCGGGAAGCGACTCCCGCGGAAGGTGAGCCGGAAAAGGATCTCACCGCCGTCTCGCACAAAGCCATGAAGATCGCTTTCCGCACGGGCGGCGTCGTCGGCATGTTCACAGTGGGGCTCGGTCTGCTGGGCGCCTCCTGCGTGGTGCTGGTGTACGCGGCCGACGCGCCGAAAGTGCTCGAAGGCTTCGGCCTCGGTGCCGCTCTGATCGCCATGTTCATGCGTGTCGGCGGCGGCATCTTCACCAAGGCCGCCGACGTCGGCGCCGACCTGGTCGGCAAGGTCGAGCAGGGCATTCCGGAGGACGATCCGCGTAATGCCGCGACCATCGCGGACAACGTGGGCGACAACGTCGGCGACTGCGCGGGCATGGCGGCCGACCTCTTCGAGTCGTATGCCGTGACCCTGGTCGCCGCGCTGATCCTCGGCAAGGTGGCCTTCGGCGACTCGGGACTCGCCTTCCCCCTGCTCGTGCCCGCCATCGGCGTGCTCACGGCGATGATCGGCATCTTCGCCGTGGCGCCGCGCCGCTCGGACCGCAGCGGCATGTCCGCGATCAACCGTGGTTTCTTCATCTCCGCGGTGATCTCGCTCGTGTTCGTGGCCGTGGCGGTCTACGCCTATCTCCCGGCGAAGTACTCGGATCTCGACGGAGTCTCCGACGCCGCGATCCAGGCCAAGGACGGCGACCCGCGCATCCTCGCGCTCGTCGCGGTGGCGATCGGCATCCTGCTGGCCGCCGTCATCCAGCAGCTGACCGGCTACTTCACCGAGACCAACCGCCGTCCCGTCATGGATATCGGCAAGACCTCGCTGACCGGGCCGGCCACCGTCGTCCTCGCCGGTATCTCGGTGGGCCTGGAATCGGCCGTCTACACCGCCCTGCTGATCGGCCTCGGCGTCTACGGGGCGTTCCTGCTCGGCGGCACGTCGATCATGCTCGCGCTGTTCGCGGTGGCGCTGGCCGGTACCGGCCTGCTCACCACGGTCGGCGTGATCGTCGCGATGGACACCTTCGGACCGGTCTCCGACAACGCGCAGGGCATCGCGGAGATGTCCGGTGACGTCGAGGGGGCGGGTGCGCAGGTGCTCACCAACCTGGACGCGGTGGGCAACACCACCAAGGCCATCACCAAGGGCATCGCCATCGCCACCGCCGTCCTGGCGGCGTCGGCGCTCTTCGGGTCCTACCGTGACGCGATCACGACCGGCGCGCAGGACGTCGGCGAGAAGCTCTCCGGGCCCGGCGCGCCGATGAACCTGATGATGGACATCTCGCAGCCGAACAACCTGGTCGGCCTCATCGCCGGCGCGGCGGTCGTCTTCCTCTTCTCGGGGCTGGCGATCAACGCGGTGTCGCGGTCGGCCGGGTCCGTGGTGTACGAGGTGCGGCGGCAGTTCCGTGAGAAGCCCGGGATCATGGACTTCACGGAGACGCCGGAGTACGGCAAGGTCGTCGACATCTGCACCAAGGACGCCCTGCGAGAGCTCACGACGCCGGGTCTGCTGGCGGTCATGGCGCCCATCGCCATCGGGTTCACGCTCGGTGTCGGCGCGCTCGGCTCCTACCTGGCCGGCGCGATCGGCACGGGCACGCTGATGGCGGTGTTCCTCGCCAACTCCGGTGGCGCCTGGGACAACGCCAAGAAGCTCGTGGAGGACGGCCACCACGGCGGCAAGGGCAGTGAGGCCCACGCCGCCACGGTGATCGGCGACACGGTCGGTGACCCCTTCAAGGACACCGCCGGTCCCGCGATCAACCCGCTGCTGAAGGTGATGAACCTGGTGTCGCTGCTCATCGCGCCCGCGATCATCAAGTTCAGCTACGGCGACGACAAGAACCTCGGGGTGCGGATCACGATCGCGATCCTCTCCCTGCTCGTCATCGCCGGGGCGGTCTACGTCTCCAAGCGGCGCGGTATCGCCGTGGGCGACGAGCCCGGCGCCGAACGGGTGGCCAACTCGGCGGATCCCGCGGTGGTTTCGTAGGCGGTCCTACGAGGCCCGGCTCAAGGGGCGGGCGGGAGGCGCGTATTGACGCGTCTCCCGCCCGTCTCGTGTGTTCACGCCCTCATCGTGAGCCTTCTCTCGCCTGGTGCAAAAGGCGTGAAAAGTGAACGTATGGGGCACCCGGCGTGCGGTTGTCGCGTGGGTGGCGTGTATGTTCCGGGGCCGAGAGCCATGGAAGGGACCGATCCGGTGAACAAGAAGCTCGCGGCCGCACTGTCCGGCGGTGCGGTACTGGTACTGGCGCTGTCGGGATGCAGCAGCGACAAGGGCAACGACAAGCTGGACGCCTGGGCCAAGCAGGTCTGCGACGCGGTGCAGCCGCAGGCCAAGAAGATCGAGGCCGCCAACGCCGCGATCCAGAAGCAGACCTCGGACAACAGCACGCCGGAAGAGGTCCGCAAGACCGACGCGCAGGCCTTCCAGGACATGTCCGACGCCTACAAGGCGATCGGCGCCGCCGTGCAGAAGGCCGGCGCACCCGACGTCGACAACGGCGAGAAGAAGCAGACGAACGCGGTCAAGGAGCTCGACCAGATCTCCGCGTCGTACGCCTCGCTCAAGACGCAGGTCGACAAGCTCGACACCAAGGACCAGGCGAAGTTCGCCGACGGCCTCAAGGACATCGCGACCTCGCTGGACAAGCTCAGCAAGAGCGGCAACGACGCGCTGAAGACCCTCGAGGAGGGCGACGTCGGCAAGGCGATGGCGAAGCAGGAGAGCTGCAAGACCGCGTCCACCTCGGCTCCGGCGACGGCGGGCTGACGCCGGGCAGGAGCTGCAGGCGGCCGCCCGTCCCCGCCACAATGGGGGCGTGAGTACCTCAGGCCTGCCTTCCCTGCCCGCCGTCCCCGCCTCCGGCCGTCCCGATGTCGCAGCCCGGCTGCGGGACGCCCTGCTCTCGGCGTCCTTCACCGCCGACGGGCTGCTCGAGCTGCTCGGCGCCCCCGCGTACGCGGCGCTGGCGCGCAGCGAGACCGTGCCCGCCCTCAGGGCGACCCGCGGGGACACCCCGCTGGAAGTCCTCGTCCGGCTCTTCCTGCTCCAGCAGCCGGTGCCGCACGCGCGCGTGGCGGCCGTCCTGCCCGTCGAGGCGTGCCTGGAGAGCGGGTGGCTGGTGGCGGCCGGGGCGGACGAGGTCGCGGCGACCGTCGACGTACGGCCCTACGGCGGGCCCGACGGCGAGGACTGGTTCATCGTCTCCGACCTCGGGTGCGCCGTCGGCGGCGCCGGAGGCATCGGCAGCCGCGAGGAGGGCGTCGTGCTCGGCGTCGGCGGGGCGTCCACCACCCTGGCGGGCATCACCGTCCGCAGGCCCGTGCCCGCCGCCCTCGACGTCGGCACCGGCTCCGGGATCCAGGCACTGCACGCCGCACGCCACGCCACGCGCGTGACGGCCACCGACCTCAACCCGCGCGCGCTGCACATCACCGCCCTCACCCTGGCCCTGTCCGGCGCCCCCGCGGCCGACCTGCGCGAGGGCTCGCTCTTCGAGCCGGTGCGCGACGACGAGAAGTACGACCTGATCGTCTCGAACCCTCCCTTCGTGATCTCTCCGGGCGCACGGCTGACCTACCGCGACGGCGGGATGGGCGGGGACGATCTGTGCCGCTCGATCGTCCAGGGAGCGGGGGAGCGGCTGAACGAGGGCGGGTTCGCGCAGTTCCTCGCCAACTGGCAGCACGTCGAAGGGGAGGACTGGCAGGACCGGCTCAGGTCGTGGGTGCCGCGCGGGTGCGACGCCTGGATCGTGCAGCGCGAGGTGCAGGACGTCACGCAGTACGCCGAGCTGTGGCTCAGGGACGCCGGTGACCACCGGGGCGACCCGGCCGAGTACCAGGCGCGCTACGACGCATGGCTGGACGAGTTCGAGGCGCGCAAGGTGAGGGCCGTCGGGTTCGGCTGGATCACCCTGCGGCGCACGGGCGCGGCCGTGCCCTCGGTCACCGTGGAGGAGTGGCCGCACTCGGTCGAGCAGCCGCTGGGCGAGACGGTGCGGGCGCACTTCGACCGCCTCGACTACCTGCGGGCGCACGACGACGCGGCCCTGCTGGCGGGGCACTTCAAGCTCGTCGCCGAGGTCGTCCAGGAGCAGGTCGGGCTGCCCGGCGCCGAGGACCCCGAGCACGTGGTGCTGCGGCAGAACCGCGGCATGCGCCGGGCCACCAAGGTGGACACGGTCGGCGCGGGCTTCGCCGGCGTCTGCGACGGCACGCTCACCGCGGGCCGTATCCTGGACGCGATCGCCCAACTGATGGGTGACGACCCGGTGTTGCTGCGCGACCGCACGCCGGCGCAGATCCGGCTGCTGGTGGAGCAGGGGTTCATCGAGCCGGTGTGAGCCCCGAGCCACGGCTGAGGCCGGCCCGTGCGCCTGGTGCCCGTTGATACCCATGTGTCCGCTCTGACGGGATTGGTCCCGAAAAAGCCTCCTGTCAGTGGCGGATGCGAAGCTACCTTCGAGAGACAGGCTCCACGCGTCCTCGGGGGAGGCGCGCTGTCTCGGGGGAGGCACGATGACGGGGGGCACGCCGGAACAGGGCGAAAGCAGGGTGATCCACGGCCGGTACCGGCTGCTGCGGACACTGGGCGCGGGCGGCATGGGCCGCGTCTGGCTCGCCTACGACGACGAGCTGGCCTGCGAAGTCGCGCTGAAGGAGATCGCGCTTCCGGAGATCCCGGTGGACGCGGGCGAGCCCGCCCAGCGCATCGCGCGCGCCCGCAGCGAGGCCCGGCACGCGGCCCGTCTGCGCGGTCACCCGCATGTGGCGACGGTGCACGACGTGGTGGTGCACGAGGGCCTGCCCTGGATCGTCATGGAGTACGTGCCGGACGCGGTCGACCTCCAGGCGGTCGTACGGCGGTCCGGCCCGCTGCCGCCCGCCCAGGTGGCCCGCATCGGGCTCGCCGTACTCGACGCGCTCACCGCGGGACACCGCGTCGGCATCCTCCACAGGGATGTGAAACCGGCCAACATCCTTCTGGCGTCCGACGCTTCGGGCGATCCCTACGCGCGCGTGCTGCTCACCGACTACGGCATCGCTCTTCAGCCCGAGTCCCGCGAACCCCGGCTCACCGCCACGGCCGGCATCCTCGGCACACCCGGCTATCTCGCCCCCGAGCGGGCGCGGGGCGAGCCGCCCACCCCGGCCGCCGACCTGTTCTCGCTGGGAGCCACGCTCTACGCCGCCGTCGAGGGCCGGGGCCCCTTCGACCGGCACGGCGACTACGCCACCCTGACGGCCCTGCTCGGCGAGGAGCCCGCCCCGCCCGTCCGCGCGGGCGAACTGGCGCCGGTGCTCCAGGGGTTACTGGTCAAGGACCCCGTGCGCCGGTCCTCGCCGGAGGTGGTCGCGCGCGGCCTGCAGCGGGTGGTGCAGCTGGCGGCGAGCGCCGGGGCCGGGGGCGCGACGCCGGGCTGGGGCGGGCCTGCGGCAGGGGGTCTCGGCCCCGCGCCGGGGGCGGACGCGTCTGCGTCGCCGCAGGGCTACGGCTTCCCGCCGGCCGGGTTCGGGCCGCCGCCCGAGGGGTTCGGTGCGGCGGCGTCCGCCCAGGGTCACGGCGGGCAGCCCGGGGGGTCCGGGACTCCGCACACGCCCGGTGCGCCACCGACGCCCCACACACCGCACACGCCACAGACGCCGCACACCCCGCCCGGCGGGCCCGACACCCCGGGACTCCATCCCTCCGGTCCGGCCACGCCCGCGGGGATGCCCGGTACGCCGCCGTACAACGCGTGGCGGCAGCCCGGCCCGCAGAACCCCGCCGACCCCGCCAATCCGTACGCGCAGGGCCCCGCCTCGCCCTACGCGCAGCCTCCGGCGCCGTACGCGGGCGGCCCCCCGGGCGGCTACTGGAACGCGAGCGCCCCGACCGCGCCCGGCACCGGCGGTCCGGTGCCTCCGCCCCGCGCACCGGCCCCCCGCAGGAAAACGCTGGCGATCGTCGCCCTGGTCGTGGGCGCCGTCCTCGTCGCCGCCGGAGGCACCTGGGGCGTCATCGCGCTGGCCGGCGGGCACGGCGGCGGGAAGAACAGCGCGGTGGCCAAGAAGAAGCCCGCGGCGAGCACGTCGGCCAAGTCCCCGCCGCCGACCGGGCCCGTGCTGCCGTACGGCACCGTGGTCGGGCTCAGCAAGCCGCTGGAGACCGGGGACTGCGTGAAGGCGGTCTGGTCGGGGACGCCGTTCAAGTCGGTGCCCAACCTCGGCGTGGTCGACTGCAAGGACGACTGGCCGGACGGCCAGGTGGTGGGGGTCGACACGGCCGACGACTACGGCCAGGCCCGCGCGCAGGGCGCGAGGCGCTGCGCGAGCCAGAGCAAGGAGGTCGTCGGCGAGCTGCCGGACGCAGAGGACTATGCCGTCCTGCCGACCAAGGAGGGCTTCGCCGCGGCCGGCAGCGGGACGCCATGTCTCGTACTCGGCCGGCATGCCGCGATAGGCGGCGAGGTGGGCCGATTCCGGGACGAGGGCTCGAATTTGTGGGTCGGTCAGATGAGCGTCGGTGACTGCTGGGACTACAAGGAAGTCAAGGACGGTTACAAGGCGCCGCTCACCGACTGCGCCAATCCCCACACCGAGCAGGTCATCGGGTCCGTTCCGGCCCCCGGCGAAATGACCTACAAGAAGGGCATCGACAACGCGAACAAGCTGTGCGGCAACAAATTCGAGTCGACCTGGGCGCCCGGACCCGAGCGCGTCGTCTACGGCTGGGTGGCCGACCAGATCGACTGGGACCGGGGCTTCACCAAGGCGGTGTGCACGGTCGGCCTGGCCGACAACTCGACGACGACCGGAAAGATACCCGCGCCTGGTGCGGTCTGAGCCCGGCTCCGGCTGTGGCGCTCCGGAGCCACGGTCGCGGTCGGGGGCGGGTCCGCGGGGTGACCGCACAGGTCCGTCGGCGCCCCGTTCACCCCGGGTTCGCCTGTGCGCCGCCCGCGCGTGTCAGTCTCCCGGGACCGGGAGCTCGCGAACGGGAGAAAAGGGGCACGGGCAGCCATGGAGAGCGGACCGGCGATCTTCGCCGGAGTGGTGTTCGCCCTGTTCGGAGGGGCGCTTGTGGTGTGGACCGTGAGCCGGGTGCGGCACGGCGAGCCCGTTGCGCACGGTGTGAGCCCTGTCGCATCGGCGACGCTCGCGAGCGTCGCCTCGGTGATCGCACTCGTTCTCGGCGTCTGGTGCTTCTCCCGGGTCTGAAAGCCGCCCCGGAGCTGCGGCTCCGATAATTGAGAGGTGATCCTCCGGACCGGCTCGAAAAGGCCGGTGGGTACGCCGGGCGGCAGGAATGGCGGAAGTCGGGTTACCGTTCGAGTGG
Source organism: Streptomyces sp. NPDC048419 (assembly GCF_043200415.1). Taxonomy (NCBI): domain Bacteria; kingdom Bacillati; phylum Actinomycetota; class Actinomycetes; order Kitasatosporales; family Streptomycetaceae; genus Streptomyces; species Streptomyces sp. NPDC048419. The sequence goes on along the minus strand of NZ_JBICXT010000009.1, from coordinate 120,442 downwards.
CCGTTGCGGGCTTTTCCCGTTTGACACGGGGGCGGGCTGTACCGTCACACTCCGCAGCGTCACCACGACCCCGACCCCGGGACGAACACCCCCGGGGAGGCCCCAGCGTCGACCGGAGAGAAGAGCGAAGTTGTCCCCGACCAGCGAGACCGCGCACGGCGGCCGCCGACTCGTCATCGTCGAGTCGCCTGCCAAGGCGAAGACGATCAAGGGCTATCTCGGCCCCGGCTACATCGTCGAGGCCAGCGTCGGGCACATCCGTGACCTTCCCAACGGCGCCGCGGAGGTGCCCGAGAAGTACACCGGCGAGGTCCGCCGCCTCGGTGTGGACGTCGAACACGACTTCCAGCCCATCTATGTGGTCAACGCCGACAAGCGCGCCCAGGTCAAGAAGCTCAAGGATCTGCTGAAGGAATCCGACGAACTCTTCCTCGCCACCGATGAGGACCGCGAGGGCGAGGCCATCGCGTGGCACCTCCTGGAGGTGCTGAAGCCCAAGGTCCCGGTCAAGCGCATGGTGTTCCACGAGATCACCAAGGACGCCATCCGGGCCGCCGTCGCCAACCCGCGCGATCTCAACCAGCGCATGGTCGACGCCCAGGAGACCCGCCGCATCCTCGACCGCCTCTACGGCTACGAGGTCTCGCCGGTCCTGTGGAAGAAGGTCATGCCGCGTCTGTCGGCCGGCCGTGTCCAGTCCGTCGCCACCCGTCTCGTGGTGGAGCGGGAGCGCGAGCGCATCGCCTTCCGCTCGGCCGAGTACTGGGACCTGACGGGCACCTTCGCGACCGGCCGCGCGGGCGACTCCTCGGACCCGTCGTCGCTGGTCGCCCGCCTGCAGAGCGTGGACGGCAGGCGTGTGGCGCAGGGCCGCGACTTCGACTCCCTGGGCCAGTTGAAGAGCGCGAACACCCTCCACCTCGACGAGGCGAACGCCCGGGCGCTCGCCGCCGCCCTGGAGAACACCCGGTTCTCGGTGCGGTCGGTCGAGTCGAAGCCGTACCGCCGCTCGCCGTACGCCCCGTTCCGTACGACGACGCTGCAGCAGGAGGCGAGCCGCAAGCTCGGTTTCGGTGCGAAGGCCACCATGCAGGTCGCGCAGAAGCTGTACGAGAACGGCTTCATCACCTACATGCGTACGGACTCCACGACGCTCAGCGACACCGCCGTGAACGCCGCCCGCGCCCAGGTGACCCAGCTCTACGGGGCCGACTACCTGCCGGCGCAGCCGCGGACGTACGCCGGAAAGGTCAAGAACGCGCAGGAGGCGCACGAGGCGATCCGCCCCTCGGGTGATCGGTTCCGCACGCCCGCCGAGACCGGCCTGACCGGCGACCAGTTCAAGCTCTACGAGCTGATCTGGAAGCGCACGGTCGCCTCCCAGATGAAGGACGCGACCGGCAACTCGGTCACGGTGAAGATCGGCGGCGCCGCGGCCGACGGCCGGGACGTCGAGTTCAGCGCGTCCGGCAAGACGATCACCTTCCACGGTTTCCTCAAGGCCTACGTCGAGGGCGCCGACGACCCGAACGCCGAGCTGGACGACCGCGAGCGCAGGCTGCCGCAGGTCGCCGAGGGCGACGCCCTCACGGCCGAGGAGCTCACCGTCGACGGCCACGCGACCAAGCCGCCGGCCCGCTACACCGAGGCCAGCCTGGTCAAGGAGCTCGAGGAGCGCGAGATCGGCCGCCCGTCGACGTACGCGTCGATCATCGGCACGATCCTCGACCGCGGCTACGTCTTCAAGAAGGGCACGGCGCTCGTCCCCTCCTTCCTGTCCTTCGCGGTGGTCAACCTCCTGGAGAAGCACTTCGGGCGGCTCGTCGACTACGACTTCACCGCCAAGATGGAGGACGACCTCGACCGCATCGCCCGCGGCGAGGCGCAGGCCGTGCCGTGGCTGAAGCGGTTCTACTTCGGCGAGACGGTGCCGGGCCACAACGGCACCGCGGCCGAGGCGGGCAACGGCGACGGGGACCACCTCGGCGGCCTCAAGGAGCTGGTGACCGACCTGGGCGCGATCGACGCGCGCGAGGTCTCGACGTTCCCTGTGGGCAACGACATCGTGCTCAGGGTCGGGCGCTACGGCCCCTACATCGAGCGCGGCGAGAAGGACTCCGAGAACCACCAGCGGGCGGACGTGCCCGAGGACCTCGCGCCGGACGAGCTGAGCGTGGAGTTCGCGGAGGAACTGCTCGCCAAGCCGAGCGGTGACTTCGAGCTCGGTGCCGACCCGGAGTCGGGCCACCAGATCATCGCCCGGGACGGCCGTTACGGCCCGTACGTCACCGAGGTGCTCCCCGAGGGCACCCCGAAGACCGGCAAGAACGCCGTCAAGCCGCGTACGGCCTCGCTGTTCAAGTCGATGTCGCTCGACACGGTGACGCTTGCGGACGCGCTCAAGCTGATGTCGCTGCCGCGCGTCGTCGGCACAGACGCCGAGGGCCAGGAGATCACCGCGCAGAACGGCCGCTACGGCCCGTACCTGAAGAAGGGCACGGACTCGCGCTCGCTCACCGCCGAGGACCAGCTCTTCACGATCACCCTCGAAGAGGCGCTGCAGATCTACTCGCAGCCCAAGCAGCGTGGTCGCGCGGCTGCCAAGCCGCCGCTGAAGGAGCTGGGCACCGACCCGGTCAGCGAGAAGCCGGTGGTGGTCAAGGACGGCCGCTTCGGGCCGTACGTCACCGACGGGGAGACCAACGCGACCCTGCGCTCCGGCGACAGCGTCGAGGAGATCACCCCGGAGCGCGGCTTCGAACTCCTCGCGGAGAAGCGGGCGAAGGGGCCGGCCAAGAAGACCGCGAAGAAGGCGGCAGCTAAGAAGGCCCCGGCCAAGAAGGCGACCGCCGCCAAGAAGACCGCCGCGAAGAAGACGACCACGGCCGCGAAGAAGACGACCGCCAAGAAGACCGCCGGCACGAAGACGGCGGCTTCGAAGACGGCGACGGACGACTGAGCCGAGACGCCTTCCTCCACGGAGACTTCGCAAAACGCACGCCCCGATATCGCTTTGGTGTCGGGGCGTGCGCACGTTCGGGCGCGCGCCACGGGCTGTCAGTCGGTCCCGATAGGCTGAACGCATGACGCGAGCCGAGCAGCCAACGGCCCACCAACCGGCCCCCGACGACGCCCTAGCCGCGGACTCCCGCGAGCGCGCCGTCCGCTCCCTGCTGCGCCGACCGCAGTTGCGGCGGCTGTGGAGCGCGCAGCTCGTGGGCGGCATCGGTGACACCCTCGCCCTCCTGGTGCTGGTGCTCCTAGCCCTCCAGGCGGCGATCAGCCAGGGCTCGTTCGGCGGTGGTTATCGCGGCGTGGCGTTCGCAGTGGCGACCGTTTTCGGAGCGCGCATCCTCGCGACGCTGCTGTTCGGAGCCGTGCTCCTCGGGCCGCTGACCTCACTGACCTCGCAGGAGGGCCCGCTCGACCGCCGCTGGACCATGGTCGGCGCCGACGGCCTGCGCGCCGCGGTGCTCATCGTCGCCCCGCTGTGGATCGACTGGACGCCTCAGAACGCACTGGCCTTCCTTCTGGTCAGCACCTTCGTGACCGGAGTCGCCGAGCGCTTCTGGACGGTCTGCCGCGAGAGCGCGGCGCCTGCCCTGCTGCCCGCCCCGCCCCCGGAGGGCGCGACGGTACGGCCGCTGCCGGACCACATGGACGCGCTGCGCCGCCTGTCGCTGCGCACGAGCTTCGTGGCGATCCCCGTCGCGGCCGCGGCCCTGGTCGTCGCGGGACTGCTCAACAACCTGCTGGGCGCCGGGATCGACTGGTTCGAGCAGCACCAGGCGGCGCTCGCCTCGTACGTCGCGGCCGGCCTGTTCGCCGCGTCCCTGTCCGTGGTGACCTACCTGGAGCTGCCCGACACGCGCACGCCCCGCGCGCGTTCCCCGCTGGAGGGGCTGCGCCGCCCGAAGACGGGCACGGGCGTGGACAAGGGCCGTACGGGCGCCATCCCGCTGCTGGTGCTCGCCTGCGCCGCCGTCGCGGGCGCGATCTCCGCGGCCGTCGCGGTCTGCGTGCTGCACGCCAAGGACCTGGGCGGCGGCCCGGTGATGTACGGGCTGCTGGTGTTCGCGCTGACCGGCGGTGTCGTCGTCGGCATCCGCACGGCGCCGTCCCTGCTGCCCGCCCTGTCCCGGCGCCGGCTGCTGGCGCTGGCGATCGCCTTCACGGGCGTCGCGCTGCTGGCCGCCGGGCTCGTCCCGGACGTCACCAGCGTGCTGCTGATCGTCGCGCTCGCCGGCATCGGCGCGGGCGTGGCCGCCAACACCGGGCACACGCTGCTCGACCAGGAGGCCGAGGACTTCCGCCGCGCACGCACGACCGAGCACCTGCACGCGGTCGTCCGCGTATGCGTGGCGCTCGGCGCGGTCATCGCGCCCGTGGTGGCGGCCGGGATCGGCCCGCACCGCCTGGAGAACGGCAAGTTCGTGTTCGCGCACGGCGGCGCCGCGTTCACGCTGATGCTCGTCGGCGCACTGCTGCTGCCGGTCGCCGCGCTGGTCCTGGCCAAGGTCGACGACCGCTCGGGCGTGCCGCTGCGGCAGGACCTGCGGGACGCGCTGCTCGGCGGCGACGACCCGCTGACGGCACCCGCCACGAACGGCTTCTTCATCGCCCTGGAGGGCGGCGACGGAGCGGGCAAGTCCACCCAGGCCGAGGCGCTCGCCGAGTGGATAAGGGGCAAGGGCCACGAGGTCGTCCTGACGCGTGAGCCGGGCGCGACACCGGTCGGCAAGCGGCTGCGCTCGATCCTGCTGGACGTGTCGAGCGCGGGGCTCTCCCACCGCGCGGAGGCGCTGCTGTACGCCGCGGACCGGGCCGAGCACGTGGACACCGTGGTCCGGCCCGCCCTGGAGCGCGGCGCGGTCGTCATCACCGACCGCTACGTCGACTCCTCGGTGGCCTACCAGGGAGCGGGCCGCGACCTGTCCCCCACCGAGATCGCCCGTATCAACCGCTGGGCGACGAACGGCCTCGTACCGCAGCTGACCGTGCTCCTCGACGTGTCGCCGGAGATCGCGCGCGAGCGGTTCACGGAGGCGCCGGACCGGCTGGAGTCGGAGCCGGCCGAGTTCCACGCGCGCGTGCGGTCCGGTTTCCTGACGCTGGCCGCGGCCGACCCCGGGCGGTATCTGGTGGTGGACGCGGGCCAGGAGCCCGAGGCCGTCACCACCGTCGTACGCCACCGTCTCGACCTGATGCTGCCGCTGTCCGAGGCCGAGGTGAAGGCCCAGGAGGAGGCGCGCAAGAAGGCCGAGGAGGAGGCGCGCAGGAAGGCCGAGGAAGAGGCCGCGCGCAAGGCCGAGGAGGAGCGGCTGGAGCGCGAGCGCAAGGAGCAGCTCGAGCGGCTGCGCGCCGAGGAGGAGGAGCGCAAGCGCCGCGAGCTGGAGGAGGCGCAGCGCCGCGAGGCCGAGCGGCAGGCGGAGGAGGCCCGGCTGCGGGCCGAGGAGGCGCGCAAGCGTGCCGAGGAGGAGCAGGCACGGCTCCTCGCGGAGGAGAAGGCACGCGCCGAGCAGGAGGCCCTCCGCGAGGCCGAGGAGGCCCGTCGCCGCAAGCAGGCCGAGGAGGAGGCCCGGCTGCACGCCGAGGCCGAGACGCGGCGCCTGGAGAAGCAGCGCAAGGCCGAGGAGGCGCTGCTGCGGGCCGAGGAGGCCCGGCGGCTCGCCGAGCAGGCCGCTGCCGCCGCGGAGGCGGGACCCCGCCAGCCCGAGGCGCCCGTGGTTCCGCCGGAGGCGACGACGGTGTCCACGCCGGTGGTGACGCCGACGAACGCGTCGGGCGGGCCCGTCGACGAGACGGCGGTGCTGCGGCCGGTGCGCGGGAACAAGCGGGACGGCGGCGCGAGAAGCGGCAGGCGTCCGGCCGCCGAGTCCGAGTCCGAGGTCACGGCGAAGCTGCCGAAGCCGCCCGTCCCCGAGGACGCCGCGGAGGAGACGGCGGCGCTGCCGCCCGTCGTGCCGGGTGCCGCCGACGAGACGGCCGTGCTGCCGCCGGTGACTCCCCGGCCCGAGGAGGAGACGGCCGTGCTGCCGCCCGTGCGGGACGACGACCCCGCGCACCGGGTGCCGCCGGGGTACTTCCGGGACGAGCCGGCTCAGGGCCAGGGCCAGGGCGGTCAGGATCAGGCGCCGCCCGACGGAGGCGAGGACCGTACGCGCGAGATGCCGCAGGTCGGAGCGGAGGGGGAGCCGCGGCGCCGGGCCCGTCCGGACTGGGCCGAGGAGACCCCGCTGGACGATCTGCCGACGCTGGCGGACGAACTGCTCGGCCCGCGGGAGGACGAGCACGACGAGGACCAGGGCCGGGGCAGGCGCGGCCGGGGGCGCCGGGGCTGAGAGCCGGGCCCGCCCTGCTGGTGCGCCCGTTGTCAGTGCCGCCCCGCACAATGGATCTCGCAACGTGACATGTGACGAAGGGGGCGGGGTGACCTCATGACCGTCTGGGACGACCTCGTCGGCCAGGAAAAGGTGGCCGGGCAGCTCGACGCCGCTGCCCGGGACGCCGACGCGCTGGTCACCGCGGCCACCACCGGCACGCCGCCGCCCGAGGCGTCGAAGATGACCCACGCCTGGCTGTTCACCGGGCCGCCGGGAGCGGGGCGGACCCAGACGGCGCGGGCGTTCGCCGCCGCGCTCCAGTGCGTGAGCCCCGACCGCGCGCTCGGCGGGATTCCGGGCTGCGGCTTCTGCGACGGCTGCCACACCGCTCTCGTCGGCACGCACGCGGACGTCACCACCGTCGCCGCCGTCGGCGCGCAGATCCTCGCCGAGGACATGCGCGACACCGTCCGCAAGTCGTACACCTCGCCGGCGAACGGCCGCTGGCAGGTGATCCTCGTCGAGGACGCCGAGCGGCTGAACGAGAAGTCGGCCAACGCCGTCCTGAAGGCGGTGGAGGAGCCCGCCCCGCGCACGGTCTGGCTGCTGTGCGCGCCCTCCGTCGAGGACGTCCTGCCCACCATCCGCTCCCGCTGCCGCCACCTCAATCTGCTGACACCCTCGGTGGACGCCGTCGCCGACATGCTCGTACGGCGCGAAGGCGTCGAACCGGCCGTCGCCGCCGCGGCGGCCCGCGCCACGCAGGGGCACATCGACCGGGCCCGTCGCCTGGCCACCGATCCGGCGGCCCGCGAGCGCCGCGCCACCGTGCTGAAGCTGCCGCTGCGGGTCGAGGAGATCGGAAGCGCGCTCAAGGCCGCCCAGGAGCTCGTCGACGCGGCCGCCGAGGACGCCAAGCAGCTCGCCGAGGAGCGGGACGGCAAGGAGACCGAGGAGCTGAAGGCGGCGCTGGGCGCGGTCCAGGGCGGCCGGCTGCCCCGGGGCACGGCGGGCGTGATGAAGGACCTGGAGGACAAGCAGAAGCGCCGCAGAACCCGCACGCAGCGCGACAGCCTGGACGTCGCCCTGACCGACCTCACCGGCTTCTACCGCGACATCCTCGCCCTTCAGCTCGGTTCCCGCGTGGCCATCGCCAACGCGGACGCCGAGGACACCCTGGAGCGCTTCGCCCGCGGCAGCTCCCCGGAGTCCACCCTCCGCCGTATCGAGGCGATCGCCGCCTGCCGCGACGCCCTCGACCGCAATGTGGCCCCGCTGCTGGCCGTGGAGGCGATGACGATGGCGCTCAGAGCGGGCTGACGGCGCAGGTGGGCAATGTGCGTTGACGTTGTCATTCGTACGAGCCACGGCATGCACGGACAGCATTCGGGCGGCTGCGCAGAGTTACGCTCGCCAGATGTACCTCAGGCGCAGCTCCCGTCCTTGTCGGCCCCGCACCGTCGCCGCCCTTCTCGCGGCCGCCGCGCTGCTCGTCTCCGCCTGCTCCTCCGGCGGCAGCGCGGAAACCGGAACCGGTGACCACGCGGCACAGGCGGCGCTGGCCGCACTGCCGCAGGCGACGCCGTCCGCCCTGACGCCGTACTACGGACAGAAGCTGAGCTGGCGCAGCTGCGGAGTCCCGGGCTTCCAGTGCGCCACGATGAAGGCGCCGCTGGACTACGCCAGGCCGGGCGCCGGCGACGTGCGGCTCGCCGTGGCCCGCAAGAAGGCCACCGGCAAGGGCAAGCCGCTCGGTTCGCTGCTCGTGAACCCGGGCGGGCCGGGCGGCTCGGCGGTCGGGTACCTCCAGCAGTACGCCGGCATCGGCTACCCGGCGAGCGTCCGCTCCCGCTACGACATGGTCGCGGTCGATCCGCGCGGCGTCGCCCGCAGCGAGCCCGTCGAATGCCTCGACGGCCGCCAGATGGACGCGTACACGCAGACGGACAACACGCCCGACGACAGCAAGGAGACGAGTCAACTCGTCGCGGCGGACAAGAAGTTCGCGAACGGCTGCGGGACGCGCTCGGGGAAGCTGCTGCAACACGTCTCCACCGTCGAGGCGGCCCGCGACATGGACATCCTGCGCTCCGCGCTGGGCGACGCGAAGCTGACGTACGTGGGGGCGTCGTACGGGACGTTCCTCGGCGCGACGTACGCCGGGCTCTTCCCGAACCGGGTGGGGCGCATGGTCCTGGACGGCGCGATGGACCCCACCCTGACCTCGCGCCGGATGAACCTGGACCAGACGGCGGGGTTCGAGACCGCGTTCCAGTCCTTCGCGAAGGACTGCGTGCGGCAGTCGGACTGTCCGCTCGGCCACAAGGGCACCTCGCCCGCGCAGGTCGGCAGGAACCTCAGCGCCTTCTTCAAGAAGCTGGACGCGCAGCCCATCCCCGCCGGTGACGCCGACGGCCGCAAGCTCGGCGAGGCGCTCGCCACCACCGGCGTGATCGCGGCCATGTACGACGAGAGCTCGTGGGGGCAGCTCCGTGAGGGGCTGACGTCGGCGATGAAGGAGCACGACGGCGCCGGCCTGCTCGTCCTCTCCGACAGCTACTACGAGCGCGACGCTGGCGGCCGTTACTCGAACCTGATGGCCGCCAACGCCGCCGTGAACTGCCTGGACCTCCCCGGCGCCTTCACCGGTCCCGGCGATGTGCAGAAGGCGCTGCCGGCCTTCGAGAAGGCGTCCCCGGTCTTCGGCGAGGGCCTCGCCTGGGCCTCCCTGAACTGCGCCTACTGGCCGGTGAAGCCGACTGGGGCGCCGCACCGCATCGAGGCGAAGGGCGCCGCCCCGATCGTCGTCGTCGGCACCACCCGCGACCCGGCGACGCCGTACCGCTGGGCCCAGTCCCTGTCCCGCCAGCTCACCTCGGCTCGGCTCCTGACCTACGTCGGCGACGGCCACACCGCCTACGGCCGCGGCAGCAACTGCATCGACTCCGCGATCGACACCTACCTGCTCCGCGGCACCCCTCCCACCAAGGGAAAGCGCTGCTCATAGCGCCACCTGCGGCCCCGCGGCCACCCGGCCCGGGGCCGGTACGGAGCACCCCCCGAAACTGTGTAGACTTACCGACGTTGCTGATCGCACCATAGTGCGGACAGCGCGCCGCCTTAGCTCAGATGGCCAGAGCAACGCACTCGTAATGCGTAGGTCTCGGGTTCGAATCCCGAAGGCGGCTCCACCAAAACCCCCGGTCGGATCTTCGCGACCGGGGGTTTCGCGTGCCGTCGTGCTCGGGCCGCGGCCGCTCGTCCGACCGTCACGCCCGTGCCATCGCCTCCCGCCAGCGCACCGCCGTGCCCATGCGCAGGATCGAGCGTCGGTAGACGCGTGCGGAGAGGACCGCGAGGCCGGCTGCCGCGGCCGTCATCAGGAGGGCCGCCGCGAGATTGGGCAGCCAGCCTGCCTCGTGGACGCTGACCTGAAGCGGCATGATCAGCATCGAGAACGGGGGGATGTACTGCACGACATGGACCCAGGTGGCGTCCAGGTCCTGTGCGGCGGCGACGGCCACACCGAAGGGGAGCAGGGTGCTCATGAGGACCGGCATGACCGCCGACGACACGTCCTCTGCGCGGGAGACCAGGGAGCCCGCCGCGGCGAAGACGAACGCGAAGAAGGCGAAGCCCAGGACGAACCAGGCGAGTGCGGCGAGCGTCGCGGGCGTGGCCGGGAACTGCGCGGGCAGCACATGGCCGAACTGCACGGCCACCACGGCCGCGACCCCGAACACGGCGGTCTGCAGCACCGCCGCCAGACCGATGCCGGCGACCTTGCCGATCATCAGCCGCAGCGGGGTGAGGGTGGCCAGCAGCACCTCGACGACGCGGGTGGACTTCTCCTCCACCACCCCCTGGGCGACCATCATCCCGTAGCCGAAGAGCTGGAAGAACAGGATCGTCACAATGCCGACCGCGGCGCCCAGGCCCGCGCCCTGGCCGGCTCCGGCGTGCCCGGGCCCGCCGACCGTCTCGGTTCGGGGAAGGGCCGCGGTGACCGTGCGTCCCAGGCGGTCCATGTCGACGTTCTGGTCGTGCAGCGCACGGGTTGTCGCCCACTGCCGTACGGCGGCCACGACCGTGGCGCGGATCTGTGGCGGGGTGTCGGCCCGGACCAGCATCGTCACCCGTGATCCGCGCACCAGCAGGCCGGCGTCGGCCTTCTTACCGGTGACCTGGTGGCGTGCCGCGTCCTCGCTGCCGGCCGCCCGCCATCGGGTGGCGCCCACGTCGGATGCTCCGGAGGGCTGCGGGGCGACCGCCGTGACCGGTACGCCGGTGACCGCAACGGTCGCGGTGGTGCGGTGCCCGTCGGACGGGGACGGTGCGAAGAAGTACAGCAGGCCCAGGATCACCGCGACGTTGAGCAACGTACCGATGACGTAGGCGCGGTTGGCGATCCGGGCGGCCGTCTCACGCTTCAGCACCAGCCATACGGCCGCCCTCGCGGACGCGCCGGTCCCGGCGCTCGGTGAGTCGGATCCGGCCTTGGCGAGAAGGCTCATGCGGCGGCCTCCGTGGACCCGTCGGCGTCGGTCATGTACGTGCGGAACAGCTCGGTGAGCGTGGCCTGTTGGCGCCGGAAGGTGCGCAGCCTGCCCAGGGAGGCGACGTGCCGCAGGAGTTCGCCTTCGTCGCAGTCGTCCGCGACCCGGACCAGGGTGCCGTGCCCCTGGTCGCGGAAGGAGTCGATGCCGCGCAGCGCCCGGGCCCAGTCGCGCGGTGCGCCCTCGATCTCGATGTACAGGTCCTCGCCGCCGCCGGCGCGCAGTTCGCCGGCCGATCCGCAGGCCACCATCGAGCCGGACCGGACGATGCCGATGCGGTCGCACAGCCGCTCCACCAGGTCGAGTTGGTGGCTGGAGAAGAGGACCGGGGCGCCCTGCTCGGCGCGCTCGCGCAGTACGGCGCTCATGGTGTCCACGGCCAGTGGGTCCAGGCCGGAGAACGGCTCGTCCAGCAGCAGCACCCGCGGATCGTGGACGAGGGCGGCGGCCAGCTGGACGCGCTGCTGGTTGCCGAGGCTGAGGGAGTCCACCTGATGGTCGCGGTGCTGGGCCACGTCGAGCCGCTCGGTCCATGTGCGCATGGCGTCGGCGGCGTCCGTGCGGGAGAGGCCGTGCAGCCGTGCCAGATAGGTGAGTTGCCTCGCCACAGTCATCTTCGGATACAGCCCGCGCTCCTCCGGCATGTAGCCGAAGCGGGCGCGGGAGGCGGCGTCCACGGGCCTGCCTTTGAAGTGCACCTCGCCACCGTCGCTGTCCAGGACGCCGACCGCGATGCGCATCGTGGTGGTCTTGCCCGCGCCGTTGCTGCCGACGAACCCGAAGACCTCTCCCGGTCTCACCTCGAAGGACATCTCGTCGAGCGCCCGATGGTCCCCGTAACGTTTCGTCAGGGCCCGTACGGCGAGGCCTGATGTGTCGTGCATGATCCGCTCTCCGCAGGTGTCGTGTGCCGCGTGTCTCAGCCGTCCCGGGACGTCAGTCGACGCGCGTAAGTGCTTCGCGGTATCCCGAGGAGGCTGCAGAACCTCGAAACGCTGAGCCCGCATTCACGCCGTACGGTTTCGAGGTCTGTGAAGGGACCGCGTGAAAGTCCACCGTCTGCCGCCGGGCGCGGAGTTGGACGTACACCTCACCGAGCGCGGTCTTGAGCTCGGTGATCTGGGCGCGGAGCTTGCGCTCGCGCTCGCTGCTGAGCCGGTCACCGCCCTCCAGGCCCTGGCTGCCTGCCGCGATGAACTGGCGTTTCCAGTTGCCGATGGCCTGTTCGGAGACGCCGGCCTCGCGGGCGGCCTGGGAGACCGTGAGTTTTCCCGAGAGAACACCGAGTACGAGCTTGGCTTTTTCTTCTGGAGGCATGACGGGCGGGCGCGCCACGATTCTGATTCCCTTCGGACGGAATTTCAGAAGTTCCGGTCACTCGACCTTGGTCGCAGTCGGTCTGCGAAAGGAAGAGAGTTGAGGAAAATGTGAGGTAAGAGAAACGCGTGAGAAGTTCGCCTCGAATTCTATTCGGGCAGCACTTTTTTGCGCGACAGCAATGAGCGGTCACGCAAAGGACGCGTAAAGGAGTCGGCTCAGTCCCGCGGTGGCGGTGACGGCATGACGAAATAAATGATGAACCCCCGTTCATTCGGCCCTGACGGGCTGGACGAGCCCTTGGAAAGGGCTCGGTGAGATGTGAATGGGCTCGGCTGGTCAGGCCGCGGCCAGATCTCAGCCTATGGACATCGGCCAGGCTTGACAAGCGAGCCCCAGCATCACGCAAGTACTTGCCAACCGGGAAAGTAGATGCCAGGGTGTCACCATGACCGATCCACTCTCGCCCACCGGGGCGGACGCCGCTCTCACCGCCGCACGCAGTGCGTTCTCGGCCGCTCGCGCCGCGCGGCGCGTACCCGTGTGGCATCCGCCCGCCGCCGGGCTGCTGTTCGCCGCCGGGTTCGGCGGCCTCGCCCTGTTCGACGCCCACCCCGGCGCCTGGGGGTACCTCGTGGCCGGATTCGGCTCTCTGCTCGCCTTCCTCGTGCTGCACGTGGCGTCCAGCCGGGCGGGCGGCGTGGCCCTGTGGCCGGCCGGGGACACCCGGACCCGGGCGCTGCGGCAGTCGGCGCTGCTGATCCCTCTGGCGGCCGCGGGTGCGGCGGCCGTGTTCCTCGGCTTTCCCGGGTTCCTCGCCGTGTTCGGCCTCGGCCTGGGCGCACTGACCTGGATCCAGCTCGCACAGGCCCGTACGGGGCGGCGGGCATGACCGTCCGGGACGTCGCCCCGCAGCTGGACGCCGCCATCCAGCACCCCACCCGGCTGGCCGTCGTCGCGTTCCTGTCCGGATGCGCGGAAGCCGACTTCAAGACGGTGCGCGACGGTCTGGAGATGTCGGACTCCGCCCTGAGCAAGACCGTCTCAGCGCTGGAGGCCGCCGAATACGTCAAGGCCCGCAAGGGCTTCGTCGGCAAGCGGCCGCGCACCTGGCTGTCGCTCACCGCCGACGGCCGCGCCCGGCTCGCCGCCCACCTCAAGGCACTCCAGCAGATCGCCGAGCAGGCCCAGAGCCAGGGTGTGCAGAACCGGACCTGACAGGTGCCCGGGAACGCGCGAGGCCGCCGTACCTGCCCATGGACCCGGGAGTCCATGGTCAGGTACGGCGGCCGGGCGAGGAGCCCGCACGACGCGTGGGGTGCTGCCGCATGCCCGGCGGCAGCACCCCACGTCTGGCGAACCGTTTACGGCAGCGAGATCAGCAGCCGGCGCCGTGCGTGATCGAGACGCTGGTCAGGACGCCGCTGGCGGCGCTGATGGTGAACGCGCCGCACTCGGGCGAGGACGCGGTGATGATGGACGGCGTGGTCGCCGGGGCCTCGCCTGCGGCGGTGGCACCGAAGTCGGCGGCGTCGGTGTAGGCGGTGTAGCCGGCGATGAGCTGGTCAGCGGTGTTCATGGAAGGTCCTTCCGGGAGTTGGGTCGATGAAGGGTCGGGACGCCGGTCGGCCGTCCCGGGCGCGGCGCGCCGGTCGGCTGTCAGCAGCCCCAGTGCGCGGTGAAGCCGACGGACGCGGCGGAGACCGCGCTCACGGCACCGCCGCACGCGGCACTCGACTCTGCGACGACGCTGAGGATCGACGGCGTCGTGGCCGGGGCCTGGCCGCCCGCGGTGGCGCCGAAGTCGGCGGCGTCGGTGTAGGCGGTGTAGCCGGCGATCAGCTGGTCGGCGGTGTTCATGTGAATTCCCCTCTCGGTACGGGCCGGACGAGCCTTCCGGGGTGAACCCCCGCCCCTCGTCCGGCAGTTCGATTCCAGCACGGCCCACCCGTCCGCAGGGGGCCGAAAATTACCGTCAACTTTCTGGCGTGTGGCCTGTGAGCTGCGCAAATGTCGGCGGGAGCAAAGAAAAGACGTCACCGGTCGCGCGGCTCGGAGACGGCGGCCAGCCGTTCCCACAGCTCCCACTCCTCGCGGGCCTCGCGCAGGACCCTGCGCAACTCCGCGACGTCCTCGGCCATGACGTCCGCGGCGTCCCCGCCCGTCGCACCACCTGTCAGGGCGCGCACGCCGTGGGCGAGGAACGTGGAGCACCAGTCGTCGAGGCAGCCGGGGCACACCCGCAGCCGCCGGCAGAGCGCCAGGGCCGGCTCGGCGCCGTTGAGGAGCAGCAGGACGGCCCGGGTGCGGACGCCGGCAGGCGGCGTGCAGCGGTGTGCCGTGCCGTCTTCCGGGAGTGCCACGCTGGTTACAGCGCCGGCCCGGCACCCGGCAGAGGCGGGGAGCCGAGGTTGCGGGCGGGGGCCAGGGGGTCGATGCCCGCGTCCATGAACGCCTCCTCGACGGTGGCGGACAGGCTCACTCCGTCGGTGCGCACCGCGTGCTTGACCAGCGCCTCGGCCAGCGCGCCGCTGCGGTGCTCGCCGAAACTGAGCGACCGCATGCCGGGGCGCCCGTCGTCCGGCTCCCAGGCAAGAGCGACGCCGGGCGCCAGACGGTGGGCGAAGGGCGAGACGTCGGTCCCGAGGCCGGGCAGCCCGGTCGCGTGGGCGGCGAGTCCCGGCACCGCGTGCCGGCCCTGCGGGCCGAGGTAGACCACGAGCGCGTCCCGGCGCGGGAACAGGCGCGGCGAGGAGGTGATCTTGGCGCGGTACGGCACCCCGGCCTCCTCCAGATAGGTCAGCACCGCGTGCCACACGCCGGGCGCCACCTCGGGCCCGGCCACGTGGACGTACACACGCAGCGTCTGCGGGCCCGAGCCCACACCGGTTCCCGCGGAGCCGTCGGCCAGGAAGAACCCGGTGGACAGCGCCGGCCGCGCGGCCGGCAGCCGTACCGCGACCTGGGCGGGCAGGACGTCGGGGACGGGGCCGGCCGGCGCGTCCGCGGGCAGCAGCACCCGTACGCCCTCGACGACGGCCAGCAGCGTGCCGTCCGCCGTCCGTTCGTGCACGACCGCCCGCGCGGTGGTGACCGTGTGCGGCATGGCCTCGGTCAGCGCGCGGTCGAAGTCCGTGTCGCGCAGGGTGCGCGGGCGGCTCGTCTCCGGCTTGTCGCGGCCGACGTGCACCATCTGGTAGACGGCGGAGCCGAGTTGCTGGGCCAGCTTGTGCGGTGAGTCGGCCTCCAGGTGTTCCGCGCCGAGCGTGGCGGACAGCCCGTCGGGGGCGACGTCGATGTCCCGGACCGCCTGCGCCAGGGCCTGCGGAAGGGTGTCGGCGGTGGTGATCAACGCATCTCTCCAGGTCCGGGGGTTGCGGCGGCCGGGGCGGCCGGGTGCTCGGTCAGCCCGAGGGTGTCGGTGAAGCCGTCCGGGGCCAGCAGCACGGTGCGGCCGATGCCGGCGCAGGCGCGGTCGGCGGCCTGCACCCGCCCGCCCACCATGGCGGTGGCGAACATCCGGTCGAACATGTGCCAGCCGGCGAAGGCGGCGGCCCGCGCACGCAGTCCCTCGTCGACGGTGGGGCGGACGCTGCGGTAGCCATCCCAGAAGGCGGCCATCCGGGGCCGCAGCCGGTCCAGTTCGCGGACGCCGAAGGCCAGGATCTCGTCGTGCGTGGTTTCGTGGCCGAAGGTGAAGTCCGGCTCGCCGCCTATCGCCTTCGGGATGCCCCGTACGGCGAAGTAGAGCCACTCCCCGACGAACGCGCCGACGTCGCGAGCCGGGTCGCCGAGGCGGAACTCCTCCCAGTCGGTGAGGTGCAGCCGCTCGGGCGTCCACAGGAACTGGTCCAGGCGCAGGTCGCCGTGGATCGGGCGCGTGTCGGCCAGCGCCTGCTCCTGCCGCCGCAGCCGGGCCAGCGCCTCCAGCAGCTCCGCGTCCGCCTGGAGCAGCCGCCAGGTCTCCAGTTCGCCGAAAGTGGCGCCGGTGAAGGCGGGCAGCGGCAGGGCGCGCAGCTTGTCGGTGGCCGGCAGCGGATGCGGCGTGGCGTCCAGCAGCCCGGCGTCCGCGGGCAGTTCGTGCAGGGCGCCGGTGATGCGGCCCGCGACGCGGCACAGCTCGTCGTCGAAGTCATCGTCGGCAGCGAGTTCGGCGCCGGATCGCGCGTCGTCGAGAAGCTCGAAGGCGACGAGCAGCTCCTCGTCGTCGTGGCCGAGGAACCGCGGCCCGCGCAGCACGCCCTCGGCGGAGTGGGCGGCGAGGGTCTCGAAGGCGAGCAGCCGCGAGAAGCGGCGGCGGTTGTCGGCCGGGGACGGTCCGCCGAGGCGTTTGACGAAGACGCGGGCGCCGGTGGTGGTCGGGCCGGACCAGTTGTCGTTGCGTCCGACGTGGGAGGTGATCCCGTCGGGGTCGAAGGCCCCGAGGCCCAGCGAGGCGAGCAGCGCCGCCACCCCGGGCTCGTTGTCCAGGGTGGGCGGATCGTAGCGCGCACGCGTCCGTCGGGATTCCTCGACTTCGGCTCCATATTTATCTGTCACACGGCGGAATGGTAAATAGGCGGACTCCCGGTCACCAGAAACAAACAATTCAAGTTTCTTCGTTGCTTTCCGTCGTGACGCGCTGAGCAGCGGCCGGGCGGCCGTCGGGAAAGAAACCAGAATCCCGGGTTTCTTTAGGCGTGGAAACGGGGCCTACGTTGACCGCATGTCCCGACCCTCGCTGTACCGTTCGACGCTGCCCAATGGCCTCCGCCTGGTGGTGCAGCCGCTGGCCGGTGCTCCGTCCGTCGGCGTCGCCGTCCATTACGACGTCGGTTTCCGGTCCGAGCCGCCCGGGCGAACGGGGTTCGCCCATCTCTTCGAGCACGTCATGTTCCAGGGGAGCGAACACGTCGGCCCCGCCGACCACTTCCGGCTCGTACAGGCGTCGGGCGGCGCCGCCAACGGCTCGACCCACCAGGACCACACCGACTACTACCAGGTGGTGCCCGTCCAGGCCCTGGAGCGCGTGCTGTTCCTGGAGGCCGACCGGATGCGGGCGCTCAGCATCACCGAGGGGACGCTGCGCACCCAGACGGCCGTGGTCAAGGAGGAGATCCGGCAGACGGTCACGGACCGTCCCTACGGCGGCTTCCCCTGGACCGTGCTGCCCGCCGTCCTGTACCGGACCCACCCCAACGCCCACAACGGCTACGGCGCGTTCGAGGACCTCGAGGCGGCGACCGTCGAGGAGTGCCAGGCGTTCTTCGACACCTACTACGCCCCGGGCAACGCGGTGCTGACCATCTGCGGGGACGTGGATCCGGAGCGCGCCGCGGAGCTGGCGGAGCGTCACTTCGGCCCGGTGCCCGCACGCCCGGTGCCACCGGCGGCGGCCCTGTTCGAACCGGTGCCGGACGGCCCCCGCCACGCCACCCACCACGACCCGCACGCGGCCCTCGCGGCCACCGCGATCGGCCACCGCATGCCGGACGCCGAGACCAGGTTGCCGGGCTACCTCGCGCACATGGTGCTGGCCGAACTCCTCACGGGCCGCGACACCTCCCGGCTCAAGCGCCGGCTGGTGCACGGCGGCACGGCAGTGCCGGTGGCCGACGTCAGCGCGAGCTGCGGCCTGTTCGGGCCGCTGCGCGCGCGGAACCCGGAGACCTTCCTGCTGGTGGTGACCCACCCGAGGACGACGGACACCGGCCGGCTGCTGGCAGAGCTCGACGCCGAGCTGGCCGGCCTGGCCTCGGCGGGCCCCCGCGAGGACGAACTCGCCCGCTCCCGCGCCCTGATCACCTCGGCCACCTGGCGGGGCTTCGACAACCTGGTCGCCCGCACGCGCGCCCTCGGCACCTGTGAACTGCTTTACCGCGCCCCCGATCTCGTCGACGGCCTCGGGGACCGCCTCGCGGCCGTTAGCCCCGAGGACGTGGCGGCCGCCGCGGCGGGCCTGCGCCCGCGGGAGCGTGCCGTGCTGTCCCTGATACCGGGCGGAGGCGCCCCCCGATGACCCATACCGCACTGCTACCGCCCGTCGGCTCCGTGCCGGAGCTGGTACTGCCGCCGACGGCGGACGTACGGCTGCCGAGCGGGCTCCGTGTCGTCGCGCTGCGCCACGCGTCCATCCCGATGGCCGAACTGCGCCTGGCCGTACCGCTGGACGCCGGCAGTTTCCGTACGGCCGCCGTGCACGAACTGCTTGCCGCGACGCTGCTGCACGGCACTCCGCGGCGCGACCGGGAGTCGATCACGGACGGCCTGGCCAGGGACGGCGCCGTCCTGTCGGCCTCCCGCAGCTCCCGCTGGCTCGGCGTCTCCGGCTCAGGCCCGGCCGCCGCGCTGCCCACCCTGCTCGGCGTGCTCGGTGAGTGCCTGGTCGAGGCCCGGCACGCGGACCCGGCGGTGCTGGCGGCGCGGGACCGGGCCGTGCGGCAGGTCGCCACCACCCGCCGACAGCCGCACCTGCTCGCCTCCGAGGCGCTCCTCGGCCACCTCTACGGCCCGATGCCGCGCATGACCGACGTCCCGCACGAGGCGGACCTCGCCGCCGTCACCGCCGAGGAGGTCCGCGCCGCGCACCGCGACGCCGTACGTCCCGACCGCGCGGTCCTCGTCCTCGTCGGCGACCTCGATCCGGTGCACGCGGCCGCCCTGGCCGCGCGGGCGCTGGGGGAGTGGCGCCCCGCGGGCGCCCCGCCTCCCCTCCGGCACACGCCGGAGACCGGGCGCACGGGCGTCGCGCGGATCCACCGCGCCGGCGCCGCCCAGTCGCAGATCCGGCTGGTGCGGCCCGCGCTCGATCGCACCGAGCCCGGATTCGCGGCGCTGACCCTGGCCAACATCGTCTTCGGCGGGTACTTCTCCTCCCGGCTCGTCGCCGATGTCCGCGAGCGGCACGGCCTCGCCTACCGCTGCGAGAGTGCCTTCCACGACCACCTCGACCGGCTGGTCATCTCGCTGGAGGCCGACACCGCGACCGCGTCGGCGGCAGGCACCCTGCGCCGGATGCGACACGTGCTGCGCGGCATGGCCGAACGGCCGCCGAGCCAGGCCGAGACCGAGGCCGCCCGGCGCTACGTCACCGGCATGACCGCACTGGCCACCTCCTCCCAGCAGGCCTGGGCGAGCACTCTGCTGCTGTCCCTGACGCTCGGTCAGGAGCCGGACCGCATCGCGCACTTCCTCTCCGAACTCGCCACCGTCACCACCGCCGACCTCGCGGCGGCGGCCGCACGGTTCTACGACCCGACCGACTACCACGGTGTCGTCCTCGGTGACACCGCACATCTCACGGAGACGGACACAGCCCTGTGAAACGGCAGCTGAACTCCCCGCACACCACGAGCGTCGTGTATCCGCTCCAGGCCTCCCAGGTCGGTCATGTCATGCCCTTCGCGCGGCTGTTGGAGCGTCGTGGCAGCGGACGGCTGTGGCTGGGCCAGTCGCTGGGCATCGAGACGCACCACGTGTTCGCCGCGCTCGCCGGGGCGGGCGTCCACATCCCGTTCGGCTCCTCGGTGGCCCTGTCGCCACTGCGTCATCCCTACGACGCCGCCGTGCAGGCCCGTTCCATCGCGCAGCTGTCCGGACTGCCGTTCGTGGCCGGCATCGGGCCGGGGTCGAAGGAGTTCCAGTCCGCGGTCCGGCCCGCCCCGCTCGCCAAGCCCGTCACGGCCGCCCGCGAGTACGTGCGGACCATGCGCGCCCTGATCGACGGGGAGACGGTGCACCAGGACTCCGGCGAGCACAGCACCCACGCCGTCTTCCCGGTCATGGACGCGCCGCCCGTCGAGTACGGCCTGGGCGTGCTGCGTCCCGCCATGGCCCGCGCGGCCGGGGAGGTCGCCG
This sequence comes from Streptomyces sp. NPDC048419, assembly GCF_043200415.1. Classification (NCBI taxonomy): domain Bacteria; kingdom Bacillati; phylum Actinomycetota; class Actinomycetes; order Kitasatosporales; family Streptomycetaceae; genus Streptomyces; species Streptomyces sp. NPDC048419. The sequence goes on along the minus strand of NZ_JBICXT010000009.1, from coordinate 100,410 downwards.
ACGTCGCCATCACCTGGCTGACCCCGCCGCCGTACATCCGCGACGTGCTCGCCCCCGCCCTGAAGGAGGGCGCCGCCCGGTCCGGGCGGCCCGTGCCGCGGGTGGCGACGGTGGTGCACGCGGCGGTGGACCGTCCCGGCCGCTACATCCCCGCCGTCGCGCTCGCGGCGGCCCGCGCCCATCTCAGCGCCGACCACTACACCGATATGCTGCGGCGGGCCGGCATCCCGGCGTACCCCTCGGACCCCGTGACCGGCGCACGTCTGCTGGTGGAGTCCGGGACGTTCGTCGCCGGGACGCCGGAGGAGATCGCGGACGGCCTCGACCGGTACCGGGAGCACGGGGTCGACGAGGTCGTCGTCAACGTCTGCGGCGTCCTCAACGCTCACGGACTCGGCGCCGCCGTCACCGACCTCACCCAGATCCTCGCCGCCGTGGACGGCCGCCGTGCATGACGCCGCCTCCGCGCTGCCGTCCGCGGCACCGCCGTTCACCGGCCGTCGTCTCCTTTACGTCGGCACCGGCGCCCTCGGCGTGATGTTCATGCCGATGTGGCTGCACTGGCTGCGCACCTCCTACCCGGAGGTGGAGATACGGACCGTCGTCACCCGCTCCGCCACCCGCTTCGTGACGCCCACGACCCTGTCGGTGTTCGGCGGCCGGCCGCCCCAACTGGACGTGTGGGGCGACGAACCGGAGACCACGGCACCGCACGTCGAGCTGGCGCACTGGGCCGACACGGTCGTCGTGCACCCGGCCACCTTCCACTTCACCGGTCGCCTCGCCCTGGGCGTCGCCGACACACCCACCCTGCTCGCCCTCCAGTGCACGGCCGCGCCCATCGCCCTGGCGCCGGCACTGCCCCCGGGGGCGCTGACCTCCCCGGCCTGGCAGCAGCACGCCCGCACCCTCGCCGAACGCGCCAACGTCACGGTCGTACCGCCCCATCAGGGCATCAGTATGACCACGGGCGAGCCCGGCGCCATGACCGCCGCGACCCTCACCGAGGTGATCCCGGCCGTCGAGGTACTGCGCGCCCGGCTCGCCGGACAGCCCGGCGGGGGGCGGGCATGACGGCGGACACGTCCGCCGGCCTCCCGGCCGGCATCACCGGCGCCCGCCTCGTGGACTCCTTCGCCACCGGCTACCAGCGCACCGCCGTGCACCGGTCGGCGGACGGCTCATGCCTGTGGGTGCGCAGTGCCGGTGCCGACCGGCCCGTACCACTCACCGGTCCCGGCGCACGGGCGCGGCTGCGGGTGGCGGCGCCGCGGCCGGAAGGCATCCGGGTCGTCCTGCCGGACGAGATCCCCGGCGCACTCCTCTACACCGCGTACGGAGCGGAGTCGGCCGCCAAACTGCTGTGGACCGAACTCCCGCCCGCGCGCCGCGACCGGCTCACCGCCGCCCTGCACGGCACCGGTCGACTGCTGCGCACCCTGCACGACGCTCCGCGCGACGCGCCGCCCGCCGAGATCACCGGCCGGACCGGTCCCCCGGGACCCGCCCGGCTCGCCGCCTGGATGGACACCGGCACCGGCCCCCGCGCCGCGGCGCAGCTGCACGGGGTACTGCGCGCCCGCTTCGGACCGCACCGCTGGGCGGTCGTACGGTCCTGGTGCGCCGAACTGGCCGAGCGGGCGCCCGGGGACGTACTGCTGCACGGGGCGCCGAGCACCGGGTCCGTGATCGTCGCCGACGAGCGTCTCGAGCCCGCCGACGCCGCTCTGCTGACCGGCGAGGACCTCGCCCCAGGCCCGGCCGCGTTCGACATCGGCTGGCTGCTCGGCGAGTTCCTGGAACTGCGGATGACGGACACCCGCAAGCGAGCCCGGCCCCGGCCGCTGCTGACCGACCTGCCGGCGGCCCTCCTCGACGGATACGGCGCCATCGGTGACCCGCCGGCCGCCGGCCGCGCCGCTGTCCTGCGCATCGTCACGCACGCCCACGACTTCGCCGCCTACATGGGCTGGCACTCCGAACTCGGGCTCTACGCCGATGCGTTGCCCGCGTACGTCGACAGCGAGGGAACCGCCGCCCTGAACGGCACCTGCTGACCCACGACGACACCACCGACGAAAGGATCTGTCATGCGCACCACCCGCCACCTCAACCTCGTGGTCCTGCACGACCTCGACGACGCCCGCACCGCCGTCGAGGAGGCCCTGGCACACGCGGACGCCACCGAGGCTCCGGGGCTCAGGAAGGCGCTGACCCTGATCGACGGCGCCGCCCGCAGCGACGAGGACATGAAGATCCGCTGGGCCTGCCAGGCCCTGGAGCGGGCCGGGGTGACCGCGGGGGACACCTCGACCCGGGCGATCAAGGAGCTGCGCCGGGCGGCCCCGCAGCTCGGTCTCGCCGAGGCGGTCGAGCTGGTCACCCTGGCGGCGAAGCACTGACATGGCCCGACGCGACGCCCCGCCCGCCCCCGCCGCCCAGGCCGTCCGCCTCGGCGCCGACATCGTGCACGGAAACCGGCTCCAGCTCGCCGTGGCCCTGCTGCTCGCCCTCGCCTCCACCGCGGGCACGCTGGGAGTGCCACTGATCATGAAGGATGTGATCGGCGCCTTCGCCCACGACGAGTCGATCACCGTCCCGGCGCTGGAGCTGGCGGGAGTGGCGCTGGGCGCCGCGCTGGCCTCCGCCGGATCGGGCTATCTGCTCGCCAGGGTCGGCGAGTTCATGCTGCTGCGGCTGCGCCGGCGGGTCATGGCCCACACCCTCGCCCTGCCCCTGGGCACCGTACGGATCCAGGGTGCCGGAAACCTGGTCGCGCGGGTCACCTCGGACGCGCTGCTGCTGCGCGCCGTGATCGACGTGGGCCTGGTCCAACTGCCGCTCGCCGTACTGACGGTGGCGTCCACCCTGGCCATCATGGCCGTACTCGACTGGATGCTGGTGCTGGTCGCCGTGGCGGCGTTCGCCGTCGCCGGAGCGGCGATCGGATTCGTCGTCGTCCGCGTCAAGCGCAACGTGGTCGACCAGCAGGAGGCCATCGGAGGCCTCGCCCAGCGGTTCACGGCCCATCTCGCCGCCCTCGCGACCATCAAGGCGTACCGCTCGGAGGGGAAGTCGGCCGAACGGCTCGGCGACGACGCGGCGCAGCTGACCGGCACCTCGCTGACCGGGGCCCGGCTCCAGTCCCTGATCGGGCCGGTGATGGGGCTCGGTCAGCAGATCGCCCTGGTGTCGGTGATCGTCGGCGGCGGCGCGCGAATGGCGCACGGCCACCTCACCGCACCGGACTTCGCGGCGTTCCTGCTCTATCTGCTCCAGCTCGTCACGCCGGTCACCATGGTCGCCACCGGCATCGGCCGCCTCCAGGCCGGACTGGCCGCCAAGGCGCGCTTCAGCGAACTGCTCGCGCTGCCCCGGGAGGGCGACGACGACGCGGTGAGCGGGGCGCCGGTCCCCGAGCCGCTGCCCGGCCGCCCGGCAGTCGCCTTCCATGAGGTGGGCTTCTCCTACGCCGGGTCGCTCGCATCCCCAGTCCTTGCCGGACTGACGTTCACCGCGCCCCGCACCGGTCTGACCGCACTCGTCGGCCCCTCCGGCGCCGGCAAGTCCACCGCTCTGACCCTGATCGACCGGTTCGCCCACGCCGGCACAGGAAGCATCGAGGTGCTCGGGCACGACGTCCGGGCCTGGCCGCTGCCCGAACTGCGCCGTCGCGTCACCTACGTCGACCAGCAGTTCACGCTGCTGGAAGGGTCCGTACGGGACAACCTCCAGCTCGGCCGCCACCGGCCGCCCGCCGAGGAGGAGCTGACGGCGGCCCTGGACGCGGTGGGGCTGCGCGAGGACGTGGCGGCACTGCCGGACGGGCTCGACACCGTGCTCGGCCGCGAGAACGACCTGTCCGGCGGCCAGCGCCAACGTCTCGCACTGGCCAGGGCGCTGCTCACCGACGCGGAGATCGTCCTGCTCGACGAGCCCACCTCGCAGCTGGACAGCATCAACGAACTCCGGTTCCGGCACGTGGTGGAGGAACTGTCGGCCACCCGGGCGGTCCTGGTCGTCGCCCACCGGCTGTCCACCGTGCGCCATGCCGACCACGTGGTGATGCTCGACGCCGGCGCCGTGCTGGACGCCGCCACCCACCCCGAGCTCATGGCCCGCTGCGCCCCGTACCGCGAACTGGTCACCACCCAGGCCCTCGCCGCCGACGACTCCCAGATCGATTTGGTCCACGAATCGGCGTCCTCAAGAAGTCCTTACTGTTAACGGCTAGCATCGCGGCCGGAATTGCAGGCGGCCGCGATGGGGTGAGGGCATGGGGGACCGGCGAGCGCCGAGGATCGCCGTCGCGGTGGTGACCATGGGAAACCGGCCCGACGAGGTCGACGCCCTGCTGGAGTCCGTGGCCAAGCAGGACGTCGCCGCCACCCGGATCGTGGTCGTCGGGAACGGCTGCCCGCTGCCCGACTTCGGCGAGCGGCTGTCGCTGCCGGGCGAGGTCACCCTTCTCGAACTCGACGAGAACCTCGGCTGCCCGGGCGGACGCAACCAAGCACTGGCCCAGCTACGGGAGTTCGGGGACGTCGACGTCGTCGTGGAGCTGGACGACGACGGCCTGCTCGTAGACGCCGACGTGCTGCGCCGGGTACGGGACCTGTTCGCGGCCGACCCGAAACTCGGCATCGTCGGCTTCCGCATCGCGGACGAGCACGGCGAGACCCAGCAGCGGCACGTGCCCAGACTCGGCGCCTCCGACGCCATGCGGGGTGGCTACGTCACCGGGTTCCTCGGCGGCGGCCACGCCTTCAGGACGGCCATGCTCGACGAGATCGGGGACTGGCCCGCCCAGTTCTTCTTCGCCCACGAGGAGACCGACCTGGCCTGGCGGGCGGCCGACGCCGGCTGGCGCATCCTGTACGTGCCGGAACTGCTGCTCCAGCACCCGAAGACCTCACCGGCCCGGCACGCCATCTACCACCGCGTGACCGCCCGGAACCGGGTCTGGCTGGTCCGCCGCCGCCTTCCGCTCCCGCTCATCCCCGTGCACCTGGGCGTCTGGACGCTGCTCACCCTCGTACGGACCCGCTCGCGCGCGGGACTGCGGGCCTGGCTCGGCGGTTTCGTGGAGGGTCTGCGGGAGCCGGCCGGCGAGCGGCGGCCGATGCGATGGCGGACGGTGTGGCGGCTGGCGCGGCTGGGTCGGCCGCCTGTGGTCTGACACCGGCCGCGATCCGGCGGGTTGACGTCAACCGGACGAAAGCAGGCCGAAGTCGTCCGGACGAAAGACGGGACGAAAGAGGGGACGAGGGCCCCGGTCGCTCGCCTCCGCCGACCGGGACCCTCCGACGTCCCCGGATCCGGCCGCGGCGGCGTCACTCCCCCGAGTTGCGCGTCGTACGCGCGCACCCCCGGGCCAGATCCGATGAAGTGATCACATCAGGCCGCACCAACGGATCGCTAACATGTGGCCAACGGTTCTCCCTTCAAGCGGAAATCCGTCAGGGACATGGGAAGGCAGTGGACGGCGTGAGGCGGTACGAGCCGCGGTTCGGACTGCTGGGGCCGCCGGTGCTCTACGACGTTCCCGGCGCCGCCGAGGGCGGCGACGACGGTGACGGCAGCGACCGTAGCCACGACGGTGACGGCAGCGACCGTAGCCACGACGGTGACGGCAGCGAAGGCAGCTACGACGGTGACGGCAGCGTCGGCAGTGGGGGCGGCGAGGCCCGGCCGGGACATGCCGTCGTCAGAACCGTCGGCAGCCCCAAGGTCCGCACCCTGCTCGCCGCCCTGCTCCTCGAAGCCGGCCGCGTCGTCTCCGTCGAGTCGCTCAAGGACGCGCTCTGGGCCGGGGCGCCGCCCGCGTCCGCGCAGGCCTCGCTGCACAACCACGTGGCCCGTCTGCGCAGGCTGCTCGACGATCCGGACCGGCTGCGCGCGGTGCCGCCCGGCTATGTGCTGCGGGTCGAGCAGGGCGAGCTGGACGTCCACGTCTTCGAACGCCACCTCGCCACGGCACGCGGCGCCCACGCCGCTCGTAACTGGGAGCGCGTCGTCCGGGAGTGCACGTCCGCGCTGGCCCTCTGGCGGGGCACCCCGCTCGGCGGCCTCCCCCCGGAGTTCTGCGGACACGCCTTCACCCAGCGCCTGAAGGAGGCCCGCCTCCTTCTCCTGGAATGGCGCTACGACGCGGAACTGGCCATGGACAGCGCCCGACTGGACGGCATCGTCCCCGAGTTGACCGCGCTGACGGCCGAGCACCCCCTGCGCGAGTCCTACCACCGCCAGCTGATGCTCGCCCTCCACCGCACCGGCCGCCAGGCGGAGGCCCTGGCGGTCCACCGAGACCTACGCGCCCGGCTACGGGAAGAACTGGGTGTGGAACCGGGCCAGTCGGTGAGACGGGCACACGCGGAGGTGCTGAAGGAGACGGATCCTCCGGCCGGCCAACCCGCGGCCGCCGACGCTGAGAACCCCCCACAGGGGCCCTCGGCACCTGACGTCGACACGCGCACGAGGGGTGCGGGTGGGAGCCCGCAACCGGCCGAAGGCCGGGTGTCGCTCACGCCCCCCGCGCCGGCCCAACTCCCCCCTCCTCCACCGAACTTCACCGGCAGGACGACGGAACACCCCGCCCTGCAGCACACCCTCCTCACCCGCCGGAACCACGTGGTGATCAGCGGTATGGCAGGCGTGGGCAAAAGCGCCCTCGCCCTGCACACCGCGCACCGGATCCGCCCCCACTTCCCCGACGGCCAGCTCTACCTCAACCTGCACGGCGCCACCCCCGGCATGACCCCCCTCACTCCCGCCCAGTCCCTCACCGCCCTGCTGAGAGACCTGGGCACGGAGCCCCGGCACATCCCCGAACACCCGGACGCCGCGGCCGCGTTGCTGCGCAGCAAACTCGCCCCCACCCGTACCCTGCTGCTCCTCGACGACGCCGCGAACGCCGCCCAGGTACGCCCCCTGCTGCCGGCCGGTCCCGGATGCGCCGTGATCATCACGAGCCGCTCACCCCTGACCACCCTCGACGGCGCCCGCCGCTTCCCGCTCACCCCGCTGAGCGACGAGGAGAGCGCCGCCCTGCTGAGAGCGGCCTCCGGCCGGGACACCCTGCACCCGGGCCACCCCCTCGTCGCCCTCACCGGCCGCCTCCCCCTCGCGCTGCGCATCGTCGCCGCCCGTCTCGCCGCCCGGAACGCGCTCACCCCGGACGTACTCGCCCATCAACTGGCCGCCACCGGTGGCCGGTTGCGCCACCTCGAATACGACGACCTGAGCGTCCGCCGCTCCCTGGCCGTCGCCCACGACGCACTCGCCGCCTCGGAGCGCGAGGCCGACCGCGACGCCGCCCTCGTCCTGCGCGGCATCGGCGCCCTCGACCTGCCCGTCTACGGCGCCCCCTTGCTCGGCCACCTCGTCGGCATCGACGCGCGCCGAGCCGAGACCGCGCTGGACCGGCTCGTGGACGTGGCCCTCCTGGAGGAGACGGCGTACGGCCGCTACGCCCCCCACGACCTGGTCCGCGACTTCGCCCGCGAACTCGCCGGAGGAACCGGCGACGTCGACTCCGCCCTGCCCTGGTACGCCGCGGTCGCCGAACTCGTCCTCACCTCGATCGTCGAGCCGGGCCTCGACCAGGACGACCGACGCCGCCCGACCGCGGCCCAGCCCCCGGACCACGCGGCGCACGTCGCCGTCCTCCCCGCCTTCGAATGCCCCGAACAGGCCTTCGCCTGGGGCGACATGGAGCTGCGGAACGTCATCACCCTCGTCGAGCGCTACGCAGATCACGCAGATCACGCGGACCAAGCCGGCCCCCGCAGAGCCGCCCACATCTCGGCCCTGATCCGCCTCTTCTTCCCGTACGTGCAGCGCAGCGGCCGCGTCGCCGAGATGGAGGTACTCGGCCGGGCCGCCCTCCGGGTGGCGCGGCGCCTCGGTGACGAGGCAGCCGAGGCGTACGCACTGGGCGACCTCGCCGGCCTGCACTTCCTGACCGGACAGCAGGGCGAGGCCCTCGCCCTCAACGACCGGGCGCTGACGATCTGGCGCCGGCTGGGCCATGTCTCCCGGCTGCGCCGCTGCCTCAACAACCGTGGCCTGCTGCTCGAAGGACTCGGCCGCTACGAGGAGTCGGGACAGGCACTGCGCCAGAGCCTGGAGTACTCACGGCAGTTGAACGACCCCCAGGGCGAGGCTGTGACCCACAGCCACCTCGGCAACCTGTACGAGCACACCGACCCGCGGGCCGCGATCGAGCAGCACCGGCGCTCGCTCGCCATCGGCGACGAGATCGGCGCCGTGATCGTGCAGCACTCCGCGCACTGCAACATCGGCTACGCCCACCTCACCCTTGGTGAACCGGCCGCCGCCGTACCCCACTTCGAGGAGAGCCTGCGCATCCTCGGCGGCCACGGCGACTGGCACGGCGAGTCGCAGACCCGGCTCGGCCTGGTGCGGGCGCTGCGGCTGCTCGGCCGTACGGAACGGGCCGGCGACGAGTGCGCCGAGCTGCTCCGCCGCGCGGACGCCCGGGCCGACCGCTACACCGGCGGTCTCGCCCGCCACCAGCACGGGCTCCTGCTGCGGGAGCAGGGACGCGGCGAGGAGGCGTACGCGCAATGGCGCGGTGCCCTCGACGCGCTGGACGGGACGGACGAGAAGACGGTGGTCGCGGAGCTGAACGAGCTGCTGGCCACGGCGGACGTCCGCTGATCACCGCTCGTCAACTCCGCGCCCCCGTAGGTCACTTGGCGTCGGCATAGCACTCCACCACCGCGGTCGTGAACGGAAACCGCACCGGTGTCTCCCCGAACGTCAGCCGGCCCGCCAGCTCCGCCGCCTCCCGGATGGCCTTCACCACGGCCTCCGCCTCCTCCTCGGGGCAGTGCACGATCACCTCGTCGTGCTGGAAGAAGACCAGCTCGGCCGCCATGTCCGCGCAGGTCTGCCGCAGCGCGGCGAGCAGCAGCAGAGCCCAGTCGGCCGCGCTGCCCTGGACGACGAAGTTGCGGGCGAAGCGGCCGCGGGCGCGGGTGTTCGTCGAGGCGTAACCCGGCACCCACTCGTCACCGGAGGGTGTCTCGGCCGGGTCGTCCTGCGGGATGCCGGCCTCCTCGACGGCGTCGCCCGACCCGGCCGCCGGCGGGCACGTCCGCCCCAGCCAGGTCCGCACCAGCCGCCCCTCCTCGCCTGCGCGCGCCGCGTCGTCGACGTACGCCACCGCCTTGGGGAAGCGGCGTCTGAGCGCGGCGAGGTTCTTCAGGCCGTCGCCCGAGGTCTGGCCGTAGACCGCGCCGAGCACGGCGAGCTTGGCCTGGGAGCGGTCGCCGGAGAAGGCCCGGTCGGAGACGGACTGGTAGAGGTCGGTCTCGCGGCCGGCCACCTCCATCAGCCCCGGGTCGCGGGAGATGGCCGCCAGTACGCGCGGCTCCATCTGGTCGGCGTCCGCGACGACGAGCCGCCAGCCGGGGTCGGCGACCACCGCGCGCCGGATGACCTTGGGAATCTGCAGGGCGCCCCCGCCGTTGGTGACCCAGCGCCCTGTCACGGTCCCGTGCGCGAGGAACTCGGGCCTGAACCGCCCGTCCCGCACCCAGTCCTGCAGCCAGGACCAGCCGTGGGCGACCCAGATGCGGTACAGCTTCTTGTACTCCAGCAACGGCTTCACGGCCGGGTGGTCGAGGGATTCGATCTCCCAGCGCCGGGTCGACCTGACCTTGATCCCGGCCTGGCCGAACGCCTTGACGACGTCCGCGGGCAGGTCCGGCCGCACCCGGCGGCCGAAGGCGGTGGACACCTCGTCCGCGAGTTCGGCCAGGCGCCGGGGCTCGCCACCGCCCGCGTACCGCTCGCCGAGCAGTTCGTGCAGCACCCGGCGGTGCACGTCGGCGCTCCACGGCAGCCCCGCGCGGTTCATCTCGGCGGCGACCAGCATGCCCGCCGACTCGGCCGCGGTCAGCAGCCGCATCCGGTCGGGGTGCGCGGTCGCGTCGTGCCGGCGCTGCTGCCCGGCGTAGACGTCGACGAGGTCGGGCAGCGGGAGGTGCACGGCCTGCGGCTCGAAGAGGGAGGACTGCGCGCCGGGTTCGGCGGCGCGCAGGGGCGGGTCGGGCGGTACGGGGCCGCCGCGCAGCCGGGCCAGGGCGGCGGCCGCCGAGCGGGGCTCGCCGTACCTCCCCTCGTGGCCCAGCAGGAGGGTCTCGGCGTCCTCGACGTCGTAGCACCGCTCCACCCGCATCCCTGTGGCGAGCAGACGCGGGTACACCTCGGCCGTGGACCGCCACACCCATCGCGCGACGTCCGGCCGTGCCCGCACGGCCGTCGCGAGGTCGGGCTCCCATCGGACCGGTCCGGTGAGCAGGCCGTCCGGGCCGAGGGGGGCGATCTCCACGCCACCGTCCTCGGCCGGGGCGAGTGCCCAGCGGTCTGTCATGCTGCGAGTGTCGCAGGGGGGTCCGACCACGGCGTCAGCCCTGCGTGGGCGGGGGCTGCAGATACCCCTCCAGCGCCTTGGCGAGTTCGGCCTCCACCGCCCGCTTCGCCAGGCCGAGGCCGGCCAGCACGCCCGAGCCGTGCTCGAACTCCAGCAGGGCCAGCAGGATGTGCTCGGTGCCGACGTAGTTGTGACCGAGGCGAAGCGCCTCGCGGAAGGTGAGCTCCAGGACCTTCTTGGCGTCGGAGGAGTACGGGACCAGCTCGGGGGCCTCGTCGGCGCCCGGCGGGAGCGCGGCGGTCGCGGCCTCGCGCACGGCGTCGAGGGAGACGTCCTGCAGGACCATCGCCTTGGCGGCCAGGCCCTCCGGTTCGGCGAGCAGGCCGATGACCAGGTGCGCCGGGGCGACCTCGGTGTTGCGGGCGGCCTTGGCCTCGTTGTGCGCGGTCATCACCACGTTGCGGGCGCGCAGGGTGTAGCGGCCGAAGCCCTGGTTGGGGTCGAGACCGGTCGACTCCTTGGGCACGAAGCGCTTCTGCGCCGCCTGCCGGGTGACCCCCATGCTCTGGCCGATGTCCGTCCAGGACGCTCCGGAGCGCCGGGCCTGGTCCACGAAGTGGCCGATCAGGTGGTCGGCCACCTCGCCGAGGTGGTCGGCGGCGATGACCGCGTCCTGGAGCTGGTCGAGGGGTTCGGAGTGAACCTTCTTGATGGCCGCGATGAGGTCGTCGAGACGTACGGATGACGTGATGCCGGGGTTGGTCGTCATGTGTCAACCGTAGGTTGACACTTCAGGGCTGTCAACCGGCGGTTGACAGTAACGCCTCCACGCACGCGTGCCGTCACTTCGGGCTGTCACCTCGGGCTGTCACTTCGGGTCGCCGCTACGGGTCGTCACTTCGGAGAGGCCGCCAGCCGCACGGCCAGCCCCGTGAAGACCGTCCCGCTGAAGATGTTCATCCCGCGCGCCACCCGCCGACTGCGGCGCAGCAGCGCGGAGAGCCGCCCGGAGAGCAGGCCGATCGAGCCGTCCACTCCGAGCCCCATGACCGTGATCGTCAGCCCGAAGACCAGGAACTGCTCGCGTACATGGCCCAGGGAGGGGTCCACGAACTGCGGCAGGAAGGAGACGTTGAAGAGGATCACCTTGGGGTTGAGCAGATTGGTGACGGCCCCCTGCCAGAAGGCACGCCGCCGCCCGGGCCCGGCCGGCGCCCCCTCCTCCACCGGCACCGCACGGTCCCGGAAGGCCTTGACCGCGAGGTACAGGAGATAGGCCGCACCCGCCCAGCGCAGCACGTGGTACAGCGTCGGCAGTGCCAGGAACAGCGCCGACAGACCGAGCGCGGCGGCGACCGAGTGCACGAACATCGCGCAGGCCACGCCGAACGCGGCCAGCACTCCGGTCCTGGGCCCGCCCCGTCCGCCCATCGCCACGATGAACATCATGTCGGGGCCGGGAGTGATGCAGAGCGCGAAGGCGGCGACGAGGAAGGCCGCGTACGAAGACATGTCCACCATGCGACCATGCTGGAACCCGGCCGGGCGCGGCGGCGACCGAATTTCGGGGAATGGGACGAGTCCGGGAAAACGCCGTGTGAGGCCCCCGCGCACGGTGATTGACTCGTCTGCCATGACGACGACCACGCCGGCCAAGGACACCGCCACCGCACCCGGACCGGTCTCGACCGCCGTCCCCGTCACAGACGTTCCGGCGGTCGTCGACGAGACCGCCCGGCTCATCACCGAGCACTACGTCTTCCCCGAGATCGCCGAACAGCTGGCCGCACTACTGCGCCGGCGCCTGGCGGAAGGGGCGTACGGCGTGGCGAGCGCGGAGGAGCTCGGCGACCTGGTCACCGCGGATCTGCATTCGCTCAACGGCGATCCGCATCTGCGCCTCAAGTACCACCCGGAGCAGGTGCCGCGAGGGCAGGGCGAGGCCGCTCTGGCGGCGATGCGGCGCGACTTCGACGCCTCCCTGGGCGGCGTTCCGCGCGTCCAGCTCCTGGACGGCGGGACCGCCCTGCTCGAACTGTCCCCGACCCTCTTCCCGCTCGCCTGGTCCGCCGGGCCGCTGACCGCCGCCCTCACCCTCGTCGCGCCCGCCGACGCGCTGATCCTGGACCTCAGGTCCAACGGTGGCGGCGACCCGGACACCGTCGCCTTCGTCTGCAGCTACCTCCTGGAGGAGCGCACCCACCTCAACACCATGTACGCGCGCGTGGGCGACCGGCACGACCAGTCCTGGAGCCTGCCGCACGTCCCAGGCGCCCGCTTCGGCGGCACCAAGCCGGTCCACGTCCTCACCGGCCCGCGCACCTTCTCCGCAGCCGAGGAACTCGCCTACGACCTACAGCAGCTGGGCCGCGCGACCGTCGTGGGGGAGACCACCCGAGGCGGCGCCCACCCCCGCGAGGGCTGGACGGTCCACCCGAACCTGGAGGCCACGATCCCGGTCGGACGCTCGATCAACCCGGTCTCCGGCACCAACTGGGAGGGCACCGGAGTCCTCCCCGACGTCCCCTGCCCGGCCCCCGACGCCCTCGACCGCGCGCTGGCCCTGATCCACGGCTGACCCGGCCCCGGGACCGGTTGTCGGTGCCGCGTGGCACGATCGACGGGTGAGCAGCACTGCGTCCAGCACCGTCGACAGCGCCTTCGGGGCCGCCCTGTACGCCGAGAGCGACACCGCCCTCGACACGGGCGCCTCCCTGCTGGCCGCGGACCCGGAGTCCGACGCCGAACTCGCCCGACGCGGCCGGGAGTTCGTGGCGACGGCCTGGCAGCGCGGCTGGCAGCCCGCCGACGTCGCGCGCATCGTGCGGCGCGAGCTGGACGACGTACACGTACGGCTGGCGGTGGCACTGATCCGCGCACAGGCGCCCTACGACGGCCCGCGCGGCCCCCGCTGGCAGGCGCAGCTGGACGACCTCACCGCCGAAGCCGATGCAGCCGGGACCGCCGGGCCGTCCGGGAGCACCGGGTCCGTAGCCGCGCCGCCCGGCACCGACCGCTTCTCGCACGCGACCACCGTCCTGGAGTTGTACCGCCTGCTGCTGCGCCTGCCGTCGCTCGAATCCCTCGACGAGCCCACGCACCGGCCCGGTCCCGCCTCCGGCCGCGGCACCGAGTCCCGCATGCTCACCCGCATCCGCGCTCTGCTCGCCAAGGCGGAGGCGACCGGTTTCCCGGAGGAGGCGGAGGCGCTGTCCGCGAAGGCCCAGGAGCTGATGGCCCGGCACAGCATCGACGAGGCGCTGCTCGCGGCCCGGGCGCCGTCCCCTTCGGCACCCGGCGCCTGCCGGATCGGCGTCGAGGCACCGTACGAGCAGGCCAAGGCGGTACTGCTGGACGCGGTCGCCACCGCCAACCACTGCCGCGCGGTGTGGAACGAACCCCTGGGCTTCTCCACCGTCGTCGGCTTCGAGGCCGACCTGGAGGCGGTGGAGCTGCTCCACACCTCGCTCCTGGTGCAGGCCACGGCCGCCATGACGAAGGCGGAGGCGGCCCAGCGCGCGGGCGGCCGCAAACGCACCAAGACCTTCCGGCAGTCCTTCCTCGCCGCCTACGCCCACCGGATAGGCACGCGCCTCGCGGCGGCGGCCGAGACGCAGGTGACCGACGACCCGCTCCCGGTGCTGGCCTCCCGCGAGGTCGCGGTCACCGACCGCACGGACGATCTGTTCCCGCAGACGACGACGAGCCGTCTGCGCGGGGTGAGCGACGCGGCGGGCTGGACCGAGGGCGCGCAGGCCGCGGACCGGGCCCAGGTCGGGACCCGGCCGCGGCTTCCCTGAGCCGGACGGGCGCCCGTCAGTCGCCGGCCTGCTGGAAGGCCGTCACCGAGGCGTTCGGCCGGTCCGCGCCGCCCTTGAGGGCCACTTCGCCGTACGACCACGGGATGCTGTGCCCGGCGGAGGAGCCGGGCAGGCTGAACTTGGCCGTCTTCACCGCGAGGCTCTGCTTGCCGCCCGCCTCACCGCGGACGTAGGTGATCGTGAAGGAGGCGGTCGCGTCCTTGGCGAGAGTCAGCTTCTGTGCCTTGGCGGCCTTGTCGGACGGGACACTGCTCGTGGTGCCGCCCGCCTGCAGACGGACGGCCGGGAAACCGCTCAGGGTGCACGTGGAGCCGTTGTTGGTGATCGTGACGGTGACGTCGCCGGAGTCGCCGGCGCTGGGGGCGGCGCTCGCTCCGACCTGCACGCCGACGCCGTCGAGCGTGCAGGCGTCGCCGGACTTGGCGGCCTTGCCGTTGCTGCCGTCGCCACCGCCGCTGCCGTTGTCGCAGGCGGTGAGAAGCAGGGCCGCGGCGAGAGCGGCGACGGCGATGGGGGTGGCGCGCATAGGGATCCTCTGGTGCTCTGCGGCGTGACGCCGGTGATCGCGTGCACCGATCATCACGCACGCGCGCGTGAGGCGCTCGCGCGCCCCCCGGCGGCTACTGCCCGAGGCTCGCGGTCGGCAGCCCCGTCGGCAGCGTCCCGCCCTTGGACCTGGTGTACGTCTCCTTGCCGACACTGCCCGACCAGGTGATCCGCATCCCGCTCTTCGACACGGAGTCGACCATTCCCGACGCCCGGCCCTTGTCGCCGTCCGCGCAGGTCAGGTGGATCATCCGCATACCGGCCTCCTTGCCGGCGGTACCGCTGCACACGGTGCCGCCGGTGGAGAAGAGCCCGGCCTGCTTGCCGTTGATCACCAGGGCGACGGCCTTGCCGCCGGTCGTGGCGAGCCAGCTGCCCTGAAGGTCGTCGGACGCGCTCGCGGTCCCACCGGTGTTCCCACCCGTGTCCGCGGTCGAGGTCGAGGAGGCGGACGGGCTGGACGAGGAGTCGTCCTTGGAGCCGCCGCCGTCGCTGCACGCGCTCAGCACGAGCGTGCCCACCAGCCCGGCGACCGCCGCCGCGATCCGCACCTGCCGACGCGACACCCTGCGAGAGGAACGCGTGAACATCGCCGAAGTCACTGAAAGCTCCCAAGCTGTAGCAGGAGGTGGCCGAACGCTCCGGCCCCCGACCGAAACGCCCGCAGCAAGCTACCAGCAGCTCCCGGCGACCCCATGGGGAGCGCCTGTGAGGTTTGGCGGGAGGACTTGCGTGCGCCCGGCACTCCACGGGTAGGAAATTGCCTACGCTTGACTCGTAGGGAATTCCCTACCTATCGTCGTCTCCATGAACATCACCCACGCCTCGTTCGTCACGCTCCCCGTCGTCGACCAGGACCGCGCCCTTCGCTTCTACCGGGACGTCCTCGGCTTCGAGGTCACCGCCGACCTGCAGATGCCGCCGGGCCGGTGGCTCCAGGTCGCGCCCAAGGGTGCGCAGACCGTCTTCACGCTGTCCGGGCCGGGGATGGGGGATTTCGAGCCCGGATCGACCCGGGGGATCATGTTGGTCACGACCGATGTCGACGCCGACTGTGCCCGGCTCGCCGAGGCGGGCACCGAGGTGGAGGGCCCGGACGACCTTCCGTGGGGCCGGATGGCCTCCTTCCGGGACCCGGACGGCAACGGTCTGATGCTGATCACGGAGGCCCACCAGTAGAAAGGCCGGTCATGCCCGCAGCCGAGGCCCGCGAGGCCGCCGACGACCGCGTCTTCGCCGCGCTCGCGAACGCCACCCGCCGCGAGGTGCTGCGGCTGCTGCGCGAGCGCGGGCCTCAGCCCGTCCAGGCCCTGGCCGACCACTTCGACATGCGGCGCCCGAGCCTCTCGGAACACCTCAAGGTGCTCCGGGAGGCCGGCCTCGTCTCCGAGCAGCGCTCCGGCCGGCAGCGCATCTACCGCCTCGACGCGGCCCCGCTCGCCGAGGTGCAGGACTGGCTCCATCCGTATGAGCGGTTCTGGCGCGAGCGGCTGAAGGGCCTCGGCGATCTGCTGGACCGCATGCCCGACGATGACCCGGCATGAGCACAGAACCCACGGACGGCCGCGACGGCGACCCGGCCCACACCGATCCGGCCCACGACGACCTGAACGACGACCGCTTGAGCGACGACCGCATGAGCGACGACGATCTGAACGCCGGCGACCTGACCGTCATCCGCGTCGACCAGTTCTTCCCCCACCCGCCCGCCAAGGTCTGGCGCGCCCTCACCGAGCCCGCGCTGCTCGTGCAGTGGCAGATGCAGGGAGCCGGGGACTTCCGGCTGGAGGTGGGGCACCGGTATCGCCTGACCTCCGTACCCAGGCCCAACACCAACTTCTCCGGTGTCGTGGACGTGCGGGTCCTCGCCTACGACATCGAGCGGATGCTGTCCCTCCGCTGGGCTGACGCCGATCCGGCCAATCCCGCGGACTGGACCATCACTTGGACACTGGAACAGGAAGGGCGCGGAACGCGTCTGTTCCTAGTGCACGAGGGTTTCGATCCGGACGACCCGGCGCAACTGATGGCGCGCAGGATCATGGGCGGCGGCTGGCGATCGCATGTCCTGCAGGCATTGGGGCAAACGCTGGAAGGGCTCGGGTAAAGCGCTCACCAAAGCTGTAACCGCAGGACCACCCCGCGTGCACGTGCATCTGCTCATGCATCTGCACATGAAGACGGCTATGATCCGGGAAGTTGACCTCTGCATCAATGGCCACATGGCCACCGCACCACCGGGGAGCGACCTGTGGACCGCGACGCGTACAACGGCATGACAGCCACGGAGCTGAACGGGGTGGCCTGGCAGAAGAGCCGGCACAGCAACTCGCAGGGTTCCTGCGTGGAGTTCGCGAGACTGCCCGGCGGCGAGGTGGCCGTGCGCAACTCGCGCTTCCCCGACGGTCCGGCGCTCGTCTACACGCGCGCGGAGATCGAGGCGATGCTTCTGGGCATCAAGGACGGCGAGTTCGACCACCTGATCGCGGGCTGACCGCCGCCAACCCCCGGGGCAACTCGGGGCAATCGGCTGTTTACGGGCTGTGACGCGCGTAGAACCCGGGCGTCGAACAATGCCCGGGTGCACTATTCGGCGGACTGCGGCCGGGGCGGGTGAGGCAGCCGGAACAGCGCCCAGACGACCTTCCCGCCCAGCGTGCCCGCCATCGGGTGCCAGCCCCAGCCGTCGGCGAAGGAGTCGACGAGGAAGAGGCCGCGGCCCGACTCCGCCGAGAAGTCGTCCGCCTCGCGGGCGACCGGGCTGGCCTGGCTCGGGTCGCGCACAGCGCACACCAGCCGCTCCGTCCAGCGCATCAGGTGCAGCCGTACGGGCGGGCTCTGGTCCGCGGCGCACAGGGTGCCGGCCGGCAGGCCGTGCCGCAGGGAGTTGGTGACGAGCTCCGAGACCACCAGGCACACGTCGTCGAAGCGATCGCCTATGTCCCACTGGTCGAGGGTTCTGCGGGTGAAGCGCCGGGCCTCGCGCACGGCCTCGTACCGGGCGGGAAGGGCGCAGGAGGCGGCGTTGGACACGGCCGTGAGGTCAAGCGGCGGAAGGCCCTGCCGTAACGGCTCGAGCATGGTCGATCCATTCGTCCCCATGCGAGGCACTCCCGGAATTCGCGGTCGTTGCGATGCAGCGGTGGCGCGGGACCATGGTTTCGGATGCGCGGTGCAGATGCAAGGTGCAGATGCACGTGCACGTGACCGAATTGGACGTGCCCGTACCGCTTGTTGGCCATTTTTTCCGCCATCTTCTCTCCCTCTGGTTGCCATCTCCTTCCCTTCTCCTGTGCGGAATCTTTGACTTCTTCCCTTCTCTGTAATCGGACGAGTACTGCTCGGAGTGTTTTAGTGGCAGACTCTGGCCTCTGAAGCGGTTGGGGAGGCTGGCGAACGTGAGCGTGGGAGAGCCCGGATCGGTGGTGCGGCGCATGCTGCTCGGCTCGCAACTCAGGCGGCTGCGCGAGGCACGCGGGATCACCCGCGAAGCAGCGGGTTACTCGATCCGCGCCTCCGAATCCAAGATCAGCCGGATGGAACTGGGCCGCGTGAGCTTCAAGACGCGTGACGTGGAAGACCTGTTGACGCTCTACGGCATCACGGACGAGCAGGAGCGCGCCCAGCTCGTCTCCCTCGCCCGCGAGGCCAACGTCGCGGGCTGGTGGCACAGTTACTCCGACGTCCTGCCGACCTGGTTCCCCACCTATGTGGGGCTGGAGGGTGCGGCGCACCTGATCCGCGCCTACGAGGTGCAGTTCGTGCACGGTCTGCTGCAGACCGAGGCGTACGCGCGCGCGGTCGTGAGGCGGGGCATGAAGGGCGCGAGCCGCGCCGACGTCGACAAGCGCGTGGCGCTGCGTCTCGAGCGGCAGAAGAACCTCCTTGCCGAGCACGCCCCCGAGTTCCACGTCGTCCTGGACGAGGCCGCCCTGCGCCGGCCCTACGGCGACCGCGAGGTGATGCGCGGCCAGCTCCAGCACCTGATCGAGATCTCGGAGCGGCCCAACGTACGGCTGCAGATCATGCCGTTCGGCTTCGGCGGCCACTCGGGCGAGAGCGGCGCGTTCACGCTGCTCAGCTTCCCCGAGTCCGACCTGTCGGACGTCGTCTACCTGGAACAGCTCACCAGCGCGCTCTACCTGGACAAACACGAGGACGTCATTCAGTACGAGAAGGCGCTCAAGGAGCTCCAGCAGGACAGTCCGGGGCCGGACGAGAGCCGTGATCTGCTCCGGGGTCTCCTCCAACTCTCCTAGAGTTCTCCCCAGAAGATTGCGGAGCGTCCCCAACTCACTTGCGTCACCAGTACGATGACGTGTGATCAGACCGTGACGTCGATCGTCTGTCTGCTAGTGATTTGGGGATCACATGTCGTCCTACTTCACCGACCTGGCCCAGCAGTACATCGACGGTGAGTGGCGCCCGGGCACCGGCTCCTGGGACATCATCGACTTCAACCCGTACAACGGCGAGAAGCTGGCGTCGATCACCATAGCCACGGTCGACGAGGTCGACGAGGCGTACCGCTCGGCCGCCCGCGCCCAGAAGGAATGGGCGAGGACCAATCCGTACGCGCGCCGCACGATCCTGGAGAAGGCCCTCAGGCTGATCGAGGAGCGCGAGCAGGAGATCGCCGAGGTGATCATCGCCGAGCTCGGCGGCACCCGGCTGAAGGCCGGCTTCGAACTCCACCTGGCCAAGGAGTTCCTGCGCGAGTCGATCCAGTGGGCGCTGCGCCCCGAGGGCAAGATCCTCCCCTCGCCCGTGGACGGCAAGGAGAACCGCCTCTACCGCGTGCCGGTGGGCGTCGTGGGCGTCATCAGCCCCTTCAACTTCCCCTTCCTGCTGTCGCTCAAGTCGGTCGCCCCGGCCCTCGCGCTCGGCAACGGCGTGGTGCTCAAGCCGCACCAGAACACCCCGATCACCGGCGGCTCCCTGGTCGCGAAGATCTTCGAGGACGCGGGTCTGCCGGGCGGTCTGCTGAACGTCGTGATCACCGACATCGCGGAGATCGGCGACGCCTTCATCGAGCACCCGGTCCCGAAGGTCATCTCCTTCACCGGCTCCGACAAGGTCGGCCGCCATGTGGCCACCGTCTGCGCCTCGCACTTCAAGCGCTCGGTCCTCGAACTCGGCGGCAACAGCGCGATCGTGGTCCTCGACGACGCCGACATCGACTACGCGGTCGACGCCGCGGTCTTCAGCCGGTACGTCCACCAGGGCCAGGTCTGCATGGCCGCGAACCGGGTGCTCGTGGACCGCGGCATCGCCGAGGAGTTCACCGAGAAGTTCGTCGCCAAGGTCAGGACGCTCAAGGCCGGCGACCCGAGCGACCCGCAGACCGTCATCGGACCGGTGATCAACTCCTCGCAGGCGGACGCCATTTCGGCCACCGTCGAGCAGGCGATCGCCGAGGGCGCGACGGCCCTGGTGCACGGCACGACCACCGAGAACCTGGTCGAGCCCTCCGTCCTGACCGGCGTCCCCGCGGACTCGGCCCTGCTCCGGCAGGAGGTCTTCGGCCCGGTCGCCTTCCTCATCCCCTTCGACGGCGAGCAGGAGGCGGTCGCCCTCGTCAACGACACGCCGTACGGCCTGAGCGGCGCCGTCCACACGGGCGACGTCGAGCGCGGCGTCAATTTCGCCAAGCAGATCGACACCGGCATGTTCCACGTCAACGACGGGACCGTCCACGACGAGCCGCTCGTCCCCTTCGGCGGCGAGAAGAGCTCGGGCGTGGGCCGACTGAACGGCGAGTCGACCGTCGAGTGCTTCACCACGCTGAAGTGGATCTCGGTGCAGCACGGCCGGAGCCGATTCCCCTTCTAGGACGGAACCTGTCCTAAAGGGCCCGTAGCTTCGTCGGTGTCAGGGGGAGCCTCCACCCCCCGCAGCACCCGACGAAAGGCGGCCGGTCATGGTCACTCACGTTTCCGCGGAAGCTCAGGGCGACGAGCGCGGAGCGCTGCTGGCGTTCATCGAGGAGCAGCGCGGCGGCATCCGGCGCTCGCTGCTCGGGCTGACCGAGGAGCAGGCCGCGAGCAGGCCCAGCGCGAGCGAGCTGTCCCTGTCCGGTCTGCTCAAGCATGTGGCCGAAGTCGAGCAGGGCTGGATCGCGCGGGCCAGGCAGGAGCCGCCGGCGATCCGGCGGGACGCGTCCAACTGGCACGAGGCGTTCCAGCTGGTCGAGGGCGAGACCGTGGAGTCGCAGCTCGCGTACTGGGAGAAGGTCGCCGCCGAGACCGAGGCGTACATCCGCTCCGTGCCGAGCCTCGACGACAGCTTCCCGCTGCCGGAGGAACCCTGGTTCCCGGAGGGCAGCGTCTCCGTGCGCTGGCTCTGCCTGCACCTGATCCGCGAGACCGCGCGGCACGCCGGGCATGCCGACATCATCCGCGAGTCCCTGGACGGCGCCACCGCCTTCGAGCTGGTGGCCAAGGAGCAGGGCGCGAGCCGGAGCTGACCTCCCGGGTCCTACGCTGGCCGCATGTCAGCGATCCGTCTTCTGGTGCTCGGCGCGGTCCGCCAGCACGGGCGGGCCCACGGCTACCAGGTGCGCAACGACCTGGAGTACTGGGGCGCGCACGAGTGGTCCAACGCCAAGCCCGGCTCGATCTACCACGCGCTCAAGCAGATGGCGAAGCAAGGGCTGCTGCACGCGCACGAGATCGCGCCGTCCACGGCCGGCGGCCCGCCGCGCACCGAGTACGAGCTCACCGATTGGGGCACCGAGGAGTACTTCCGGCTGCTGCGTGAGGCGCTGACCTCGTACGACCAGAAGATGGACGTCAAGTCGGCGGCGATCGGCTTCATGGTCGACCTGCCGCGGGCCGAGGCGGTGGCGCTGCTGAAGGACCGGATCCGGCGCACCGAGGCCTGGCGCTCCTCGGTCACCGAGCACTACGTCCCCGAGGACGGCCCCGAACAGCTCGGCCACATCGGCGAGATCATGAACCTCTGGGTCCACACGGCCGACGCCGAGGCCGAGTGGACCCAGAGGCTGATCGGGCGGATCGAGGACGGGGCGTACATGTTCGCGGGGGAGGGCGATCCCTTCGTGGGCGTCCTGGCGGACGACGAGGAGAACCCGTACGCGACGGGGGAGCGGCATCCGGAGGACGACCGCTGATCAAGTTTGGCCAATCATCTCGGCGCGCTGCCTTCGCGCAGTGGTCAAGTTTGCGACCTGCTCGGCGGCCCCGACGGGGAGCCGGGGCACGTGTGGGTGGCGGTCGTGTGGTCGCTGGGGCTGCTCGCCGTCTTCTTCCCGCTCGCGGTACGGCGGTTCGCGCGCCTGGGCGGCTGACCCGGCGGTGCGTCAGTGGTGGAAGCCGGTGGTCGCCCCCTTGTCCTTGGGCGAGGGGTGCGGCTGCTTGCGCAGTTCGGGCAGGAGCCGGGTGAGGTCCTCCACGAAGAGGTCGGCGAGGTCGTCCGAGAAGCCGTTGCGGGCCACCACCCGCAGCACGGACAGGTCCTCGCGGTTCGGCGGGAAGGTGTACGCGGGCAGCAGCCAGCCGCTCTCCCGCATCCGCCGGGACACGTCGAAGACGTCGTACGCGTCCACGCCGTCCGCGGTCGTGAACGCGAAGACGGGCAGCTCGTCGCCCCTGGTCAGCAGCCGGAAGTCGCCCAGCGCCTCGACGCGTTCGGCGAGGGACATGGCCACGTCGCGGGTCGTCTGCTGCACGGCGCGGTAGCCCTCGCGGCCCAGCCGCAGGAACGTGTAGTACTGCGCGACCACCTGGGCGCCGGGGCGGGAGAAGTTCAGGGCGAAGGTCGGCATGTCGCCGCCCAGGTAGTTGACGCGGAAGACCAGCTCCTCGGGCAGCGCCTCCTTGTCGCGCCACAGGGCCCAGCCCACGCCCGGGTAGACGAGGCCGTACTTGTGCCCCGAGGTGTTGATGGACGCCACGCGCGGGAGGCGGAAGTCCCACACCACGTCCGGGTCGAGGAAGGGCGCGACCATGGCGCCGGACGCGCCGTCGACGTGCACGGGGATGTCCAGACCGGTGCGCTCCTGAAGGGCGTCGAGGGCCGCGCACAGGTCGGCGATGGGCTCGTAGGAGCCGTCGAAGGTGGAGCCGAGGATGCCGACGACCCCGATGGTGTTCTCGTCGCACAGCTCGGCGGCGGCCTGCGGGTCGAGGTGGAAGCGGTCGCCCTCCATGGGCACCAGGCGCGCCTCGACCTCCCAGAAGTTGCAGAACTTCTCCCAGCACACCTGGACGTTGACGCCCATGACCAGGTTGGGGCGTGCCCCGGAGGCGGCGATGCGCTTGCTCCAGCGCCGCTTCAGGGCCATCCCGGCGAGCATGCACGCCTCGCTCGATCCGGTGGTGGAACAGCCCACGGCGGTCGCCGGATCCGGTGCGTTCCACAGGTCGGCGAGCATCGCCACGCAACGCCGCTCCAGTTCGGCGGTGCGCGGATACTCGTCCTTGTCGATCATGTTCTTGTCCTGGCACTCCGCCATCAGGACGCCGGCCTGCGGCTCCATCCACGTGGTGACGAACGTGGCGAGGTTCAGCCGGGAGTTGCCGTCCAGCATCAGCTCGTCGTGCACCAGCTGATACGCCGTCATGGGCGGCAGCGGACCGTCCGGTAGCCGGTGCCGGGGCGGAGCGTCGGTCATGCCGGCGACCGGATTGGCCTCCCCGAAGAAGGGGTTGACCGACACCGGGCGCTCGTCGTGCTTATGCGGACCTTTGTGGAGGGCCATGTCTTGTCTCCCTTGGTGTCATCCGGGGAACGGGTGTCAGCGGACCGGAGTTCCGTCGTCCCGCAACTGCATCTGGGGCCGGCCGGTCACCAGCAGCCAGGCGGGCAGCGAGGCGAAGCAGAGCAGGGCGATGATCGCGGGCTCGGACACGAGCACCGCGGCCGTGAACAGGCTCACCCAGCCCTGGCGGGTGACGGCGAGGAGTATGCCCAGGACGCCGGCGGCGACGCCGACCGCCGGGTGAACGTCCGGTATGAGGGCGTGCGCGCCCAGCCCGAAGGCGGCCCCGACGAACACCGCCGGGAAGATGCGCCCGCCCCGGAAGCCGCAGGACGCGGCGACGAGCAGTGCGGCCAGCTTCACCACGGCCATCCCCACGAACTGCCCCGCCGACCAGCCGTCCGGGTTCTTGGCCAGGTCGGCGACCTCGTCCAGCCCCTTGAAGAGCGTCAGATGCCCACCCAGGGCGCCCAGCAGCCCGAGCACGATCCCGCCGGCCGGAAGCATCAGCATGGGGTGCTTCAGGCGCGCGAAGGCGCCGTGGACGTACGGGAAGACGTAGACCGCGCACATGCCGAGCACCGCCGCCAGCGACGCGATCACCAGGACGGCCAGCAGATCGCTCCAGCCGGGCCGGCCGAAGGGGGGCAGATGCAGGTCGAAGCTCGGATGCGCCACCAGGGAGGTGGTCAGGGCCCCGGCCCCGGCGGCCACCAGGGGCCCGAACACGTTGTCCCAGAGCAGCCCCTTCATCTGCCGTCCGGCCAGTGCCTCGGAGATGACCAGCGCCGCCGCCACCGGCGTCCCGAACAGGGCTCCGATCGTCGCCGCCTCGGCGAGCGCCGGCCACAGGTGGCCCGGTGCCCGGCGGATCAGCCGGCTCCCCAGCCAGTAGGCGAGCGCCACGTTCACCGCGATGATCGGATTCTCCGGCCCGAGGCTCGGCCCGCCCGCCAGCATCAGGCCCGTCGCCAGCACCAGACCGGGCAGCACGGAGAGCGGCAGGACGGGAGCGTTCAGGCTCAGGGTCGCCGGGTCCGGGCCCGCGTGCCCGGGCACCAGCCACACCACGAGGCCGACCGCGATGCCGGTCGCGGTGAGCATGACGAGCATCCACAGGACGGAGTACCGGCCCACCCCGAGGGCGTCCGGCAGGTTGTTCCAGAGCACATGCTGGAGCTGCTCCGCCGCCGCGCTCACACCGACCAGCAGCAGGCTCGCCCCCACTCCCACGGCCAGGGCGGGGACGATCAACGGCGCCAGCGTGCGTGCGGGTGTCGCGGGGACCGCGGGGGCCTGCTGGGCGGAGTCGTGGGCCACGGGCTCACCATAAGCGGACGAAAGGAAGGAAACATCTGGAAGCAGAACACCTGGTATCCGAAGGCGAACCGACTTGCACCTCACGTGGCGTGAGGGCTCAGCGTGGAGTGCGTACCGAGAAGGGAGCGGACGAAGTGAGCTACTCCGTGGGACAGGTCGCGGGCTTCGCCGGCGTCACGGTGCGCACCTTGCACCACTACGACGACATCGGCCTGCTCGCCCCGAGCGAGCGCAGCCGTGCGGGTCACCGGCGCTACAGCGACGACGACCTCGACCGGCTGCAGCAGATCCTGTTCTACCGGGAGCTCGGCTTCCCGCTCGACGAGGTCGCCGCCCTGCTCGACGATCCGGCCGCGGACCCGCGCGCGCACCTGCGCCGCCAGCACGAACTGCTGACCGCCCGGATCGAGAGGCTCCAGAAGATGGCGGCGGCCGTCGAACACGCCATGGAGGCACGCAAGATGGGGATCAACCTCACACCCGAGGAGCGGTTCGAGGTCTTCGGGGACAACGACCCCGCGCAGTACGCCGAGGAGACCGAGCAGCGCTGGGGGAACACGGAGGCGTACGCCGAGTCGCAGCGCCGCGCGGCCACCTACACCAAGGAGGACTGGAAGCGCCTGCAGGCCGAGGCCGACGCCTGGGCCGAGCGGTACGCCGCCCTGGTGGGCGCCGGCGAGCCGGCGGCCGGGGAGGCGGCGACGGACCTGGCCGAGGAGCACCGGCAGCACATCAGCAGGTGGTTCTACGAGTGCCCGTACGAGATGCACCGGTGTCTCGCCGAGATGTACGTCTCCGACGAGCGCTTCAAGGCGTTCTACGACGCCATGCGTCCCGGGCTCGCCGAGCACCTGAAGGACGCGATCCTGGCGAACGCCGACCGTCGCACCGCATAGCGGTCCTGGTCCGGGGGCTCACTCCCGGGCCAGGACCACCGCGGTCCCGTAGGCGCACACCTCCGTGCCCACGTCCGACGCCTCCGTCACGTCGAAGCGGAACATCAGCACGGCGTTCGCCCCACGCGCGCGTGCCTGCTCGACCAGCCGTTCCATGGCCTGGTTCCTGGTCTCCACCAGCGTCTTGGTGAGCCCCTTGAGCTCACCGCCGATCATCGACTTCAGCCCGGCGCCGATCTGGCTCCCCAGGTGCCGGGAGCGGACCGTCAGCCCGAAGACCTCGCCGAGGACCTCCTGGACCCGGTGTCCGGGTACGTCGTTCGTCGTCACGACCAGTACGTCCGGCTGGGGCCCCTGGCCGCCACCGTATTCGTCTATGCCCATGGCTCACAGCTTTGTGCCAGTCCGCGCACAGTGCATCCTGGAGACACCGGTGGAACCTGGGGCGGACACATTGCGTTGATAGCTTTGTGCGCCCGCCGAAGGACGCCGTACCTTCTCTCACCCCCTCAGGGAGCCCGGAACCGTGACGACGCTTGCCCTCGGCCCGAGCTGGCTGGATCCGAACCATCTGCTCGACTCGTTCGGCATCTGGGGGCTGCTCCTGATCGTCTTCGCCGAGTCGGGCCTGCTCATCGGCTTCTTCCTGCCGGGTGACTCGCTGCTGTTCACCTGCGGTCTGCTGATCACCGCAGGCACCATGGACTTCCCGCTGTGGGGGGCCATCCTGCTGATCTGCCTCGCCGCGATCCTCGGCGACCAGGCGGGTTACCTCTTCGGCAAGAAGGTCGGCCCCTCGCTCTTCACCCGCCCGGACTCCCGCCTCTTCAAGCAGGAGAACGTGGTCAAGGCGCACGAGTTCTTCGAGAAGTACGGCCCCAAGTCCCTGGTCCTGGCCCGCTTCGTGCCCATCGTGCGCACCTTCACGCCGATCATCGCCGGCGTCAGCGGTATGCGGTACCGCTCCTTCATCACCTTCAACGTCATCGGCGGCGTCCTGTGGGGCGCGGGCGTGACCCTGCTGGGCTCCTGGCTCGGCAACGTGGACTTCGTCCACAAGAACATCGAGGCGATCCTCATCCTGATCGTGCTGGTCTCGGTGGTCCCGATCGCCATCGAGTTCCTGCGCGCCCGCAGCAAGGCCAGGAAGAACCCCGGGGCCCCCGCTCCCGCGCCGGCCCAGGAGCAGTACCCGGTCATGGACGACGCGACGACCCAGCTGCGCCGCGTCCCCACGGCGGACGGCCAGGACCACCACCGGCCCCAGCAGCAGTACGCGCCCCAGCAGCAGTACCCGCAGCAGCAGTACCCGCAGCAGCAGCCGGCGCAGCAGCAGCCCTACGACCCGAACCGGTCCTACGACCCGAACGAGCCGTACAACCCGGATCAGCAGCCTTACGACCCCAACTGGCAGTACGCCCAGCAGTATCCGTACCAGCAGCAGTACGACGGCCGGCAGGACGGGCAGTACCCGCACGGCCAGGGCTACTAGAAGCCGCGGGTGCGCTTGGCGGCCCGGCGGCCGGCCGCGCTGGCCGCGCCCGGCACCCGCAGGAACAGCCGCGAGATCTCGGAGCCGAGGTTGACCCCGATGGCGATGGCCATGGCCAGGGAGACCGCTGTGGCCAGGGAGACCAGCCCCTTGTCGACCTCGTTCTGGGCGATCGCCAGCAGCCCGAAGTAGGTGGCGGAGCCCGGCAGCAGCGGGCCGATCGCCGCCGTCGTGTAGGGCAGGGCGGACGCGAACCGGTAGCGCGACAGCAACTGCCCGAACAGGCCCACCAGCCCCGCCGCCACCGCGGTGGAGGCGACGGGCGAGAGTCCGCCGGGGAAGTGCAGCGCGCCGTACACCACCCAGGCGACGCCGCCGTTCAGCGTCACCCACAGCACGGTGGCCCGCTCCTGCTGGAGCAGCACGGCGAAGGTCAGGGACAGCAGCATCGACGCGCAGATCTGCACGACGGGCTGCGTGGACTGGCCAAGGGCCGCGTCGGGGTTGAGATTGGCGCCCAGGTTCACCCCGAAGTACAGGACGATCAGCACGCCCACCACGATGCCGACGAAGAGGTACATGACCTCCAGCAGGCGCGCCGAGGCGGTGATGTAGAAGCCGGTCAGGCCGTCCTGCACGCCCGCCACCAGCGCCCGCCCCGGCAGCAGCGCGAAGAGACCACCGGTGATGACCGCGGACGCCTTGACGTCGACGTGCGCGACGGTGAGCGCGACCCCGAGGGCGGCCGGCGGCATCGCGGCCACCGTGAACTGGTAGAACTCCGGCAGCCCGCGCCCGGCGCACAGCCACGCCAGCCGGTCGCCGAGCATCGCGCCCAGCGCGGCCGCCACGAACACGAACGCGTTACCGCCGACGAGCACGGAGGCCGCGCCCGCGAGCAGGCCGCTCGCCCCGGTCAGCACCCACCCCGGGTAGGGGTGCCGGTTGCGCCGCATCTCGGCGAGCCGCCGGTAGGCCTCCTCCAGGGAGAGATGGGACTCCGGGTCGCTGAGGTCGTCCACCAGCTGGAACACGGCGGCCAGCCGCGTGTAGTCGACGGCCCGGCGCCGCACGGTCCGCGAGGCCGTCACCGGGTCCTCGACGAGGGACGGCTGGTACGAGATCGACAGCAGCGTGAAGGTGACGTTCGGCTCGCAGCGGTCCAGGCCGTAGGAGCGGCAGACCGCGAACATCGCGGCCTCCACGTCCTCGGCGCCCTCACCGCCGGCCAGCAGCAACTCGCCGATACGCAGGGTCAGGTCGAGCACGCGCGGAACGGCGGGACCGCCGTCCTCCGACTTCGGCCCCGCCTCCGGCGCGGGCCGCTCGGCGACCGGCATCCGCAGCATCGTGCGCATCCGGTCCTGCCAGGGCACGTCCTTGGTGAGGCTGACCACGGGGACGCCGGTCGGCGGGGTGAAGGCGGCGGGGGCGTGCTTGGCGTTGTAGGTGCGCGGAGTGCTGAACGCCGACCCCTCGGGCTCGGGGCTGCTGAGCGGCTGAGAGACGTCCAGGCCCTCGGGGACCTCGAACTCCGACGTGGTCTCCGGCTCGACGACCCCCGCGGGGGCGGCGAAGCCCGCGGGAATGGCGAACTCGGATGTGATCTCCGGGTCGAACGTGCCCCTGGCCTCGTCCGACTGCGGCTTGCGGTCCTCCGCCTCCGTCACGTGAGTAACGCTCCCTGTACGACGCGTGCAGCAAGGCCAGTATGCGCACAGAAAACCAGACGGGCCGCACGCGTATGCGTGCGGCCCGTCGGAAGACTCAGGCCTCAGTGACCGCCCTGCTCCTTGAACCGCTTGTAGGAGCGCTCGATCTCGATCTCGGCGTCCGTACGGCCCACCCAGTTGGCGCCCTCGACGGACTTGCCGGGCTCCAGGTCCTTGTAGACCTCGAAGAAGTGCTGGATCTCCAGGCGGTCGAACTCCGAAACGTGGTGGATGTCACGCAGGTGCTCCTGGCGCGGGTCCGTCGCCGGCACGCACAGCAGCTTGTCGTCGCCGCCGGCCTCGTCCGTCATCCGGAACATGCCGATCGCACGGCACTTGATCAGGCAGCCCGGGAAGGTCGGCTCGTCCAGGATGACCAGCGCGTCCAGCGGGTCGCCGTCCTCGCCGAGGGTGTTCTCGACGAAGCCGTAGTCGGTCGGGTAGGCGGTCGAGGTGAAGAGTCGACGGTCCAAGCGGATCCGACCGGTCTCGTGGTCCACCTCGTACTTGTTCCGCGAACCCTTCGGGATCTCGATCGTGACGTCGAACTCCACCGGTGGCTCCTCCATGATCAGCACATAGTTCTGGTGGTTAAGTGTCCCTCACGCAGGTGTGTGATCGCGAAAGGGGCTGGTGGTCGTGCCCGAGCTGAGGCCTTGGCGGGCCGCGAGACCGCATGTGACGCGGGCCGCGAACGCCGTACGACCGCGTCTGGCACGGGCCGCCGGTACCGTACGCCCGCATTTCGAACGAGCCGCGAACGCCGTGCGACCGGGCCTCCAACGGGCCACGGCCGCTGCGAAACCGCAGCTCGCGCGCGTGCGGACCGTCCGGTTCACGCGGCCGAAGTCCGTCGGCACATGGCAGTTCGGCGCGGGCGCCGCTGTCGCCGGTCTGGCGCTGGCGGTCACCGTGGCGACCGCCGCCGGTCCCTGGGACTCCTCCGGTCAGCGTACGGCCGAGAAGGACCACGCAGTCGTCCTGGAACGCACGGGTGGCACAGATCACGGCCGTAAATCCGATACGTCCGGTTCATCGGGTACGGCGGCCGGGGCGCCCCGGCCCGCCCCCAGCGCGGCATCCGTCCTGGTCGGCCTGGGCCGCGCCACGACCGCCGTACAGCCGTCCCCGACCGGCACGGCCCTCGCCGGCGTCCTGGGCCCCCTGCTCAAGGACGCGGCGCTCGGCGCCCGACACAGCGCCGTCGTCGTCGACGTCGCCACCGGCAGGCGCCTGTACGGCACCGGTGCCGACGACGCGCTGACCCCCGCCTCCACGACGAAGATCGCCACCGCGGTCGCCGCCCTGTCGGCGATGGGCGCCGACCACCGCCTGACCACCCGCACGGCCCTGGAGCCCGGCACCAAGGAGCTCGTCCTGGTCGGTGGCGGCGACCCGACCCTGACGGCCCGCGCGGAGGCGGACGGCTGGGCGAGCCTCAAGGTGCTGGCCGACCGGACGGCGAAGGCGCTGAAGAAGCGCGGCCTCAAGGAGGTGACCCTCTCCTACGACGGGAGCCTGTACGCCGGCCCCGCGCTGCACCGCATCGGCGTCAACGGCAACCTCGCGCCGGTGAGCGCCCTGGTGGCCGACGAGGGCCGTACGGACGACTCGACGGACGGACCGGTCAGGCGCGTGACGGACCCGGCGGCGGACGCGGCCCGCAAGTTCGCGGCGTTCCTGAAGGGCGCCGGCGTCAGGACCTCGTCCCCCGGCCCGTCCAAGGCGACGGGCAAGGCCGAGAACGTCGCCGCCGTCTCCTCGCCCCCGCTCTCCGCCTTGGTCGAGCGCATGCTGACCAACAGCGACAACGACATCGCCGAGGCCCTGGCCCGCCAGACGGCCCTCGCGACGGGGAACCGGGCGAGCTTCGACGGCGGCGCGGCCGCGATCGCCGCCCAGCTCAAGAAGCTCGAACTCCCGCTCAAGGGCGCCCGGTTCCACGACGGGAGCGGCCTCGACCGGGACGACCGGCTGACGGCCGACCTGCTGACGTCCCTGCTCGTGGAGGCGGGCGATCCGGCCCACCCCGAACTCCGCCCGGTCCTCACGGGTCTGCCGGTGGCCGGCTTCACCGGAACCCTGACCAGCCGTTACAACGACGGAGCGGCGGGGGTCGTACGGGCGAAGACCGGCACCCTGACGGGCGTGAACACCCTCGCGGGCACGGTGGTCGACCAGGACGGCCGCCTGCTGGCCTTCGCGTTCCTCGCCTCGGACACGACCAGTCCGGCGGCGGCCCAGTCGGCCCTGGACCGGACGGCGACGGCCCTGGCGGCGTGCGGCTGCCACTGACGCCGTACCGGCCGTCTCGCACCGGCCCGCCCGCGCGGCCTGCCCCAAGTGGTAACGCTCACGTACCGTTGACGCATGACGAGCATCGGTGGTGCCGAGATGGTCGACTGGAATCTCGCGGTGGCGACCGCGACCCGGCTCGTACGGCCGGGCCCAGACGTGAGCCGCGAAGAGGCCCGGGAGGTCGTCGCGGAACTGCGCCGGCATGCCAAGGCCTCGGAGGAACACGTCCGGGGCTTCACCCAAATGGGCACGGGGGAGGTCCACGACACCCCCATCCTGGTCGTCGACCGCCCCGGCTGGGTCCGGGCGAACGTCGCCGGCTTCCGGGAGATCCTCAAGCCGCTCCTCGACAAGATGCAGGAGCGCCGCGGCAGCAGCCCCGGCGGCGCGGTCCTCGGCGCCGTCGGCGGCAAGGTCACCGGCGTCGAGCTGGGCATGCTGCTGTCGTTCCTGGCCTCCCGAGTCCTCGGCCAGTACGAGACGTTCGCCCCGGCGACGCGCGAGCTCCCGGCCGGGGAGAGCGGCGGCGGACGGCTGCTGCTCGTCGCCCCGAACATCGTGCACGTGGAGCGTGAACTCGACGTCCAGCCCCACGACTTCCGCCTCTGGGTCTGCCTGCACGAGGAGACGCACCGCACGCAGTTCAGCGCGGTGCCCTGGCTGCGTGACCACCTCGAGGGTGAAATCCAGTCTTTCTTGGGAGAGACCGACGTCGACCCCATGACGGTCCTGGAGCGCATCCGCGAGGCCGCCCAGTCCCTCTCCGGCGGACGCCCCGAGGGCGAGGAGGAGGACGGCGGGCGGTCCTTCGTCGAGATCGTGCAGACCCCGGCGCAGCGGGAGATCCTCGGGCGCCTCACCGCCGTGATGTCCCTCCTGGAGGGCCACGCCGACTTCGTGATGGACGGGGTGGGCCCGCAGGTCGTGCCCTCCGTCGCCGAGATCCGCGAGAAGTTCCAGCAGCGGCGGGCGAAGGGCGCCTCGCGGCTGGACATGGCGCTGCGCAAGCTGCTCGGCCTGGACGCCAAGCTCCGGCAGTACCGCGACGGCGAGCGGTTCGTGCGGGCCGTCGTCGAGCAGGCCGGCATGGACGGCTTCAACCGTGTGTGGACGTCCCCCAACACCCTCCCGACCAAGGCGGAGATCGCCAAACCGGCGGACTGGGTCGCGCGGGTGCATCGCAAGAGCGAGTCGTGAACGCCGTGGACGGTCGTGAAAGGAATCCGGCCGACGGCAGGCGAACGCCCCTCCAATCACCCGTCCGAGGGACCGTGAGCGATGGGTAGGCGTGCGATGCTCGGGGAACGGCCCGGTTCTGTCACCATCTACACACTCTGAGTGACCGAGCCGGGCTCAACCCCCCGAAAACTTCATGAAGGGAACCGGACATGGGTCCCCATCCAGCGGTCGCGGCGATACGCCTGGCGGTCCGCCACGTCCTCCACGACATCCTCAACGAGCACCAGACCTCCTCCAAGGGCCCACGGCTCTTCGAGCAGCCCTCGCACGAGCGCCGGTCGTCGCCGCTCGTGCTCGTGGCATGCTCCGGCGGCGCCGACTCCATGGCCCTCGCCTCCGCCCTCGCCTTCGAGGCCCCCAAACTCGGCATCCGCGCCGGTGCCGTCACCGTCGACCACGGCCTGCAGGCCGGGTCCGACCTGCGTGCCGAGGAAGTCGCCCTGCGCCTGCGCGAACTGGGCCTGGACCCGGTCGACTCCGTGGCCGTGACCGTCGGCCGCGAAGGCGGGCCCGAAGCAGCCGCCCGCGACGCGCGCTACGCCGCCCTCGACGCCGTCGCCCTCCACCACGGAGCCACCGCGATCCTGCTCGGCCACACCCGCGACGACCAGGCCGAGACCGTCCTGCTGGGACTCGCCCGCGGCTCCGGCATCCGCTCCCTGTCCGGCATGGCCGCGGTCTCGGGGGCCGACGGCCGTTACCGGCGCCCCTTCCTCCAGGTCGACCGGCAGACCGCCCGCAAGGCCTGCATGGTCCAGTCCCTTCCCGTCTGGGACGACCCGCACAACGCCGATCCCGCGTACACCCGCTCCCGGCTGCGCCACGAGGGCCTGCCGGCCCTGGAGAAGGCGCTCGGCAAGGGCGTCGTCGAGGCACTGGCCCGCACCGCCCAGCTCTCCCGTGACGACGCCGACGCGCTCGACACCTGGGCCAGCCAGGCCGAGACCTCCGTACGCGACGCGGCCGGCCTCCTGGAGTGCGCCAAGCTCTACGTCCTGCCGCCCGCCGTGCGCCGCCGCATCCTGCGCAGGGCCGCCATCGAGGCCGGGGCGCCCGCAGGTTCGCTGTTCGCCCGCCACATCGAGGAAGTCGACCGGCTGATCACCGGTTGGCGCGGCCAGGGAGTCATCAATCTCCCGGGCAAAGTCGTCGCCCAGCGCCAGGGTGGCAGACTGGTGATTCGGCAAGGCTGAAACCTTGCCCCCTTTTGGGGGGTGATGGGCGGCCGGTGGGACGACCGAAAGTGATGCGGGTGGACGCGAAAGACATGGGTGCGGACCTCAAGCAGGTGCTCATCACCAAGGAAGAGATCGACGCGAAGCTGGCCGAGCTGGCCGCGAAGATCGACGCGGAGTACGCGGCCAAGGACCTGCTCATCGTCGGAGTCCTCAAGGGCGCGGTGATGGTCATGGCGGACCTCGCCCGGTCGCTGTCCACCCCCGTCACGATGGACTGGATGGCCGTGTCCTCCTACGGCGCGGGCACCCAGTCCTCCGGCGTGGTGCGGATCCTCAAGGACCTCGACACCGACATCAAGGGCAAGCACGTCCTGATCGTCGAGGACATCATCGACTCCGGGCTGACCCTGTCCTGGCTGCTGTCCAACCTCGGCTCCCGCGAGCCCGAGTCGCTCAAGGTGTGCACACTGCTGCGCAAGCCGGACGCCGCCAAGGTCGCCATCGACGTGGAGTGGGTCGGCTTCGACATCCCGAACGAGTTCGTCGTGGGATACGGCCTCGACTACGCCGAGAAGTACCGCAATCTCCCGTTCGTGGGTACGCTCGCGCCCCATGTCTACGGCGGCTGAGTCAGCGAGACCGTCCTCTTAGGACGATCGGGAACCCCAGCGGGTTTCGCGCCGTTGGAGCATGCAGACGGGCTTGCCAGCCCTCCCGTGCGGCTTCGCGCGACGAAGCTGGGGTACCGTCAGAAGAACTGTCTTATCAAACTCACTATGGCAGGAGGGACGGGGCGACACCGCTCCGTATGGATGGACGTGAAGCGATACTTCCGTGGGCCGGTCATGTGGATCGTGCTGGCCGTCCTTGCCGTGGTCGTGTTGATGCAGGTCGTCGGCTCGTCCGGCGGCTACAAGACGGTGGACACCGGCCAGGTCGTGGCAGCGATCAACAACGACAAGGTGGAGTCGGCCAAGCTGACCACCGGTGACGAGCAGACCGTCAAGGTCCAGCTCAAGGACGGCGAAAAGGTCGAGGGCAGCTCGAAGATCCAAGCGAGCTACATCGGCGACCAGGGCGTGAACATCGCCAACACGCTGCAGACCAAGTACCAGAACAAGCAGATCCCGGACGGCTACACCGTTTCGCCGTCCAAGCAGAACCCCTTCCTGGGCATCCTGCTCTCCCTGCTGCCCTTCGTTCTGATCGTGGTCGTCTTCCTGTTCCTGATGAATCAGATGCAGGGCGGCGGCTCCCGGGTCATGAACTTCGGGAAGTCCAAGGCCAAGCTCATCACCAAGGACACCCCCAAGACGACCTTCTCCGACGTCGCGGGCTGTGACGAGGCCGTCGAGGAACTCCACGAGATCAAGGAGTTCCTGCAGGAGCCGGCCAAGTTCCAGGCCGTCGGCGCCAAGATCCCCAAGGGCGTGCTGCTCTACGGCCGTCCCGGTACCGGCAAGACGCTGCTCGCGCGTGCCGTGGCCGGCGAGGCCGGGGTGCCCTTCTACTCGATCTCCGGTTCCGACTTCGTCGAGATGTTCGTCGGTGTCGGTGCCTCCCGGGTCCGTGACCTGTTCGAGCAGGCCAAGGCGAACGCTCCGGCGATCGTCTTCGTCGACGAGATCGACGCGGTCGGCCGCCATCGCGGCGCCGGCCTCGGCGGCGGTCACGACGAGCGCGAGCAGACGCTGAACCAGCTGCTCGTCGAGATGGACGGGTTCGACGTCAAGGGCGGTGTGATTCTCATCGCCGCCACGAACCGCCCGGACATCCTCGACCCGGCGCTGCTGCGCCCGGGCCGCTTCGACCGCCAGATCGCGGTCGACCCGCCGGACCTGATGGGCCGCCTGGAGATCCTCAAGGTCCACCAGAAGGGCAAGCCGGTCGCTCCGGACGTCGACCTCTCGGCCGTCGCCCGCCGCACCCCCGGTTTCACCGGTGCCGACCTGAGCAACGTCCTCAACGAGGCGGCGCTCCTGACGGCCCGCAGCGACAAGAAGCTGATCGACAACTCCATGCTGGACGAGGCGATCGACCGCGTGGTGGCGGGCCCGCAGAAGCGGACCCGGATCATGTCGGACAAGGAGAAGAAGATCACCGCGTACCACGAGGGCGGTCACGCCCTGGTCGCGGCGGCGTCTCCCAACTCCGACCCGGTCCACAAGATCACGATCCTGTCGAGAGGCCGGGCCCTCGGCTACACGATGGTGCTGCCGGACGAGGACAAGTACTCCACGACCCGCAACGAGATGCTGGACCAGCTGGCCTACATGCTGGGCGGCCGTGCGGCCGAGGAGCTCGTCTTCCACGACCCGACCACGGGCGCTGCGAACGACATCGAGAAGGCCACCACGACGGCCCGCGCGATGGTCACGCAGTACGGCATGACCGAGCGTCTCGGCGCCATCAAGTTCGGCGGCGACAACACCGAGCCGTTCCTCGGACGTGAGATGGCTCACCAGCGCGACTACTCGGAAGAGGTCGCCGCGCTGGTGGACGAGGAAGTCAAGAAGCTCATCGAGAACGCGCACAACGAGGCCTGGGAGATCCTGGTCGAGAACCGCGACGTCCTCGACAACCTCGTCCTTCAGCTGCTGGAGCGGGAGACGCTGGGCAAGGAGGAGATCGCCGAGATCTTCGCCCCCATCGTCAGGCGCCCCCCGCGGCCGGCGTGGACGGGTTCCTCCCGGCGCACGCCGTCCACCCGTCCGCCGGTGCTCTCCCCGAAGGAGCTCGCACTGACGAACGGCGCCAACGGCGCGACCCCGGCGATCTCCACCGCCAAGGCCACCGCCACGGAGTCGGCCCCGGTGGCCGAGCCCGCTCCTGAGGACCGCCCGGAGAGCTGATCACCGCTCCTCCGGCGGCCGCGACAGGCCCGGAATGAATGCCGCGCCCCCCAGGTTTTAGCCTGGGGGGCGCGGCATTTCGCCATGTCCGCAGATGAGGCGCGTGGTCTGCACGCGTGACCCCGCACAGGAACGAGGCACCACATGACCGACCCCGTGACGCTGGACGGTGAGGGATCGATCGGCGAGTTCGACGAGAAGCGCGTCGAGAACGCCGTGCGCGAACTGCTGATCGCGGTCGGCGAGGACCCCGACCGGGAAGGGCTCCGGGAGACGCC
The DNA here is from genome assembly GCF_043200415.1 of Streptomyces sp. NPDC048419. Lineage (NCBI taxonomy): Bacteria > Bacillati > Actinomycetota > Actinomycetes > Kitasatosporales > Streptomycetaceae > Streptomyces > Streptomyces sp. NPDC048419. Next base: position 63,654 of record NZ_JBICXT010000009.1, on the reverse strand, counting down.
GGCGCGGGTCGCGCGGGCGTACCGGGAGATCTTCGCGGGGCTGTGGCAGAAGCCCGAGGACGTGCTGACGACGACGTTCGACCTGGGCCATGACGAGATGGTGCTCGTGAAGGACATCGAGGTGCTGAGCTCCTGCGAGCACCACCTGGTGCCCTTCGTCGGCGTCGCCCATGTCGGGTACATCCCGTCCACCGACGGCAAGATCACGGGACTGTCGAAGCTGGCCCGGCTCGTGGACGTCTACGCCCGGCGGCCGCAGGTGCAGGAACGACTCACCACGCAGATCGCCGACTCGCTGATGGAGATCCTCGAACCGCGCGGCGTGATCGTCGTCGTCGAGTGCGAGCACATGTGCATGTCGATGCGCGGTGTGCGCAAGCCCGGGGCGAAGACCATAACGTCGGCCGTGCGGGGTCAGCTGCGTGACCCGGCCACCCGCAACGAGGCGATGAGCCTGATCATGGCGCGCTGACGCCGGGCGGGGACCGCCTTCAGGCGGGCGATGCCGCGCCGTTGTTGTGCTCGTCGTCGTCCTCGGGGAGCCGGCACACGCGCTCCAGGAAGATGGCGGCCACTATGACGGCGATTCCCGCCACGACCGAGAAGCCGGCGTAGATGGCCTGGTCGCGGCGGGCGGGGATGTCGAGGAGCTCCAGCAGGAAGACGCCCGTGCCGCCGTACATCCCGGCGACGAGGGCGGCCACGAGGGCGCTGGCCTGACCGAAGACGACCGCGCGGGCCGCCATGAGGGGATCGACGCCCTTGGCCTCCGGGCGGCGCTCACGCTGGGCCTTGAAGCGGGCGCGCAGGGACAGTGCCGTGGCCAGCAGGACCACCGCGATCAGGGCGAGGACGATGGGGGCGGCCAGGGGGACGCTGGGGAGGGTCCCGATCGCGTTCCAGAGGCGGGCGCCCGCCCAGGACAGGAGCGCGGCCACGATGAACACGCCGATCAGCACCCTGATGCGCAGCTCTCTCACGGTGTCCCTTCAACTCCCCCGGGTCCTGGCGGACCGTCCCGCAGACAGTGGTCGTCCTGACCTTAACGACTACTCGGGCAGGTGGAGTTCCAGGTCCTGGCGGGGTGTCACACCCGCGCGCGTGACGGTCTCCAGGAGCTCGGCGACCGCGCCGCGGCCGGGCAGCAGGGCGTCGGGGTCGACGTCGTGCCAGGGGGCGAGGACGAAGGCGCGCTCGTGGGCCCGGGGATGAGGCAGGGTGAGGTCCGGGTCGTCGTCGACGAGATCGGCGTAGGCGACGATGTCGACGTCGAGGGTGCGGGCGCCCCAGCGCTCGTCCCGGACGCGGTGGAACGCCTCCTCGACGGCATGGGCCCGCTCCAGGAGCGAGGACGGCGGGAGGGTGGTCTTCAGGACGACGACCGCGTTGAAGTACGACGGCTGGCTGCCGGGCTCGACGCCCCAGGGCTCGGTCTCGTAGACCGGCGACACGCCCTTGATGCGGACGCCAGGGGTGTCCTCCAGCGCGTCGATGGCGCCCTGGAGGGTCTCCAGCCGGTTGCCGAGGTTGGCGCCGAGGGAGATCACCGCCCGTTTCGGGTTGTGCAGGGTCGTGTCGGCGGCGTCCACCTGTGCCACGACGGAGGCGGGTACCGGCTGTACGGTCGGGTCGCTGTGACCCTCGGTGAAGGACGCGGTCATACTCGGCTCCGGGTGATGGTGACGGTCACGTCGTCGAAGGGGACGGTGATCGGCGCGTCCGGCTTGTGGACGCAGACCTCGACCTCCTGGACCTCTTCGTGCTTCAGACAGGCCTGGGCGATGCGCTCGGCAAGCGTCTCGACGAGGTCGACGGGGTCGCCCTGGACGACGGCCACGACCTCCTCCGCCACGATGCCGTAGTGCACGGTCTTCGCCAGGTCGTCGTCGGCGGCGGCCGGACGTGTGTCCAGGCCGAGAACGAGGTCCACGATGAAGGTCTGGCCCTCCTCGCGCTCCCTGGGGAACACGCCGTGGTACCCGCGGGCCTTCAGGCCGCGCAACGCGACACGATCCACGCGAATCACTCCTGCAATCGTCGGTAACGACCGGTACGTACCGTGTGCGGGCGGCACACCGGCCTCGAACGAATCTACCTGCGGGCACTGACAGGACCGGGCCGCGGGGGCAGGGCCTGCGCCGGAACCAGGAGGTTTCATCGCGTGTTTCCCCTGGGGAACCCGGCGGCTCACGGGCTGGTAGCCGCCCCTACCCAAGGGGTCGTGATTCCAACCACTTCTTGGTCCCGACGGGACGCCTACCCACTCAGGTGGGGGTCTCGTCCTCCTCGGCCTCGTCGTTTTCGGCCATGACCGGCGAGGCGTGGTGGGACCAGAGCCTCCAGCCCTCGGGCGTGCGGCAGAAGAGGTTCGAGGCGACCACCAGCTGGCCGACGAGCGGGCCGAGCTCCTCGCCGCCCTCGGGCGCTGGGCCGCCGCTGAGGATGTTCTCGGTGCAGGTCACCAGGGCGGTGTCGCCGGTGACGGAGACGTGCACATCGGTGAGGAAGAACTGGATGTAGTCGGTGTTCGCCATGATCAGCGCATACGACCGCAGGACCTCGCCGCGGCCGGTGAGCACGGGCCAGCCGGGGTGCACGCAGGAGATCACGCCGACGTCGGCCGGGTCGTGGAACTCCTCGTCGACGCCCAGGTCGGACGGGGTGAGCCAGAGCGCGGAGAGAGCTTCGAAGTCACCGCGCTCCATGGCCTCGTAGAAGGCGGTGTTGGCGGCTTCGACCTGCTCGACATCGGTGTGGGGGGCGCTCACCGGACTCCTTCTGCTCCGGGGGCACCCGGCGCGAGTCCCGCGGCGCGCGCTCCTTCCACGGCGCGTGCCACCCGTACGGCGTCCGCCGTCGCACGCACCTGGTGGACGCGCACGGCCCATGCGCCTGCCTGCGCCGCGAGCGCGGAGACGGCGGCCGTGGCGGCGTCGCGCTCGCGCGCGGGCGGCGGCGCGCCCTCGGATCCGGCCAGCACCCGCCCGAGGAAACGCTTGCGGGAGGCCGCGACGAGCAGCGGGTGGCCGAGGGTGAGGAGGCGGTCGAGGTGGGCGAGCAGCACCAGGTCGTGCTCGGCGTCCTTGGAGAAGCCGAGGCCCGGGTCGACCACGACGCGGTCGGGGGCGATGCCGCCGGCCAGGACGGCCTGCACGCGCGCGTGCAGTTCGTCGACGACCTCGGCGACGACGTCGGCGTAGCCGCCCTTGACGTTGTCGCCCTCGAGGAAGCCGCGCCAGTGCATCACGACGAAGGGGGCGCCGGTCTCCGCCACCACCGGGATCATCGCGGGGTCGGCGAGGCCGCCGCTGACGTCGTTGACGAGGGAGGCGCCGGCCGCGAGGGACTGTTCGGCGACACGGGCGCGCATGGTGTCGACGGAGACCGTGACGCCCTCTGAGACGAGACCGCGAACGACCGGGATGACGCGCCTGAGCTCCTCGGTCTCGTCGACGCGGGTGGCGCCGGGCCGGGTGGACTCGCCGCCGACGTCGACCAGGTCCGCGCCCTCGGCGACCAGCTCGAGTCCGTGCTTGACGGCCGCCGTGGTGTCGAAGAAGCGGCCGCCGTCGGAGAAGGAGTCGGGTGTGACGTTCACGACCCCCATGACCGCGCAGCGGTCCCATTCCGGAAGGCCCGCGACGCGCCCGCGTCCGTTCTGCTTGCTCATACGTTCAGCCTAGGCCCAGGGTGCGGCCCCGACGCCGCGGCCCGGACGCAGCGGCCCGGACGGAAGCCCCCCGGGCTGGAGGGGCGGGGCTTCCGTCCGGGCCTGTCCCTGTCGGCGTGCGGCCAGGGGCCGTAGGTCACGCGGCGCGTGCGTCGTGCTCCGCGAGGGCGTGGGTGTGCGGGCACGCGCGCGGGGCGGGCTTGCGGCGGCGCAGGAAGCGCGGCAGCGCGAGGGCGAGGTCGACGAAGCCCTCCGCCTGCATGGCGGCGAAGCCGATCCGAGGCAGGTCGGCGGAGGCGCGGTAGACGACGAAGCGCGGTTCCCAGCGCGGCCGGAACTTGGCGTTGAACTTGTACAGCGACTCGATCTGGAACCAGCGGGAGAGGAACACCAGCAGTCCGCGCCAGGCGCGCAGCACCGGGCCCGCGCCGATCTTCTCGCCCCTTGCGAGTGCCGAGCGGAACATCGCGAAGTTGAGCGACACGCGCGTGATGCCGAACTTCGGCGCCGCCTCCAGTGCCGCGACGATGAGGAGCTCGTTCATGCCGGGGTCGGCCGAACGGTCGCGGCGCATCAGGTCCAGGGAGGCGCCGTCGCCGCCCCAGGGGACGAAGTGCAGGATCGCCTTGAGGTCGCCGTACTCTCCGGGCTCCTCGTCGGCCTTGTGGGCGGTGGCGATCAGGCAGTCGCCGTCGGAGGGGTCGCCGATGCGGCCCAGCGCCATGGAGAAGCCGCGCTCGGTGTCGGTGCCGCGCCAGTCCTCGGCGGCCTGGCGGATCCGCTCCAGCTCGGCGTCGCCGAGGTCACGGACACGACGTACCCGGGTTTCGTAACCGGCGCGCTCGATGCGCTTGACCATCTGGCGCACGTTGCGCATCGCGCGGCCGGTGAGGGAGAAATCCGCCACGTCCACCACCGCCTCGTCGCCCAGTTCGAGGGCGTCGAGGCCGGTCTCGCGGGTCCACACCTCGCCGCCCGTCTCGGAGCAGCCCATGACCGCGGGCGTCCAGGAATGGGCCTTGGCGACGTCCATGAAGTGCTCGATGGCGCCCGGCCAGGCCTCGACGTCGCCGATGGGGTCGCCGCTGGCGAGCATCACGCCGGACACGACGCGGTACGTCACCGCCGCCTTGCCGCTGGGCGAGAAGACCACGGCCTTGTCGCGGCGCAGCGCGAAGTGGCCGAGCGAGTCGCGGCGGCCGTGCTTCTCCAGAAGCGCCCGCAGGTGTGCCTCGTCGTCCTCCGTCAGGCGCGCCGCCGGGTGTTCGGGACGGAAGGCGAGGTAAATGGTCGTCACGGCGGTGATCAGCCCGAGGGCGCCCAGCGAGAACGCCACTGTCCAGGAGGTGCTGCCCTGATAGGCCACCGGGCCCTCGAAGCCGAACAGGCCGTAGAGCACGTGTGTGATGCGGTCGGCCAGGCTCGGATCGCCGACCATGCGGTTCGGGTGGACGCTGACGATGACCAGTCCGAGCACGAGGGAACCGGCGCCCATGAGCACGAAGTTGGCGAGCGCCCGCCACCGGCTGCGCGGGTCGGGCAGTGCCGCGAACTGGTCGCGATGGCGCAGCAGTGGTGCGAGCAGCGCCAGCGAGATGATCATGCCGACGACGGAGTGCCGGTATGTGAACTGCGCCACGGCGCCCGCCGGCAGCAGTGCCACCGCGGCGCGCCAGGCCCGGCGTTTGCCGCGCCGAAGGCCGTGCGCGAGCAGCAGCAGAAGGATGCCGGCGCTCAGCGACAGCGCGGCCGCGAAGGGGCCGAACGAGCCGGGCAGCACCTCGGCGAGCGTGTGCATACGGCTGTGCCGGAAGCGCGGGAAGACACCCGCCGCGACGTCCAGCAGACCGACGACGGCGCACGCCCTGGCGACCAGGACGGGAACGGCCTCGGGGCGCGGACCACGGAATACGCGCCGCGCGCTGCGTGATCGGGTGGGAACCCCACCCGACATTTCCTCATCTGTCCTGACAGACATCGCATCCCGTAGTTCTGCGAGAGACCTTGGATCCGGTGCCGATTCGGGCATCCGGCGACATTGCGCCCTCTAGGACGGTGTCACGGGAGGAGAGGTTCACTCCGCTTCTCAAAGGCGTTGAAAAGCCCGAGGAAAGTCCCGGACAAGCCCTTGCGAAGGTGCGGGGGAGCCGGGTGAAACCGCAGGCAGGAAGCTGGTCATGGGTCTTACGAGCAACAAAGTGCTGTGTGTGGCGGTCGCGTTCGCCGTGCTGCTGTTCATCGGCACGGTGTGGCTGTGGCCGCGCCTCGCGCGCCGGAACTGGCGCGCCGTCGGCGGCCGCGTCGGCCTGATGCTCGGTACCCAGGTGGCCCTCTTCGCCTCGGTGGGCCTCGCCGCCAACCAGGCCTTCGGGTTCTACGCAAGCTGGGCGGACCTGTTCGGCCAGGAGAAAGACCAGGGCGTCGTCGTCAACCACACGGCGCTCGGCGGCTCGGGCGGCCCGCTGGAGGTGCTCAACACGGCGGGCGTGCGCGGAGCCGGCGATTCCGCGCCCGAGGTGGGCGGTGAGATCCAGAAGGTCGACATCGTCGGGCGTACGACACACATCGCCACACCCGCGTATGTGTATTTGCCGCCGGAGTACTTCCAGGCGCGCTACCGGGCGCGTACTTTTCCGGCCACTGTCGTACTGACCGGATATCCGGGCACCGCCGAGGCGCTCGTGAGCAAACTGCACTATCCCCGCACCGCCCAGGAGCTCGCCAAGGACGGGCGTATGCAGCCGATGATCCTGGTGATGCTGCGTCCCACGGTGGCGCCGCCGAGGGACACGGAGTGCGTGGATGTTCCGGGCGGCCCGCAGACGGAGACATTCTTCGCCAAAGACCTGCCCGACGCCCTGGTCGCGCACTACAGAATGGGCAGGAAACCGGGCAGCTGGGGCATCATCGGCGACTCCACGGGCGGTTACTGCGCGCTGAAGCTGGCCATGCACCACCCCAGGTCGTACGCCGCCGCGGCGGGCCTGTCGCCGTACTACAAGGCGCCGGTCGACCCCACCACGGGCGATCTCTTCCGCGGGAACAAGGCGCTGCGCAATCGGGCCGATCTGTGGTGGTGCCTCAACCACCTGCGCGCGCCCGACACTTCGCTGCTCGTCACCAGCAGCCGGATCGGGGAATCCAACTACAAGGCGACGCTGAAGTTCATAGGGCGTGTGCAGGCCACGAAGCTGACGCGGATCTCGTCGATCATCCTCGAAAGCGGCGGTCACAACTTCAACACCTGGCGCAGGGAGATTCCCGCGACGCTGCAGTGGATCAGTGGGCGGCTGAGCGACAGGTGACAGGGGTTTCGGATGATGTTGATCTTGCCGAATTCGACGACGGTCAATTCCTGATGCCATGTGAACGTTTCGGTATGGCTGTGTTTTTGCGGGGCGGGGCACCAAGGGTCGCCTACGCGCGGTAAGTTTCTGGCCATGCCACGTGGACGTCACCGCCATTCCCCGCCCCTGCACAGGCTGCTTCCCCCGTCGGCGATCGCAGGCGTCTCCTTCGTCTGCGCCTTCGGTCCCTGGGTCTTCACGCAGCAGGCCGTGCTCCGTGTCATCGCCGCGGCGGCCGCGGCGACGGCGATCGTCGGTGCGGCCGTCATGCGCCGCTGGGACACCCAGGCGGGCAAACAGGTCGCCGACCTCACGCGCGCGCGTGCGAGCGACGAGTGGCGGCACGAGGAGCGGGTCGCCGAGCTGGAGACCGACCTCGAGGAGTCGCGCGAGCTGCGCGTCAAGCTCGAGCAGCGGCTGCGGGCCAAGCGCGCCGAACTGGCGGGCCTGCGCAACGAACACGCGGCGCTGCTGCGGCGGTACGCCACCGCCGAGACCGAGCGCGCGAGCGCCCTGGAGGGCCGCCGCCTGCTCGAGATAGAGGCGGGCACGCCCGCGCGTGCGCTGCCGCCCGTGCCGACGCAGGACATTGCGGACACCGGTACGGACAGGGACATCGAGGCCGCGGACATCGATGCCGCCGAGCCCGATGCCGCCGGGTCCGACGCCGCGGAGACCGAGGCTGTGGCTGCCTCGGTGGACGCGGAGGAGACGGCGGACGTGGCGGACGCCGAGGACGGCAAGGAGCCTGCGGAGGGCCGCACGGTCTTCTCCCCGGAGGGATCGCATCTGTTCCTGCGGGCGAAGGCGGCGCTGAAGCGGTTCGACGAGGACGAGGACGGTTCCGCGGAGGACTTCGCCGAGGATTCCGAGGATTCCGAGGAGGCCGCGCCCGCCGAGGACGCCGCGTCGGAGTCGCAGGACGACCCGGCGACCGGCTCCTCGAACGACGACTCTCCGAACGACGACTCCCCAGCCGATGACGAGTTGGCTGACGACGAGCTGGCCGACGACTCCCCGAGTGGCGACTCCTCGGAGACCGGGAACGGCCCCGCACCCGAGGACGACGGTTCGCCGAAAGGCGACGGTCCCAAGGGCGACAGGTCCCGCAAGCGCGAGCCCGTGAAGGCGCAGGCCGCCGCCGCGACGAGCGAGGCACCCGCCTCCGCGACCGAGTCGGCTCCGATCGCGTCGGAGGCCGCCGCCGACGGCGGTGCCGAGACCGCGGCGCAGGAGGACGAGTCGCAGGGGCAACCTGTGGCGGTCGACGGGCATGAGCGCGCGGCCGCCACCACTCCGGCCCGGCACACGCCGTCGGCGAAGCAGCCCGCGGGTCACTTCGTCGCCCCGACCGCGGTGGCCGTGGTGCCCGCCGCGCCCGCCCGCCCGGCGGTCGAGGGCGGGTTCGACTTCTTCGGTACGAAGGCGGAACCGTTCCCGAAGGCCATCGAGGCCGTGCAGAACGAGGACCTCGCAGACGTGGTCGGCGAGGAGGCGCTCGCGCTCCACAAGGCCGAGGCCGAGGCGGAGTTCAAGCCGGCGGGAGCGGAGACGCGCGACGCCGGCCAGGTGATCGACCTGACGGCCCACGACGAGACCGAGCAGATCGACGTGCAGGGTCTGCGCAGCGCGGTCTCCTGACGCGCGGCGCTCCTGAGTCCCCGAAGCCGGCGGCCCTAGGGCCGCCGGCTTTCCTGTGCCTCCGGGGCGTCGGCCGGCGGTGCCATCCAGCGGTCCGGGCGGGCGTCCCTGCGTCCCGTCCTCGACCGCTCGGCCTGCGCCCGCAGCAGCTCCGCCGCCTCCTGCGCGTCCCGCAGCCGGGCCGTCACGGTCTTGTTGGCCCCCGTGTCCACATGGATGTCGGCGACCCGCCACAGCCGCTCCCAGGGCCCCTGGGCCAGCCGTACGCTCTGCACCTTCGCGTGCGGAACGAGCGCAAGGCTCCGGCGCAGCAGCCCGTGCCGGGCGGCGAACACCGCGTCGGTGACCGCGAGTCCGTGCCCCCGCCACCACACCGGCACGCACCGCCCGGCCCGCTTCGGGGGGCGTGACACGGCCGCCGGGACGGTCACCCCGGGCAGCACGCGCGCGACGACCGACTCCGCGACCGCCCGCGGAGCCACCGGCACCAGCACGGAGTTGGACGAGCCGGCCACGTCCAGCTCCACCCGCACCCAACCGCGCCGCCGCCACAGCAGCGGCTCCACGATCCGCACGGTCTGCACCCGGCCGGGCGGCACCGTCTCGTGCGTCCGGTCGAGCAGTCCGTGGTCGATGCGCAGCCCGTCGGGCGACTCGCCGACCGTCCAGTCGTACTCGCCGACGAACCGCCCCACACTGCTCGCGCCCGCCGCGCCCAGCAGCGGCACGCCCGTCGCGAGGACCGTCCACACGCTGTGGGTGGCCAGCCACAGCACCGACGGGACGACGAGCGCCGCGACCAGCGAGCCCCAGGTGGCGCCCGTCAGCAAGACGGAGATCGCAAGGTCCAGCGGAGGCGTGCGCAGCAGCTCGCGCGCCGGTGCCTCACCGACCTCGTGCGCCGTCTCGGGCGCGAACCCCGCGGCGCGCGCGAGGAGTTCGGCGCGCAGCGCACGCGCCTCGCGCTCCCCCAGGAAGGCGAGCTCGTCCTTCTTGTCGGTGCCTATGACGTCGAGTTTGAGCTTGGCGACGCCCGCCACGCGCGCGAGGAGCGGCTGGGTGACGTCGACGGCCTGGATGCGTTCCAGCCGGATGTGCGCGGTGCGCCGGAACAACAGGCCGGTACGGATGCGCAGTTCGCTCTCCGTCACCGCGAAGTGCGTGAACCACCAGGTCATGAAGCCGTACAGAGCGGCGACCGGGACGAGGACGGCGATCGCGATCAGGAGGGTCGTGGCCGTCAGCCTCGTCAGCTGGCGCTGTGCCTGGTCGGGGTCGTGCACCGCCCACCCGATGACGACGGCCACCGGCGCCCACGCCCGCCTCAGGGGCGTCACCGGGTGCAGCCGCCGTTCGGTGACGGGCTCCTTCTCCCGTACGGCGTCCTCGACGCCCGGCGCGGTCACAGGCCGGCCGATCGGGCCTCGCCGAGCTCGGTGAGCCGGTCGCGCAGCCGCTCCGCCTCGGCCGGGTCGAGGCCGGGGATGGTCGCGTCGGTGGCGGCTGCCGCCGTGTGCAGCTGCACGCTGGCCAGCCCGAAGTGCCGCTCGACTGGCCCGGAGGTCACCTCGACCAGCTGCATCCGCCCGTACGGCACGACGGTCTCCTCGCGCCACAGCACGCCTCGGCTGATCAGCAGGTCGTCGGCGCGCTCGGCGTAGCGCCAGGACCGCCAGTTGCGGCCGAGCAGCACCCAGCCCCAGACCGCCGACGCCAGAGGCAGCAGCGCGAAGGCGGCCCAGGCGGGCCCGGCCAGCAGCCCCAGCAGCAGGCCCAGGGCGAGGACCAGCAGCCCCAGCCACACCACCAGCAGCAGTCGCCGCATCCGCAGCACCGCGGGAGGCAGCCCGATCCAGGCCGGCTCCGCCGTCTCGTCCCCCGTGGTCCCCGCGCCCGGCGGGCTCCCCGTCTCCATACCGCCAGCGTACGTAGGAGAGACTGTGTTCCATGACTCCTACGACGGAGACCATGGTCGGTATCGGCGGCGCCGCGGAGAGCACCGACATGGTGCTCAACATCGGACCGCAGCACCCGTCCACGCACGGCGTACTGCGCCTGCGACTGGTGCTGGACGGCGAGCGGATCATGCACGCGGAGCCGGTGATCGGCTACATGCACCGGGGCGCCGAGAAGCTCTTCGAGGCGCGCGACTACCGCCAGATCATCATGCTCGCCAACCGCCACGACTGGCTGTCGGCCTTCTCGAACGAGCTCGGTGTGGTCCTCGCCGTGGAACGCATGCTCGGCATGGAGGTCCCCACGCGCGCGGTGTGGACGCGCACGCTGCTGGCGGAGCTCAACCGGGTGCTCAACCACCTGATGTTCCTCGGCTCCTACCCGCTGGAGCTCGGCGGCATCACGCCGGTCTTCTACGCCTTCCGGGAGCGGGAGGTCCTCCAGAACGTCATGGAGGAGGTCTCCGGCGGCCGTATGCACTACATGTTCAACCGCGTCGGCGGCCTCAAGGAGGACCTGCCCGCGGGCTGGAGCGCACGCGCGCGTGCTGCGGTCGCCGCGGTGCGCTCGCGCATGGACCGGTTCGACGACCTGGTGCTCGGCAACGAGATCTTCCGCGGGCGCACGCGGGGCGTGGGCGCGCTGGCGCCGGAGGCCGTGCACGCGTACGGCGTGAGCGGGCCGATCGCGCGCGGCTCGGGCGTCGACTTCGACCTGCGCCGCGACGAGCCGTATCTCGCCTACGGCGAGCTGCAGGACACCCTGAGGGTCGTCACGCGGCGGGAGGGCGACTGTCTGGCCCGCTTCGAGGTGCTCCTGGAGCAGACCCATGTCGCGCTCGACCTCGCCGACGCCTGCCTGGACCGGCTCGCCGACCTGCCGCCCGGGCCGATCAACCAGCGCCTCCCCAAGGTCCTGAAGGCGCCCGAGGGACACACCTACGCCTGGACCGAGAACCCGCTCGGCATCAACGGCTACTACCTGGTGAGCAAGGGCGAGAAGACCCCGTACCGGCTGAAGCTGCGCTCCGCCTCGTACAACAACATCCAGGCGCTCGTGGAGCTGCTGCCGGGGACGCTGGTCGCGGACATGGTGGCGATCCTGGGGTCGATGTTCTTCGTGGTCGGAGACATCGACAAGTAGTGCCGGTGGCGCCGGCCGGCGGGTGGCGTCACCCGTCGAGCGGGTCCGTGATCCCCACCGGCTGGAGCAGCCAGCCGAAGTCGCCGAGGCCGCCCGGAGCGGTGAGTTCGGCGGCCTCGCCGGCGCTCGCGAGGGCGCGAACGTAGGCGGCGGGCTGGTCGGACGCGAGCGTGAGCGGGGGGCGTGCGCCGGTGATACCCAGGGTGCGCAGGGCGTCGCGCTGGTGCAGCAGGCGTGCGCCGGGGAGGCCACGCGCTGCCATGTGCGTCGCGCACGCGTCGAGGGCCACATGCGCCGTGATGTCGCACGACCCGTCGGGCACGGGCGCCGTCTCCCGCCCGGCGCGGAAGCCGGTGAGCGTCCCGAACGGGGGGCGCGCGTCCCGGGAGTGCGCGTAGTCGACGGCGACCGCGAGCCCCCGGCCGAGCGAGGCGACCGCGTCCGCCCACGCCTCGTCCCTGGGCAGCCCGATCTCGGCCCGCAGCCCCTCCTCGGCCGGCAGCGGCCACCACCGGGCGAGCCACTCGGCCGCCGCACCGCCTACCGGCTCCCCGAGCCGCTCGGTCCCGTCCTGCCGTACGAGCACACGGCGCACCGCGCCCGCCGCGTCCACCTCGGCGACGTCCACGGGGACGTTGTCCAGCCACTCGTTGGCGAACAGGAGCCCGGTGACACCCCGCGGCGGTGCGGCCAGCCACTCGATCCGGTCGTCCAGGCCGTCCGGGCGTCCGGCGATCTCGACGGCGTACGCGCGCGTGCGGGCCAGCACGTCCGCAGGCAGCGCGGCCAGCACGCCGCCCGCCAGTTCGCCCCGCCCCGCGGCCATGTCGACGAAGGCGAGCGACTCCGGCCGGTCCAGGGCCGCGTCGACCCGGCCCAGCAGCCGCGCCACGGCCTCGGCGAACAGCGGCGAGGCGTGCACCGACGTACGGAAGTGCGCGGCCGGCCCCCCGGGCCCGCGATAGAAGCCGCCGGGCCCGTACAGGGCCGCCTGAGCCGCCGTCCGCCAGCCGTGCCACTGGCCGGATGTCTCTCCCGTCACTGGCCAAGGCTAAGCGCGCAGGACAGGGGGGCCTCCACCTTGGGGAGTATGCGCGGTCGGTGCGGATCGGCCCTCCGGTTGACCCCTGCACGCATCCCGCTTCCCTACTCTGGGTTACGTGCAGCGCCTCTATGACTTCCTCCGCAGGCACCCGACAGGGGTCGACAGCTTCTGGGCCGTCTTCCTGTTCGGGATCTCGGTCGTGGGCGCAGCCGCCCACCAGGAGTCCCGGGGCACCGACTCGATGGCGCTGATCATTCCGATCGCGTTCCTGCTGTGCCTGGTGATCGCGCTGCGCCGCCGTATGCCGGAGAAGATGCTGCTGCTGACGATCGGGCTCGGCGTGGTGCAGGTCGCGCTGGACGTCGAGACCACGGTCGCCGACTTCGCGATGCTGGTGATCGTCTACACGGTCGCGGCGACAGGCGCCCGCTGGGCCTCCCGGGCGGCGCTGGGCACCGGCCTGAGCGCGGCCCTGGTCGCGCAGCTGCGCTGGCCGAACGAGCACTCCAGCACGCTGGGCAATCTCGCCATAGTGGTCTTCCAGACGGTGCCGTTCGCGCTGGCCTGGGTGCTCGGCGACTCCATCCGCACCCGGCGCGCCTACTTCGCGCAGCTCGAGGAGCGCAACGCCCGGCTGGAGAAGGAGCGCGAGGCGCAGGCCAAGGTCGCGGTCGCCGCCGAGCGCGCCCGCATCGCGCGCGAGCTGCACGACGTCGTCGCGCACAACGTCTCGGTGATGGTGGTGCAGGCCGACGGCGCCGCCTACGTCCTCGACGCCGCACCGGACCAGGCGAAGAAGGCACTGGAGACCATCTCCTCCACCGGCCGCCAGGCCCTCGCCGAGATGCGCCGCCTGCTCGGCGTGCTGCGCACCGGCGAGCACAAGGAGGCCGGCGAGTACGTGCCGCAGCCCGACGTCGAGCAGATAGACGAGCTGATCGAGCAGTGCCGCACCTCCGGCCTGCCCGTCGACTTCAAGGTCGAGGGCACCCCGCGCCCGCTGCCCAGCGGTGTCGAGCTCACCGCGTACCGCATCGTGCAGGAGGCCCTGACCAACACCCGCAAGCACGGCGGGCCCAACACGGGCGCGAGCGTGCGCCTCGTCTACTTCGACGACGGCCTGGGCCTGCTCGTCGAGGACGACGGCAAGGGCGCCCCGCACGAGCTGTACGAGGAGGGTGGGTTCGACGGCCAGGGCCATGGGCTGATCGGCATGCGCGAGCGGGTCGGTATGGTCGGTGGCACGCTCGACGCGGGCCCGCGCCCCGGCGGCGGATTCCGGATCAGTGCGCTGCTGCCGCTGAAACCCGCACACTGACGCGTACGCACGCCCCCTGCTGACACCTGTGACGACCCGCTGCGCCGACCGCGCAGCCGGAGACTGCCGCAACGGACGAGAACGGAAGAGGCCCGATGACGATCCGCGTGATGCTCGTCGACGACCAGGTGCTGCTGCGCACCGGGTTCCGGATGGTGCTCGCCGCACAGCCGGACATGGAGGTCGTCGCGGAGGCGGGGGACGGCGTGGAGGCCCTTCAGGTGCTGCGCGCGACGGCCGTCGACGTCGTCCTGATGGACGTGCGCATGCCGAAGCTCGACGGGGTGGAGACCACCCGCCGCATCTGCTCGGAGCCCGAACCGCCGAAGGTGCTGATCCTGACCACCTTCGACCTCGACGAGTACGCCTTCTCCGGGCTGAAGGCGGGTGCCTCGGGCTTCATGCTCAAGGACGTGCCGCCCGGCGAGCTGCTGGCCGCCATCCGCGCCGTGCACAGCGGTGACGCGGTGGTGGCCCCGTCGACCACGCGCCGGCTGCTCGACCGGTTCGCGCCGATGCTGCCGAGCGGCGCCAAGGAGCCCCGGCACAAGGAGCTGGAGCGGCTCACCGACCGCGAGCGCGAGGTCATGATCCTGGTCGCGCAGGGCCTGTCCAACGGCGAGATCGCGGCCCGGCTGGTGCTGTCCGAGGCGACCGTGAAGACCCACGTCGGCCGCATCCTGACCAAGCTGGGGCTGCGCGACCGGGTGCAGGTCGTGGTCCTCGCGTACGAGACCGGGCTGGTGCGCGCGGGCGGGCACGGCTGAGCCGCGGGGGGCGTGCACTTCGCGCGGCCGCCGCCCACTAGGGTCTGCGCATGCTCCTGTGGATCAACGGCCCCTTCGGGGGCGGCAAGACACAGACCGCACACGAGATCCAGCGGCGTCTGCGAGGCAGCGTCATCTGCGACCCCGAACACGCAGGCTTCGGCCTGCGCCGCATGCTCCCGCCCGAACTGCGCGGCGACTTCCAGGACTTGACGTCATGGCGGCAGGGCGTGGTCGAGGTGCTGGACCTCGCCCTGACCAAGCACGACGGAGTCGTGATCGCGCCGATGACGGTCACGGACTCCGGGTACCTGGACGAGACCGTGGGCCGGCTGCGCGAACTCGGCCATGACGTACGCCACTTCACCCTCCTCGCCCAGCGGGAGACGGTCCTCGGGCGGCTGCGTGAACGCGGCTTCGGCCACCTCCTTCAGTACGTCGCCGGCAAGAACGCCGGGCTGTGCAGGGAGACCTGGGCCGTACGGCAGCTCGACCACTGCCTGGAGCGGCTGAGTGAGCCGGAGTTCGCCGAGCATCTGTGGACGGACCATTCGACCGTGCCGAAGACCGCGGACCGCATCGCCGTGCTCGCCGGGCTGACGCTGCGGCCCAACAACGAGGGCGCGCTGCGGACCCGGCTGCGGCAGGCGGGGGTGGGGATCCGGCACATCCGGTTCGACTGACCCGGCGGCGCTCGGCGCGCGAGCCCAGGGTGGTGCCCGCCGGCTGGTCCCGGCGTCCGCCCGCTCAGCGCAGGATGCCCTCCAGGAAGTCGCTGCCCAGCCGGGCCACGACGGCTATGTCCAGCTGGTGCTGGACGTACCGGCCGCGGCGTCGCGTGGTGATCAGGCCCGCCTTCTTCAGCACGCCCAGGTGACGGGATATCTCGGGGGCCGTCATGTCGTGCGCCTGCGCCAGCTCGCTGGTGGTGTAGGCGCTGCGGGCCAGGTAGCGGCAGATCCGCATCCGGACGGGGTGCGACAGGGCGGTCATCCGCAGGGCGAGCTGCTGCACGGAGGGCGGGGCCGTGAGTTCCGGGGAGCCGACCGGGTAGTGCAGCACCGGCTGCCAGCCGTGCCAGTACAGGACGGAGAGATGGGGCCAGCCGAGGCTCGTCGGCACCAGGAGCAGCCCGCGGTCCTTCGTGGCCGTACGGCCCACGCTCAGCTTGTCGACCGTGATCGCCCCGGCGGCCTCGTCGAGCGCGACGGCCGGGGACACGGCGGCCAGCGCTTCGGCCAGGCCCTTGCGGCGCAGCAGGTCGGTCTTGTGGCGGGCGTCCGCCGTGAGCTGGTGGCGCAGCCGGGACCAGCTCTCCGCGAAGAACGCCTCGTCGCAGTCCATCAGGAACTGCCGCAGCCAGGAACGGGTCTTGGGCGGATCGTCCAGCAACAGCTCGCTGAACCGCACCTGTTGCGGCCCGCGCGCGGCGGCCAGCTCCAGGGCGCGGCGGCGCAGCCCGGCGTCGACCAGCGGGCTCGGCCCCTCGCCGTAGGGCATCGCGCAGCTGAACTCCAGTGCCGCGTCGACGAATTCCTCGTCCGTCAGCTTGTCCAGCAGGTCGAGCTCCTCGGCGAGCGTGGCCCCGGGCATGGCGCCGGGGATGCCCGCGTACGGCAGGAACAGGTCCGAGAACGTCGTCCGCCACAGGAAGTCGGCCTCGCACATGCGGTCCGCGAGGTGCGGGTCGAGGCGGGCCGCCACGCCCGTCACCCAGCCTTGCAGGCCCGGGTGGTGCCCCGGCTCGGACAGCGCGTGCAGCGCCATGCCGAGCTCGGCCAGGGGCGAGGGGACGACGGCGACCCTCTCCGGCCGCAGCCCCGCGATGTCGATGTGCACGCTCATGACCTCATGGTGCACCCCGCCACTGACAACGCCGTGCTCGATTGACGCCGCCCGTCAATCGGCGCGACTTCTGCGTGGCGACCGGCGCAGCCTGGGATCACCGGGGCGACCGCGGAGCCCAGTCCCTCTCCGGAGTTCCACATCCGGAGAAGTCCCGAAGAGGCGATCCGTCATGAGCATCACGCAGCAGTACCTTCTCGACACCTACCGCGCCCACCGGCAGGGCGAGCCCGCCCCGCCCGCACCCGGCGCGAACGACTGGCAGGTCGTGCGCGAGCTGCGCGACCACCGGCAGTTCGGCGCGGTCCTCGCCGGGCGCCCGGCCCATGGGCGGATACGGCCGGCCGTGGTCCGGTGGCTGCGTCTGCGGCCGCGCTCCACCTACTGACCGCTGCCGGCCCGACCGTTCCCTTGCGCTCCCGCCTTGCCGGCCTCCTCGGCGAGGCGGGACGCGAACTCCGCGACCGCAGCCTTCACGTCCTCGGCGGTCCACTCCAGGCCCGCGGCCCGTACGTACACCTCGGTGAGGGCCAGACCCGGGCCCTTCTCGTCCCAGGCGTTGGCGAACAGCAGCGTGCCCGTCTCCTCGCCCTGCCGGATCGCGGCCTCCGAGAGGACGTCGACTCCGTACGGCAGCCAGACCTGGAACTCGTTGGTGTGCGGCACCCCGGGATGGACACGCGCCCAGGGCACCCCGGCCGCCGCGAACCCCTCGCGCAGCGCGGCGGCGACCATGCGCGCGTGCGCCACGTAGGCGGGCAGCCGGGGAAGCTCCCGCTCCAGGCCTGCGAGGGCCGACAGGGCGGTCGGGAACTGCTGGAAGATCTGGCCGCCGTACCGGTGCCGCCAGGTCCTCGCCTCCTCGACGAGCGTCCTGGGGCCGGCGAGCGCGGCGCCGCCGTAGCCGTCGAGGGACTTGTAGAACGACACGTACACGCTGTCCGCCAGGCCCGCGATCTCGTCCAGGGGGCGGCCGAAGTGGACGGTGGACTCCCACAGGCGCGCGCCGTCGAAGTGCACCACCGCGTCGCGCTCGTGCGCGGCCTCGACGACCTCGGTGAGTTCTTCCCAGGAGGGCAGCACGAAACCGGCGTCCCTGAGGGGCAGTTCGAGCATCAGCGCCCCGAAGGGCTCCTCGAAGTCGCGCACCTCGTCGGCGGTCGGGAGCCGGGGCTCGCCCGTGATCCGTACCGGGCGCAATCCGCTGACCTGGCTGAACGCATTGCGTTCGTGCACCTCGGGGTGGGCCAGCGCGTGCACGGCGACCGTGGGGTTGCCGGTGCGGCCCGCCCAGCAGCGCAGCGCCACCTGCTGGGCCATCGTGCCCGTGGGGAAGAACGCGGCCGCCTCCGTGCCGAGCAGTCCGGCGACCTTCTCCTCCAGGGTCTCGACGATGCCGTTGCCGTAGATGTCCGACGGCTCGTCCAGGTCGTGCAGGTGCCGCGCGTCGTCCAGCAGCGCCAGTCGTTCGCCGAGCGTGCCCAGGAAACCGGGGCGCGCGAGCACGCGCCCCGCGCTCCGGTACGCGCTGATCCGCCTCTTGCGCCGCTGTTTGAGCCGTTCTTCGTCGGACAGCTCGTCCGGCTGCCCGCCCTGTTCCGCCGTGTCACTCATGCAGCGGATCATTCCCGTCGCGCTCCGCGCGGGCACCCGGATTTCCACAGGCCTTCCGCGCGGGTCACCGTGTGACTACTCACAGCCTGTGGACAGCCGAACGCACTTCGGACCGATAGCGTTAACATGACGAGAAATCGTCCGGTACCCGGAGCGGACTGGAACGGGAAGGCCGCCGTCGAGTGAGTACAAGCCAACAGCCAGACCCCAGGGACCGCCCGGCGCGGCTCACCGTCGGCGTCGTCGGCGCCGGTCGCGTCGGCCCCGCCCTGGCCGCGTCGCTCCAGCTCGCCGGGCACCGCCCGGTGGCCGTCTCCGGCGTCTCCGAGACCTCCAGGCGGCGCGCCTCGCAGCTGCTGCCCGACGTCCCGCTCGTCCCGCCCGCCGAGGTGCTCCAGCGCTCCGAACTGGTCCTGCTGACCGTTCCGGACGACGCCCTGCCCGGCCTGGTCGAGGGACTCGCCGAGACCGGCGCCGTGCGGCCGGGACAGCTGCTCGTGCACACCTCCGGGCGGTACGGCGCCAAGGTCCTGGACCCCGCACTGCGCGCGGGCGCGCTGCCGCTGGCCCTGCACCCGGCGATGACCTTCACGGGCACGCCCGTGGACGTGCAGCGCCTGGCCGGCTGCTCGTTCGGCGTCACCGCGCCCGAGGAACTGCGGCTGGCCGCCGAGGCCCTCGTCATCGAGATGGGCGGCGAGCCGGAATGGGTCGCCGAGGAGATGCGCCCGCTGTACCACGCGGCGCTCGCACTGGGCGCGAACCACCTGGTCACGCTGGTCGCCCAGTCCATGGAGCTGCTGCGCGAGGCCGGCGTCACGGCCCCCGACCGGATGCTGGGCCCGCTGCTCGGCGCCGCCCTGGACAACGCCCTGCGCTCCGGCGACGCGGCCCTGACCGGCCCTGTCGCGCGTGGGGACGCGGGCACGGTCGCCGCACATGTCGCGGAGCTGCGCCGGTACGCCCCGCAGACCGTCGCCGGCTACCTGGCGATGGCGCGGGCCACGGCCGACCGCGCGCTCGCCCACGGGCTGCTGAAGCCGGAACTCGCCGAGGATCTCCTCGGGGTACTCGCCAACGGCACCGACCGGACCGACGGCGCCGAGGGAGATGCCCGATGACCACCAGGCTGCTGCGCACCGCCGACGAACTGCACGCACGCACGCGTACCGGCCGCCGCGCCGTCGTGATGACCATGGGCGCCCTGCACGAGGGCCACGCCACCCTGATCCGCACCGCGCGCGGGATCGCCGGAGCGGACGGCGAGGTCGTCGTGACGGTCTTCGTGAACCCCCTTCAGTTCGGCGAGGGCGAGGACCTTGACCGCTACCCGCGCACCCTGGACGCGGACGTCAAGCTCGCCGAACTCTCCGGCGCGGACGTCGTGTTCGCCCCGTCGGTGGACGAGGTGTACCCGGGCGGCGAGCCCCAGGTCCGCATCGCCGCGGGCCCCATGGGGGAGCGCCTGGAGGGCTCCGCGCGCCCCGGCCACTTCGACGGCATGCTCACCGTCGTCGCCAAGCTGCTGCACCTCACGCGCCCCGACGTCGCCCTCTACGGCCAGAAGGACGCCCAGCAGCTCGCCCTGATCCGCCGCATGGTGCGGGACCTGAACTTCGGCATCGAGATCGTCGGCGTCCCCACGGTGCGCGAGGATGACGGCCTCGCGCTCTCCAGCCGCAACCGCTACCTGTCGCCCGCCGAGCGGCGCACGGCGCTCTCGCTGTCCCACGCGCTGTTCGCCGGCGGCGACCGGCACGCCGCCCAGGAGGCGCTGCGCGCGCGGGCGCGCGAGGTGCCCGCCACGCACGCGCGTGCCGAGGCGCTCAGCGCGATCGGCGAGTCCCGCGCGGCCGCCGACGCGCACGCCGTCGCCAAGGCGCTCCCGGGTGCCCCCTCCGCCGTCCGCGCCGCCGCCCGGCTGGTGCTCGACGACGCCGCGCGCCTGTCACCGCCGCTGAAGCTGGACTACCTCGCCCTGGTCGACCCGTCCGACTTCACCGAGATCAAGGACGACTTCACGGGTGAGGCCGTCCTCGCCGTCGCAGCCCGGGTCGGTACGACCCGGCTGATCGACAACATCCCTCTCACTTTCGGAACCTTCGGAGCCGCCTCGTGAGCAGCACAGGCATACGACTGCACGCGCCCGCCCCCGGGTGGTCCATCTCCGCGGACGTGGTGGTCGTGGGCTCCGGGGTCGCCGGCCTCACCGCGGCCCTGCGATGCGAGGCCTCCGGGCTGCGCACCGTCGTCGTCACCAAGGCACGCCTCGACGACGGCTCCACCCGCTGGGCCCAGGGCGGCGTCGCCGCGGCCCTCGGCGAGGGCGACACCCCGGAACAGCACCTGGACGACACCCTGGTGGCGGGCGCGGGCCTGTGCGACGAGGAGGCCGTCCGGATCCTCGTCACCGAGGGCCCGGACGCCGTACGGCGGCTCATCGCGACCGGCGCGCACTTCGACGAGTCCGAAGAGGGCGACCTGGCGCTCACCCGCGAGGGCGGCCACCACCGCCGCCGCATCGCGCACGCGGGCGGCGACGCGACCGGCGCGGAGATCTCCCGAGCGCTGGTCGAGGCGGCACACGCGCGTGGCGTCCGCACCATCGAGAACGCGCTGGTCCTGGACCTGCTGACGGACTCCGACGGCCGCACGGCGGGCGTGAGCCTGCACGTCATGGGCGAAGGCCAGCACGACGGCGTGGGCGCCGTGCACGCGCCCGCGGTCGTCCTCGCGACCGGCGGCATGGGCCAGGTGTTCTCCGCGACGACCAACCCGTCCGTGTCCACCGGCGACGGCGTGGCCCTCGCCCTGCGAGCGGGCGCGGAGGTCTCCGACCTCGAATTCGTGCAGTTCCACCCGACCGTGCTGTTCCTCGGCCCGGACGCGGAGGGCCAGCAGCCGCTGGTCTCCGAGGCCGTGCGCGGCGAGGGCGCCCACCTGGTCGACGCCGGCGGCGTGCGCTTCATGGTCGGCCGGCACGAACTGGCCGAGCTGGCCCCGCGGGACATCGTCGCCAAGGGCATCATGCGCCGCATGCAGGAGCAGGACGCCGAGCACATGTACCTCGACGCCCGGCACTTCGGCGCCGACATGTGGGAGCACCGCTTCCCGACGATCCTCGCCGCCTGCCGCGCGCACGGCATCGACCCGGTGACCGAACCCATCCCGATCGCCCCGGCCGCCCACTACGCCTCCGGCGGCGTCCGCACCGACTCCCAGGGCCGGACGACCGTCCCGGGCCTGTACGCGTGCGGCGAGGTCGCCTGCACCGGCGTGCACGGCGCGAACCGGCTCGCCTCCAACTCCCTCCTCGAGGGCCTCGTCTACGCCGAGCGCATCGCCGCCGACATCGCGGCGAAGGGGGCGGCGAACGGCCTCCACGCGCGCGTGCCCGAGCCCGTGGAGCACCCCGGGGTGCCCGGGCACCCGCTGCTCGCACCGGAGGCCAGGTTCGCGATCCAGCGGATCATGGCCGACGGCGCGGGCGTGCTGCGCTCCGCCGAGTCCCTCGCCAGGGCCGCCGACCAGCTCCAGCGGCTGCACACCGACGCCCGCGACGCCCTCGCCGAGAACGGCAAGACCGCCGAGCCCGGTGTCGACACCTGGGAGGCCACCAACCTCCTGTGCGTGGCCCGCGTCCTGGTCGCCGCCGCCCGGCTGCGCGAGGAGACCCGCGGCTGCCACTGGCGCGAGGACCACGCCGACCGCGACGACACGGCCTGGCGCCGCCACATCGTCGTACGGCTGAATCCCGACCGCACACTCGCCGTCGGCACCACCGATACCCCAGACTTCCCCCCGACCCGGCAGCCCCAGCCCGCGCACCGTCCCCAGGAGCAGTGACAGAAGTGACCACCCCCGACCTCCCCCTCGCCTCGAACGGCGGCTGCGGCGACGGCTGTGCCTGCGGTGCCGGCGCCGATGCCGAATACCTGGAATGCGGGCTCGATCCCGCGCTGGCGCAGCTCCTGTCCGACGTCGGACTCGACCCCGTGGAGGTCGAGGACATCGCCAACCTCGCCATCCAGGAGGACCTCGACCACGGCGTGGACGTGACCACCGTCGCGACCATCCCCGAGGAGGCCGTCGCCACCGCCGACTTCACCGCGCGCGAGGCCGGCGTCGTGGCCGGCCTCAGGGTCGCCGAAGCAGTGCTCTCCGTGGTCTGCACGGACGAGTTCGAGGTCGAGCGGCACGTGGAGGACGGCGACCGGGTGGCCGCCGGGCAGCAGCTGCTGTCGGTCACCACGCGCACCCGCGACCTGCTCACCGCCGAACGCAGCGCGCTCAACCTCCTGTGCCGCCTCTCCGGCATCGCGACCGCCACGCGCGCGTGGGCGGACGCCCTCGACGGCACGGCGACCAAGGTCCGCGACACCCGCAAGACGACTCCGGGGCTGCGGTCGCTGGAGAAGTTCGCCGTGCGCTGCGGCGGCGGGGTCAACCACCGGATGTCGCTGTCGGACGCGGCGCTCGTCAAGGACAACCACGTCGTCGCGGCGGGCGGCGTCGCCCAGGCCTTCAAGGCCGTACGGGAGGCCTTCCCGGACGTGCCGATCGAGGTCGAGGTCGACACCCTGCACCAGCTGCGCGAGGTCGTGGACGCCGGCGCCGACCTGATCCTCCTGGACAACTTCACGCCGGGCGAGTGCGAGGAGGCCGTCGCCCTCGTGCACGGCCGCGCCGCCCTGGAGGCGTCGGGGCGGCTCACCCTCGACAACGCGCGCGTGTACGCCGACACCGGCGTCGACTACCTCGCCGTAGGCGCCCTGACCCACTCCTCGCCGATCCTCGACATCGGCCTCGACCTGCGAGCGGCGGAGTAGGTACCGGCCATGCTGCTGACCATCGACGTAGGCAACACGCACACCGTCCTCGGCCTGTTCGACGGGGACGACATCGTCGAGCACTGGCGCATCTCCACGGACGCCCGCCGCACGGCGGACGAGCTGGCGGTGCTGCTGCAGGGCCTGATGGGCATGCACCCCCTGCTCGGTGACGAGCTGGGGGACGGCATCGACGGGATCGCGATCTGCGCCACCGTGCCGTCCGTGCTGCACGAGCTGCGCGAGGTGACGCGCCGGTACTACGGCGACGTCCCCGCGGTGCTGGTGGAGCCGGGCGTGAAGACCGGCGTGCCGATCCTGACGGACAACCCCAAGGAGGTCGGCGCCGACCGCATCATCAACGCGGTCGCGGCCGTCGAGCTCTACGGCGGCCCGGCGATCGTCGTCGACTTCGGCACCGCCACCACCTTCGACGCGGTCTCCGCGCGCGGGGAGTACATCGGCGGCGTGATCGCCCCCGGTATCGAGATCTCCGTCGAGGCGCTCGGCGTCCGGGGCGCACAGCTGCGCAAGATCGAGGTGGCCCGGCCGCGGAGCGTGATCGGCAAGAACACGGTCGAGGCGATGCAGTCCGGCATCATCTACGGCTTCGCCGGGCAGGTCGACGGCGTCGTCGGACGGATGGCGCGGGAGCTGGCTGAGGACCCCGACGACGTCACGGTGATCGCGACCGGCGGGCTGGCACCGATGGTGCTGGGGGAGTCGTCCGTGATCGACGAGCACGAGCCGTGGCTGACGCTGATCGGGCTGCGGATGGTCTACGAGCGCAACGTCTCCCGCATGTGAGGACGGCCGAGGAGCAACCGGGTGGCGCGGTCGCGCCACACCCGCCCCTTATGTCAAATTTGTCTGATTAGCGCGTAGTGTCGCCGCATGCCCACGCCATACGGATCCCGCGGCGGCATGGCGTTCGGCGCGGAGGAGCTGCGTGTGCTCCGCCGCGCTCTCGCCCTCGCCCTCGCCCTTCAGCCCGGCCCCACGCCCGCAGAGGACGTCAAGGACTGCCTCCTCCTCGCCGAGTCCCTGGACGAGGCGATGCGTGAGGGTGACCGGCTGCGTGCCTTCCTGGTGGCCGATCTCGCGCGCTATCGCGCCGCTCTGCCAGGGACCGTGTCCGGCTATCTGACGCTCCTGGAGGAGGCGCTGGCAGCCGGATACCGCCCGCAGTCCGACGATCTCGCCGCCCTGCGGGCCCTGCGCGGCAATCCGGCCGCCTCGGTCCTGCTGGGGCGCTGCCGGATGCTCGCGGAGCAGGACGTACGCGACCGTCTCGCGCCCGGTGCGGCCCGCCGGGCCACTGCGACCGTCCCGGCCGCCCGGAGCCGTCTCAAGGCCCTTCCCGGCGGTCTGGGGGGCACCGCAGCGCAGGCCGCCGCGGCCACGGAGCGGGATCCCGCGCGCAGGCCCGACAAGAAGCCCGCCCAGAAGCCGGCCGCCCCCAAGCCCGCCCCCACCCCGGCCGAGCCGAAGCCGGCGCGTCCCATCCCGACCCCGGGCGAGGTCTTCCCGCGCCGCAAGCCGGCCTCGCCGCCCAGCTCAGGGCAGCCCCGGCACCTCGCCGCCGGCTGAGAGCGCCCGAACCGCCCGGAACCTCCCGGCCCCGCCCCGCTCGCCCTTTGCGGCCGTGGCTACCCTGGACGCATGGACATCGTCTCCGCGCTCGTGCCCCCGGTCGTCATGGCCGTGCTCTTCATCGCCGTGATCAGGGTGATGGTGAAGACCCAGGGCGGGGCCAACAAGGCCAAGGAGGACGCGGCCGCCGACGCCGCCATCGCGCGCGCGGAGGGCGTCCGGCAGGGCTCCCCGAAGACCGACGCCTGACCCCTCCCCGGCGGCGCCTCCTCGGCGCACGACTCCCGCGCGTGCTCGCGCTTTCCGAGTTGTGCGCCCTTTTTGTTCCTGTTTGTCGGTGGATGCGCACGTCCGGCACGCCAATGTGGACTTCTCCCACTATTGTGCTGAGCTGTGCCTCGCCCATTGGGAGAACTCGAAGACGCGGTCATGACGCGGGTGTGGAAGTGGAACCGCCCGGTGACCGTACGAGAAGTCCTGGAAGACCTTCAGCGGGAACGGTCCATCGCATACACCACGGTGATGACCGTTTTGGACAATCTCCATCAGAAGGGCTGGGTCCGCCGTGAGGCCGAAGGCCGGGCCTATCGATATGAGGCGGTCTCCACCAGGGCCGCCTACGCGGCCGCTCTGATGAACGACGCCTGGTCGCAGTCCGACAACCCGGCAGCTGCTCTCGTCGCCTTCTTCGGGATGATGAGCGAGGAACAGCGCCTTGCCCTCAGAGACGCCGTACGCATCGTCCAAGGTCCGGAAACATCCGAAGCGGCCGCGGATACCGGTGGTGATACGGGCCGTGAGAACCCCGGCTCGGCACAGGAGGCCGACGGGCGATAGCGTCCGCACATGTCAGCAGAGAGTCCTGTAGGTCCCGAAGGCACCGAAGTCAGTGCTAAAGCCATCACTGTCCGGCGGGCCCGTACCAGCGATGTCCCGGCCGTACGCCGTCTCCTCGACACGTACGTCCGCGGCCGCATCCTGCTCGACAAAGCAACGGTCACGCTTTACGAGGACATCCAGGAGTTCTGGATCGCCGAACGGGACGACAACGCCGACGTCGTCGGCTGCGGCGCGCTGCACGTGATGTGGGAAGACCTCGCGGAAGTCCGCACTCTCGCGGTGAAGCCCGGCCTGAAGGGCGCCGGTGTCGGGCATCAACTGCTGGAGAAGTTGCTGGAGACCGGGCGCTGGCTCGGCGTTCGCCGCGTTTTCTGCCTGACCTTCGAAGTGGAGTTCTTCGTCAAGCACGGCTTCGTCGAGATCGGTGAGACCCCCGTCGACACCGATGTCTACGCGGAGCTACTGCGTTCCTATGACGAGGGCGTAGCGGAGTTCCTCGGTCTCGAACGGGTGAAACCGAACACCTTGGGCAACAGCCGGATGCTTCTGCATCTGTGATCGCCGATCGCGCGATGTATTCCGCGGCCCCTGCCCAGGTTCCCTATGTCCGAAACGCGCATGTTTCCGGACGGCGTGAGCCATCTGTCTCGCTCTTGACCCCGTACTAGGGCCCGCAGTCGGTCTCACGGCGGTCTCTCGGTCAGTCTCTCGGTCAGTCTCTCCGAGGGGTTTGTGTTTTTCCGGCAAAAGCGGTTTGCTTTCCGACGTACTGCAGTACTGCATATAACAGGGGACGGCGAAACGGCGGACGCCGCAGACCCCAGGCCCTCAAGTTATGGATGAAAGGAAATCCGGTGGCACAGAAGGTTCAGGTCCTTCTTGTCGACGACCTCGACGGCGGCGAGGCGGACGAGACCGTTACGTTCGCGTTGGACGGCAAGACGTACGAGATCGATCTCACGACCGCCAATGCGGACAAGCTCCGCGGCCTTCTCGAGGCTTACGTGAAGGGTGGCCGTCGTACCGGGGGTCGTTCTTCGGGCGGGCGCGGAAAGGCGCGCGCAGCTTCCGGTGGCAGCCAGGACACCGCGCAGATCCGCGCGTGGGCGAAGGAGAACGGCTACGAGGTCAACGACCGCGGCCGTGTTCCCGCGTCCATCCGCGAGGCCTACGAGAAGGCCAACGCCTGATCGCCGTTCTACGGCAGGGTGGAAGGCCGGGCGCACGCGCGCCGCAGCCGCAGCCGGTGGCACTGCGTTGCCACCGTGTCCACGAGTCGTACGAGATCGGGGGCGCCCCCAACGCCCCCCACGGCCGACAGCGTCGGCAGCGAGGCCTCGACCTCGCACCCAGGCTCGGGGGGTCGCAGCCATACGGCGGCCCCCTGCAGGGCGCCCCGGTGGCCCCGTAGACCGGCAGGCCCGCTCTCAGGGGGAAGCGGCGCGTCCATGACGCCGCCCTCGCCGGTCGCCGTCAGATCCAGCGTGAGCGCGCCCCACTCCAGCCAGTCCAGCAGCCCCGGCAGCTCCTCCGCGCTGCCCGCGGCCACCAGCAGCCGCATTCGGTCGCCCCGCACGGCCACCGGAGAGGACGGCGCGAGATGGCGCAGGCCCGCCCGGCCCGCCTCGGCCGGCACGTCCAGGACGTCGAAGCGGTCGCCCACCCGCAGCCGGAGCCCGGATCCGGGGTCTGCCGCCGGGGCGGGCAGTGTCGCCCAGCCCAGTTCGTTCTCGTACCACCGGCGGGCGTGATCGCCGGAGTCGAGCGGCCTGCGGGGGAGCGGAATCGTGCGGCGGCTGCCAACCATGCCAAGTGCAACCGCCCGAACGGCTCCCGAGTTACGCTGGGTGTTCGCATGGCTGCACAGGGTGCCGAACAAGGGGGCGTGCGGGGGTGCGGGGTGGTGCAAGGTTGTTCGCCCGTAGCGGAGGGAACCGGGCCGCGCTGCATGGACTGTCAGTCCCAGCGGGTAAGACATCCCTAGTGGGAGGGGGCGACACGCAGGCGAGGACGTCTCACGTTCGCCATCGGCGTACTGATGGTGTGGGTAACTGTCTGGCCTGCGGGAACATCGTCTCGCACCATCGGGTTGGAGCATATGTCGGCGTTCGGGGTCAGGAGGCAGCGTTGGTTCTCGGTCCGGTGTCGGCAGTTGGAATGAGCGGTCCCCGCTTGCGGGACTAAGCTGCGGAAGGACAGGGAGGGGAAGTTCCCCCCACTGCCTGACCGCTCTGAGGAGCGATTAACGATGTTCGAGAGGTTCACCGACCGCGCGCGGCGGGTTGTCGTCCTGGCTCAGGAAGAAGCCCGGATGCTCAACCACAACTACATCGGCACCGAGCACATCCTCCTGGGCCTGATCCACGAGGGTGAGGGTGTCGCCGCCAAGGCCCTTGAGAGCCTCGGGATTTCGCTCGAGGCGGTCCGCCAGCAGGTGGAGGAGATCATCGGCCAGGGCCAGCAGGCCCCGTCCGGGCACATCCCCTTCACCCCCCGTGCCAAGAAGGTCCTGGAGCTGTCCCTCAGGGAGGCTCTCCAGCTGGGCCACAACTACATCGGCACGGAGCACATCCTGCTCGGCCTGATCCGCGAGGGCGAGGGCGTCGCCGCCCAGGTCCTCGTGAAGCTGGGCGCCGATCTCAACCGGGTGCGGCAGCAGGTCATCCAGCTGCTCTCCGGCTACCAGGGCAAGGAGACCGCCGGCGCCAGTGGCGGTCCTGCCGAGGGCACCCCCTCGACGTCCCTGGTCCTCGACCAGTTCGGCCGGAACCTCACCCAGGCCGCTCGTGAGTCCAAGCTCGACCCGGTCATCGGGCGCGAGAAGGAGATCGAGCGGGTCATGCAGGTGCTGTCCCGCCGTACCAAGAACAACCCGGTGCTCATCGGCGAGCCCGGCGTCGGCAAGACCGCCGTCGTCGAGGGCCTCGCCCAGGCCATCGTCAAGGGCGAGGTGCCCGAGACCCTCAAGGACAAGCACCTCTACACCCTGGACCTCGGCGCGCTGGTCGCCGGCTCCCGCTACCGCGGTGACTTCGAGGAGCGCCTGAAGAAGGTGCTCAAGGAGATCCGCACCCGCGGCGACATCATCCTGTTCATCGACGAGCTGCACACGCTGGTCGGTGCGGGTGCCGCCGAGGGCGCCATCGACGCCGCTTCGATCCTGAAGCCGATGCTGGCCCGCGGTGAGCTCCAGACCATCGGTGCGACCACGCTGGACGAGTACCGCAAGCATCTGGAGAAGGACGCGGCCCTCGAGCGCCGCTTCCAGCCGATCCAGGTCGCCGAGCCGTCCCTGCCGCACACGATCGAGATCCTCAAGGGTCTGCGCGACCGGTACGAGGCCCACCACCGCGTCTCCATCACCGACGAGGCGCTGGTCCAGGCCGCCACCCTGGCCGACCGGTACATCTCGGACCGCTTCCTGCCGGACAAGGCGATCGACCTGATCGACGAGGCCGGTTCCCGGATGCGCATCCGCCGGATGACGGCTCCGCCGGACCTGCGCGAGTTCGACGAGAAGATCGCGGGCGTGCGCCGTGACAAGGAGTCCGCGATCGACTCGCAGGACTTCGAGAAGGCCGCTTCCCTGCGCGACAAGGAGAAGCAGCTCCTGGCCGCCAAGGCCAAGCGGGAGAAGGAGTGGAAGGCCGGCGACATGGACGTCGTCGCCGAGGTCGACGGCGAGCTGATCGCCGAGGTCCTCGCGACCGCCACCGGCATCCCGGTCTTCAAGCTGACCGAGGAGGAGTCCTCGCGTCTGCTGCGCATGGAGGACGAGCTCCACAAGCGGGTCATCGGCCAGGTCGACGCCGTCAAGGCGCTGTCGAAGGCGATCCGCCGTACGCGAGCCGGTCTGAAGGACCCCAAGCGTCCCGGTGGTTCGTTCATCTTCGCCGGCCCGTCCGGTGTCGGTAAGACCGAACTCTCCAAGGCCCTCGCCGAGTTCCTCTTCGGTGACGAGGACGCGCTGATCTCCCTCGACATGTCGGAGTTCAGCGAGAAGCACACGGTCTCGCGTCTCTTCGGTTCGCCCCCCGGCTACGTGGGCTACGAAGAGGGCGGTCAGCTGACCGAGAAGGTCCGCCGCAAGCCGTTCTCCGTCGTCCTGTTCGACGAGGTCGAGAAGGCCCACCCGGACATCTTCAACTCGCTGCTGCAGATCCTGGAGGACGGTCGGCTGACCGACTCCCAGGGCCGGGTCGTGGACTTCAAGAACACGGTCATCATCATGACGACCAACCTCGGCACCCGGGACATCTCCAAGGGCTTCAACCTCGGCTTCGCGGCCTCGGGTGACAAGAAGTCCAACTACGAGCGCATGAAGAACAAGGTGTCGGACGAGCTCAAGCAGCACTTCCGTCCCGAGTTCCTCAACCGCGTCGACGACGTGGTCGTCTTCCCGCAGCTGACGCAGGAGGACATCCTCAAGATCGTCGACCTGATGATCGGCAAGGTCGACGAGCGCCTGAAGGACCGGGACATGGGCATCGAGCTCTCCCAGTCCGCCAAGGAGCTGCTGTCCAAGAAGGGTTACGACCCGGTGCTGGGTGCGCGTCCGCTGCGTCGCACCATCCAGCGTGAGGTCGAGGACTCGCTCTCGGAGAAGATCCTCTTCGGCGAGCTGCGTCCCGGTCACATCGTGGTCGTCGACACCGAGGGCGAGGGCGACAACGCCACCTTCACCTTCCGCGGTGAGGAGAAGTCGTCCCTGCCGGACGTCCCGCCGATCGAGCAGGCGGCCGGCGGAGCCGGGCCGAACCTGAGCAAGGAGGCCTGACCCTCCGGGGGTTGAGCCGACGAAGGGGCCGGTGCCGAAAGGCACCGGCCCCTTCCGCATGGGGTCCTCAGGGGGCTCAGGGGCCCTCTTGGCGCGAGGCCCTAGGAGAGCTGCCCGTCGTAGTCCGGCAGCTTGTACGTCTTCTCGGCGTGGCCGCCCGACAGGTCGGTGGCGCTGTTGCCGATGTTCGCGATGATCGAGTAGCCCTTGTTCTCGATGTCGACGCGCTGGGCCGTCTTGTAGGCGGCGACGTCCTTGAAGAGGTCGAACAGACCGCGGACGTAGAGCCCGGAGACCTGGTAGCCGTCGTGCTCGAGGTTCCACTCGGTGGGCGCGTAGAGGATGCCCGGGCGGGCCGTGACGAAGAAGACCGAGACGCCGTGCTGCTGGGCGTACTCGGCGACGTTCAGGACGGGCTTGTTGGCCGGCTGCGGGAACTTGAATCCGAAGTCGGTCTCCAGCGTGGTGTTGTCGATGTCGAAGACGATCGCCTGCTTCTCACCGGGCCCGGTGCGCGCGATCCGCTGCTGCAGATAGGGCAGCGCCTGGTCCATCACGCTCTGGCAGTCCTTCTGCCAGGTCGCGTAGTCGACGTCCTCCGTGCTCGTCGCCGCGTTCGCGGGGGCGGCCAGTGCCACAAGTGCCGTGGTGGAGACTGCGGTGACCACTGTGCTCAGCGCCCAGGGGCGTCGGCTCGTCATGGTGGGGGGTCCTCTCACGTCCGTATGCCGTTGTCTGGTGCATGTTCGGGGGCGAGGGTGGCGCGAGGGGAACCGTAGGGTTACTGGGTGGTAAGTCGCCAGAGATGTGCGTCACATGAGGCCGTTTACTTTCACCGGGTCCGATGTGGGCGAGGAATTGGCCGGGCGTAGCGGCCGTCACATCGGGGCGGGAATCGATCTTCCCGGCCGGTGACAAGCCGCACAGGCGATATGTCCGTTACTAGACGGAATAGTGGATCCCATGGGCGGAAAAGAGGAGCCTGACCGATGTGTCCCAGATGGGTCATGTGTCAAGAAGTCGGAAGTCTTGGGGTGAAGTACTAGCTTCCGTCGTAGATCACATGTTTTGGGTTCAACGGGTTCCGGGGTTACCAAGGATGAGCCCATCCGGCGGCGCGAATGCGTCGGGTGGCTTTTCTCTGTCCCCGTCATCCCGAGGTGTCCATGTCTTCGCGTGTCACGTCCCGCTCCTCCCGTACGTCCTTCCTTCGCACCCGCGCCGCCGTCCTGGTCGCAGGACTCGGGGCCTCGGTCGTGCTGGGAGCCGGGGTCGCGGCTGCCGCCGACGTCTCCTCCGCCTCCAGTGCCGCGAGCGCCGTCGAGGCGCAGGCCGCCGCGCAGGCCAAGGCCGCCAAGGCCGCGGCGGTCGCGAAGGCGAAGGCTCAGGCGGTCGCGAAGCAGAAGGCCGCCGCCAAGAAGGCCGCCGCTGCCAAGAAGGCCCGCTCCTGGGTCCACCCGGTGGCGAAGTACGCGCTCTCCGCGAGCTTCGACCAGGCCGGCGGCATGTGGCAGCACAAGCACAGCGGTCAGGACTTCGCCGTGCCGAGCGGCACGAACGTCGTCGCCGCGCACGGCGGCACCGTCGTCAAGGCCGGCGGCAACGGCGCCGGTGACGGCCCCGCCTACGGCAACGCCATCGTCATCAAGCACGGCAACGGGACGTACTCGCAGTACGCCCACCTGTCTCGGATCGACGTCCACGTCGGTCAGGTCGTCGGCACCGGCCAGCACATAGCCCGGTCCGGCAACACCGGTAACTCCAGCGGCCCGCACCTGCACTTCGAGGTCCGCAAGACCGCCAACTACGGTTCGGCGATCAACCCGGTCTCCTTCCTCCTGACCAAGGGCGTCAAGGTCTGAGAGGTGAGTGCCCGGGTGTGATCGGCTACGGCGTGTGCGTCGACCGGTGAGCCTGGGTCACCAGATCGGTGGCGACCTCGAGGACGGCCTTGCGCTTCTCCTCGGGGTCGCCTTCGAGGTCGTTGAGGACGAACATCCCGGCGTGCAGCGTGAACATCGCGCTGACGCAGCGCACCTGGTCGACCAGTTCGGCGTCCGTGTCGATGAGGATGTCGCGCATCCCCATCATGCGGTTGCGGAACATCTCGCCGATGCGCAGCTCCTTCACCGTCGCCTGGTTCTCCTGCATGAAGCGGAAGAGCGGGGACGCGCTCGCCAGGGTGTCGCTGTAGCGGCGGATGATCTCCTGCTTGGTCTCCAGCGTCTGAGGCTGCGCCTTGCCCCACTCGATCAGGTCCTCTATCGGCTGGGAGAGGTCCTCGAAGATGCTGACGAGGATCTCTTCCTTCGTCTTGAAGTGGTAGTACAGCGCTGCCTTGGTGACGTCGAGGCTCTCGGCGATCTCGCGCAGCGACGTCTTCTCGTAGCCCTGCTCGGCGAAGAGCTCGAGCGCCACGTCCTGGATGCGCTGGCGGGTGTTTCCGCGGCGATGCTGTTTTGTGCCGTCCATGGTGACGCCCATCCTCGTACTCCTCGCACTGGCACGGAAACTTACTTGCCGCCCGACTAGAAAACTTACTTGACGCCCGGCTAGTTGCGGGTCTAACTTCTCCCAGTGTAGACAACTAGCCGGGCGGCAAGTAAGTGGCCGGCCGGGGGGAACGAAGAAGGGCCTAGGGGAGTGGGGACGATGGCGGACACACAGACGGTCGAGACCAAGCCGGACAAACAACCGAAGAGCGTACGGGTCGTACTGCTCGCGCTCATGATCACCATGATGCTCGCGATGCTCGACAACATGATCGTGGGTACGGCGATGCCGACGATCGTAGGCGAGCTCGGCGGACTGGAGCACCTGTCCTGGGTGGTGACGGCGTACACGCTGGCCACCGCGGCGGCCACCCCGATCTGGGGCAAGCTGGGTGACATGTACGGCCGCAAGGCCACCTTCATGACCTCGATCGTGATCTTCCTGATCGGCTCCGCGCTCAGCGGCATGGCCCAGAACATGGGCGAGCTGATCGGCTTCCGTGCCGTGCAGGGTCTCGGCGCCGGCGGTCTGATGGTCGGCGTCATGGCGATCATCGGCGACCTGATCCCGCCGCGGGAGCGCGGCAAGTACCAGGGCATGATGGCCGGCGTCATGGCGCTCGCGATGATCGGCGGCCCGCTGGTCGGCGGCACCATCACCGACAACTGGGGCTGGCGCTGGTCCTTCTACATCAACCTGCCGCTCGGCGTCTTCGCACTCGGTCTGATCAGTGTGGTGCTGCACCTGCCGAAGAAGCGGTCCAAGGCGGGCATCGACTACCTCGGTGTCGCGCTGCTGACCGTAGGCATCACCTCGATCGTGCTCGTCACCACCTGGGGTGGTTCGCAGTACGCCTGGACGTCCGCGCGGATCATGGAGCTCATCGGCATCGGTGTGGCCGCGCTGATCGGGTTCGTGTTCTGGCAGACCAAGGCCCGCGAGCCGGTCGTGCCGCTGCACATCTTCCGTAACCGCAACTTCACGCTGATGTCGATCATCGGCTTCATCACCGGATTCGTGATGTTCGGCGCGACGCTGTTCCTGCCCCTGTACCAGCAGTCGGTGCAGGGCGCGTCCGCCACCAACTCCGGTCTGCTCCTCCTGCCGATGCTCGGCGCGATGCTGGTCACCTCGATGGTGGCCGGGCGGGTGACCACGAACACCGGCAAGTACAAGGTGTTCCCGGTCGTCGGCAGCACCCTGATGATCATCGGTCTGTACCTGCTGTCGACGATGGACACCGGGACCTCGCGGTTCATGTCCGGTGTGTTCATGGCCGTCGTCGGTCTCGGCATGGGCTGCCTGATGCAGATCACCATGCTGGTCGCGCAGAACAGCGTGGAGATGCGGGACATGGGCGTGGCGTCCTCCTCGACCACCCTGTTCCGTACGCTCGGCTCCTCCTTCGGTGTCGCGATCATGGGCGCGCTGTTCAACAACCGGGTCCAGGACGTCATGTCGTCACGGGCCGGAGCGCTGGGTTCGAAGATCACCGAGAAGTCGGCGCAGCTGGACGCGAAGAGCCTGGAGAAGCTGCCGGCGGTGGCGCGTGAGGCGTACCAGCACGCGGTGTCCGCGGGTACGCACACGGCCTTCCTGCTCGGGTCGATCGTGGCCGTGGGCGCGCTGATCGCGGCGGTGTTCGTGAAGGAGGTCGCGCTTCGCGGGGCGGGGCCGGCTGCGCCCAAGCCTGGCGAGGGTGAGGCTGCGTCGGCGCCGGTCGTCGAAGCCGTGTGATCCTCCCAAGTTGAGCTGAAGGCCCCCGGATGGTGTCCGCCCCGGGGGCCTTCGTCATGTGCGGGTGGGTGGGGGCGTGCGTCGCTGGGGGCTGCCAACCCAGGCCCCCGCTTCGGCCCCGCCGCTGTCAGTGGGCCGTGTCACCATCGGACCTGTGGACAAGATGCGTCAGTTGCGGCTCGCCAAGGATGCGATGGACCGTGACTGGGCCGATCCGGAGCTGGATCTGGATGGGGTGGCGGCGCATGCCGGGTATTCGCGGTTTCACTTCCTGCGGGCCTTCAAGGCGGCGTACGGAGAGACGCCCGGGCAGTACCTCACGCATCGGCGCATCGAGCGGGCCGAGGAGATGCTGCGCAGTGCCGACCTGAGCGTAACGGAGATCTGCAACCTGATCGGGTTCAGCAGCCTCGGGACCTTCTCGGCGCGGTTCAAGGCGCGGACCGGCCTGACGCCGAGCGAGTACCGGAGCAAGCACGTCGGCCGCGGGGCCGCCCTCATCCCGGGGTGCTACGCGATGCTGTGGGCCGGCGGTTTCCCCACCGCAACTTTGAAGAAGCGGCCCGAGGCCCGCCCTGCCTACGGTGACGGACAGGACACCGGAACCGAGCCAGAGAGAGCAGAGCCATGATCTTGGGCCTGGGCATCAGCACCGTATGGACCTTCGACCAGCAACGCACCAAGGCCTTCTTCACCGAGAAGCTGGACTTCGAGGTGCGGAGCGAGGTCTCCATGGGGGACATGAAGTGGATCACCGTGGCCGCCAAGAACCAGCCGGGTGTCGAGCTGGCGTTGATGAACCTCGACGGCCCCGGGCTCGACCCCGAGTCCGCCGAGGCGCTGAAGAAGCTGGTCGGCAAGGGAGCGCTGGGCGCGGGAGCGTTCCGTACGGACGACTGCCGGGGTGACTACGAGATCTTCAAGGCACGCGGCGTCGAGTTCCTGCAGCTGCCGCAGGAGCGGCCGTACGGCATCGAGGCGATCTTCCGCGACGACAACGGCAACTGGTACTCGCTGACCGAGCGGAGCGAGGAGCTGGACTTCTCCAAGGACTTCGGGTGACGGGCACGGCGGGCGAGGAGGCCGCCGCCGAGCACACCGCCGTGCGGGTCGCCCTCTGGCGGGCCCTGCATCTGCGCGCCGACCCACCGCCGTACGTCGTCGAGGACGAGGTCGGGCTGCGGCTCGCCGACCCGGGCGAGGCGTGGCGTGAGCGGCCCGACATGGAGGTCGTGGCCACCCGGCGCATGCGGGCGTCCATCGCCGCGCGGGCCCGGTTCGTCGAGGATCTCGTGGTGGAGCGGGCGGCGCAGGGGCTCGATCAGTACGTCGTCCTCGGTGCCGGGCTCGACACCTTCGCGCAGCGCCGGCCGGACGTCGGCGCGGCCGGGCTGCGGGTCTTCGAGGTCGATCAGGCCGGGCCGCAGGCCTGGAAGAGGCGACGGCTCGACGACCTCGGCCTCGGCGTCCCCGAGTGGCTGCGGCTGGTGCCCGTCGACTTCGAGGGAGACTGGTGGGGGCAGCTGCTCGCGGGCGGGCTCGATCCCCGGCGGCCCGCGGCGGTGGCCTCGGCGGGGGTGACCATGTATCTCACCCCGGAGGCGATCAAGGCGACCTTCCGGCTCGTCGCGAGCCTCGCGCCGGGGTCGACGCTCGTGTCCACGTTCCTCCGGCCCGTCGAGGACGTGGAGCCCGAGGAGCAGGCCCGACTCAGGGTCGCGATGAAGGGCGCCCGGGCCGCGGGAACTCCTTTCCTCAGCTTCTACCGGCCGCCGGAGATCCTCCGTCTCGCGCGCGAGGCCGGTTTCCGCGAGGTCCGGCACGTCTCGGCGGCCGACCTGGAGAAGCGGTACTTCGCGGGGCGGACGGACGGTCTGCGGCCCTCCCGGGGGGAGGAACTGCTGGTCGCGGAGGTATGAGTGGTCGCAGGGAAGGCGGCTACGGCAGCATCGGATAGCTGCCGGTGTTCGTCGGGGCGTGCTCCGGCAGCCACAGCACCGCCACCGCGCCCTCCGCCGGGACGCCGTCGGGCGCGCCCACCGGGCGGACGTTGCGGAAGGTCAGGCGGGCGCCCAGGACGCGGGCCTGACCGGCGGCGATCGTCAGGCCCAGGCCGTGGCCGTGGCCCGCGCGGTCGGTGCTGCCGGTGCGGAAGCGGCTCGGGCCGTCGGCCAGGAGGTCGGCGGGGAAGCCGGGGCCGTGGTCGCGGACGCGGATGACGCGGCCCTCGACGGTGACCTGGATCGGCGGCTTGCCGTGCCTGGCGGCGTTGGCGAGCAGGTTGAACAGGACCCGCTCCAGGCGGCGGGGATCGGTCGTGACCATGGATTCGTGCACCACCCGCACCTCGACGGCCGGGTCCTTCGCCGCCACCCGCCGGCTGACGAACTCGCCGAGCATCAGGTCCTGCAGCTCTGCCCGCTCGGAGGCGCCGTCGAGGCGGGCCACCTCCAGGACGTCCTCGACGAGGGTGCGCATCGCCTTCGCCCGGTCCAGGACCAGCTCGGTGGGGCGGCCGGGCGGGAGCAGTTCGGCCGCCGTCAGCAGCCCGGTCACCGGGGTGCGCAGCTCGTGCGCGATGTCCGCGGTGACCCGGCGCTCGGCCTCCAGACGCTGCTGCAGGGTGTCCGCCATGGCGTCCACCGCGCGGGCCAGGTCGTCGGTCTCGTCCCGTACGACGCCGCCGATCGCGTCCCGCACCCGTACGTCCGACTCGCCCCTGGCGACCTGGTTCGCCGCGGCCGCCGCCTTGCGCAGCCGGCGCGAGAGCTGGCCGCCGATGAGCACGCCCAGGGCGCTGCCGCCGAGGACCACCGCGATGGAGCCGATCACCAGGGCCTGGTCGAGGTCGTGGAGGATGTCCGTGCTGCGGTCGGTGAAGTTGGTGTGCAGCGACAGCACGTGCCCGTCCTTGACCGGCACGGCGGCCCAGATGTCCGGCACCCCGCCGCGCCCGTCCATCACGTACGTCGCCCGGCGGCCCTGCTGGACCTTCGCGCGCAGCGCCGACGGCAGCCGGGGGTCGTCGATCTTGACGTTGGGGAAGTTAGGCCGGTTGGACAGCTCGTAGCTGCGCTGCGCGATCTGGACGCGCTCGTCCGCGAGGTCGCGCGCGTTGTCCAGCATCGAGACCCGGGCCGCGTTGTGCACGACCAGGCTCAGCGCGATCGCCACCAGCGCGCCGACCAGGGCGATGGCCGCGCTGAGCTTCCATCTCAGACCTGTGCGCATGCCCGTGCCACCCGCGTCGTTCGGGGTGGTCGGGCGCCTGAATGTCCCCCGCATGTCCCTGGTGTCCCCGTTCAGGCCTTCAACTTGTAACCGAAGCCGCGGACCGTCTCGATGCGGTCCTGGCCGATCTTCGTGCGCAGCCGCTGGACGTGGACGTCCACCACCCGGGTGTCGCCGCCCCAGCCGTAGTCCCACACCCGCTCCAGCAGCTTGTCGCGCGAGAGGACCGTGCCCGGCGCGGAGGAGAACTCCAGGAGCAGCCGCATCTCGGTCGGGGTCAGGCCCACGGTCTGCCCGGCCCGGCGGACCTCCATGCCCTCGGTGTCGATCTCCAGGTCGCCGAAGGTCAGCACGCCGCCGCCCATCGTGTCCTCGCCGCCGTCGGCCTTCTCGCCGCCGCTCGCGTGGCCGAAGCGCCGGAGCACCGCACGGATGCGCGCGACCAGCACGGCGCCGTCGAAGGGCTTGGTCACGTAGTCGTCGGCGCCCGCCTCCAGGCCCAGCACGACGTCGATCGAGTCGGCCCGGGCGGAGAGCATGATGACCGGCACCGTCGACTCGTCGCGGATACGGCGGCACAGGCTCACGCCGTCGAGACCGGGCACCATGACGTCGAGCAGCGCGATGTCGGGGCGGTCCGCCCGGAACGACTCCAGGCCCGACAGTCCGTCGGGCATGGCGGTCACCGCGAAGCCGTCCCGCTCCAGCGCGAGCTGGGTCGCCTCGCGGATGACGTCGTCGTCCTCGACGAACAGGACGTGGGTCTGGTCTGCCATCCCGGTGCTCTCAGTTCTCGTATCGGTGATGTCGGTCGTGGCGCGTACGGCCTGCTGCTGGTGGATCGGTCCGAGCGGCCCGAACGGTTCACGAGGACGGCGACGCGCCGCCCCCGACGGCGTTGCTGTAGTCGTTGCGCGTGTTGTACCGCTTCACGAAGCGGCCCGCGGTCCAGCCGTACGTCGTCACGATCTCGGCGGACGGACTCGACACCGGGTCACCCTTCTCGTACACCTGCTTGGTCACCACCAGGTCGCCGCGGTCGATCTCCGCGTAGACCGGGGGTTCCTCGGCCTTGAACACATTCTCGTACCGACCGCCTTCCTGGCGATACACATACGAGCCGACCCCCACGGCGTCGCCGCAGGTCAGCACGTTCACCACGACGTCGTCGGCCGACCCGCCGGTCAGCTCGCCGTAGGAGACGTCGACCGGGTACTCGTCGGCCACGCACGGCTTGAGGTCGCGTTTGACCTCCGCCGAGACCGACGGGTCGTCCTTGACCAGCTTGACCCCGTTCACATGCGCGGGGGCCTTCGAGGAGCTGGGCGAGGGCGACGGCGAGACCGCGGCACCCGCCACGGCGTCCGAGGGCGCGCGTGCGGGGCCCTCGTCACGGGCGCCGGTGCCGCCCGTGGCGCAGGCGGAGACGAAAAGGGCGAGGGCGGCGAGCACGGCCACCGCCGTGAACGCCGCCTGCAAGGTCCCCCGGCCCGAGTCCGTCAGACCGCGCAACGCTCCTGCTCCCCACGCTCCAGCGCGCGTGCGTCCAGATCGCGGCTCTCCAGCTCCTCGCGGAGCCGGGCGAGCGCCCGGTGCAGCGTGCTCTTGACCGTACCGGCCGACATGCCGAGGGCTGCGGCCGTTTCCTCCGTCGACATCTGCTCCCAGTGTCGCAGGACGACGACGCTGCGCTGCTTCGGCGCCAGAACCTTCATGATGTCCATCAGCAGGGCGCGGTCCGCGTGCTGTTCGGTGGCGTCGTCGACCGAGGCGTCCGGCAGCTGCTCGGTCGGGACCTCCTCCAGCTTCCGGGCCCGCCACCACTCGGTACGCGTGTTGATCATCACGCGCCGCAGGTAGGCGTCGGCGAGGCGCTTGTCCGCGATGCCGTCCCAGCGGTGGTACGTCCTGACCAGCGCCGTCTGGAGCAGGTCCTGAGCGTCCACCGGGTCCGGAACCAGCCGGCGTGCGCTGCGCAGCAGCGCGTCCTGCCGGGTGCGGACGTACTCCTCGAACTCGAGCACCTCTCCCTGCGCCATGTTGAACCGCCTCCCGATCCCCGTTCCCGACCGGCCCCTCGCCGTCGGTTTCTTCCTCGTGCCAATGAAGCTACGGAGGCGTTGTCACGGCGCTGTGCGAGCCAGCACGCGGCTGGCAGTCGGCTGTCCGTCGGTTGTGTAACGGACGTAGGAACGGGGTAAACACGTGCACCGACCTGCGGTGCTTTAGGGGGATTTGATCGTGCGACGGGTCGTGATGTGGCGTGGGTTACGAGGGGTTACGTCAACGGGAGCCGATACAAACCACCGGGAAGCGGCTCCACGAGCCCGTCCGAGACGAGTCCGTCGAGCGCCCGCGCGCGCTGCACCGGCTCGTGCCACATGCGGTCCAGGACCGCCCGCGGCACGGGTCCGTGGGCCTCGCGCAGCACGGCGAGCAGCTTGCCCCGCACCTGGCGGTCCGTGCCCGCGTACGTCTGCCCGCGCCGCGGCGGCCCCTGGTGCTCGGGCTTGCCCGCGAGCCGCCAGGCGCACAGGGCGGCGATGGGGCAGCGGTGGCAGGACTCGTTCTTGGCGGTGCACACGAGCGCGCCGAGCTCCATGGAGGCGGCGGCCCAGCGGGAGGCCGTGCGCTGGTCCTCGGGCAACAGGGCGCGGGCCAGCTTGCGTTCGGCGGCGGTGGTGGCGTTCGGCGGGTACTGGACGCCGGTGACGGCGCGCGCGAAGACCCGGCGGACGTTGGTGTCGAGCACCGCGTGCCGCTGCCCGTACGCGAAGGAGGCCACGGCGGCCGCCGTGTACTCGCCGATGCCGGGCAGGGCGAGCAGCTGGGCATGATCGGTCGGTACGTCCCCGCCGTGCCGCTCCGTTATGGCCACGGCGGCGCCGTGCAGCCGGAGCGCACGGCGCGGGTAGCCGAGCCGGCCCCAGGCGCGGACGGCCTCGCCGGGCGCCTCCTTGGCCAGGTCGGCGGGGCGTGGCCAGCGGGCCAGCCACTGCTCGTAGACGGGCAGCACACGGCTGACGGGTGTCTGCTGCAGCATGAACTCGCTGACCATCACCCCCCAGGCGCCCGCTTCCGGGAGCCGCCACGGCAGGTCCCGGGCATGCTCCTCGAACCAGTCGATGACGGGGGAGTGGAGGTCCTCGCCGGCCGGGGGCCCCAGGGGGCCGTCGGCGGCGCTGTCGTTCGGGGGCTTCGTTGGCGCAGTCATGGCCCTTCCGATCCTGCCACGGCCAGGGACGGTTGGGCGGTCGTGCCGCCTGCGGTGCGTCGTGCGGATGAGCTTGGTGTGCAGACCGGGATGATGATCCGGAAAAGTTGAGGGACAGGCGGCGGGTGGGGCAAGCGAACGCGCCGATCTCTCGTACAGTTTGCGCCGTGGGATCTCTGCGCAATCCTGTCGGGCCGCTCCCCCGCTCCATCTACTGGCGCCGGAGGGCCGTACTCGTGTCCGTGGTCGCCCTGTTGGCGCTGCTGATCACCTGGATCGTGGTGTCCGGCGGAGGCGGCGGCAACAAGGACGGCGGGTCGAACGGCAAGGGTCCCGCGCCCACGATCACTGCGGGGCCGTCGAGTTCGGGTCCTGCCATCAGCCAAGCCCCGGGCGGACGCGACGATTCGAGCGGCGGAGATTCCAGCGGGGCGGGTTCCGGGGGCAGTTCGGGGTCCGGGACCGGCGGTTCCGGGTCGGGCTCCGGCTCCGGTGGCGGGTCCGCGGCCGGTGGCGGTTCGGGGTCCGGGGGCACCGAGGGTGCGGGTGGCGGCGGCGCGGCCGGCGTCGGATCGAGCATCGGGGTCGGCGGGGGCGACACGCTCGCGCCGGGCTCCACGCTCCCCAACTGCACCGCGAGCACGGTGAAGTTGAGCGTGCGCAGCCTGCACAACACGTACTCGCCCGGCCAGCGGCCCACCCTGCTGCTGACCGCCGCGAACACCTCGCCCTACGACTGCAAGATCGATCTCGGCCCGAAGAGCGCGGTGTTGACGATCACGCAGGCCGGCAGCGAAGACGACTACTGGTCCTCCGCCGACTGCCCCAAGGGCTCCGGCAGCCTGGTGTTCCGGGCGCCCGCGAAGACCGGCATCACCTACACGGTCAAGTGGGACCGCAAGCCCAGCGCCCCGAAGTGCGCGACGCCTCCGGCGGGGTCGGCCAAGGCCGGTACGTACCTGGTGGAGGCAACGGCGTCAGGCTTCACCAAGGCCCAGACGTCGTTCCTGCTCAAGGCGGACTAGTGGGCAGACCCGCGACGCGGCGGGAGCCCATGGGGTGGCGGGCGGCAGGCTGAGGTAACCCTCGGGCGGGCGGGCCGAGGTTCTCGCGGGGCGGGCAGGCCGATGGGCCCGGCGGGGTGAGCAGGCAGAGGCGCCTCGGCGCACCGTGCGGGCTGTGGGTCTTGGTGTACTGAGCGCACGGAGAGGCGACCGCGTGCCGGGCGGAGGGTCCCGCGGGGCGAGCAGGCTGAGGGTCTCCGCTGGGCGGGGCCATGGCGCACAGCGGTCGGACTGAGGGTCTTTGGCGCGCTGGCTGCTCGGGGAGGCCTTGGCGGACTGGGCGGGCTGTGGGTCTTGGTGTACTGAGCGGGCCGAGGGGCCAGGGCGTGCTGGGCGGAGGGTCCCGCGGGGCGAGCAGGCTGAGGGTCTCCGCTGGGCGGGCAGGCCGAGGGGCCATGGCGCGCGGTCGGACTGAGGGTCTTTGGCGCGCTGGCTGCTCGGGGAGGCCTTGGCGGACTGGGCGGGCTGTGGGTCTTGGTGTACTGAGCGGGCCGAGGT
>NZ_JBICXT010000009.1:0-20936 GCF_043200415.1 Streptomyces sp. NPDC048419 | reverse complement strand
AGGGGCCCACGGCGTGCCGGGTGGATGGAGGGTCCTGCGCACCGGGCAGGCAAGGGTCCGCGCGGGCTGGGTAGGCCGGGGGGCCTTGGCGGACCGGGTGGACTGAGGGTCTT
The DNA here is from genome assembly GCF_043200415.1 of Streptomyces sp. NPDC048419. Taxonomy (NCBI): domain Bacteria; kingdom Bacillati; phylum Actinomycetota; class Actinomycetes; order Kitasatosporales; family Streptomycetaceae; genus Streptomyces; species Streptomyces sp. NPDC048419. The sequence continues at coordinate 20,823 of NZ_JBICXT010000009.1, read as the reverse complement.
TGGCGCGCCGGGCGCACAGGGAGATTTCGGCGCAGGGGTGGGCCGTGGGTCCTTGGCGCACTGGGCGGACCGAGAGATCACGCCGTGCCGGGCGGACCCAGAAACCACGCCGTGCCGAGCGGAGCGAGAGGCCTATGCGTACCGGGCGGACCGAGAGATCACGCCGTGCCGGGCGGAGCGGTCGGCGACGGCGTGCCAGGAGCCCCCGGGTGTGCCGTAGGGCCGGGTCTCAGACGTAGCGTTCGAGGATCGACGACTCCGCGAGCCTGGACAGGCCCTCGCGTACGCTGCGGGCCCGGGCCTCGCCGACGCCGTCGACGGTCTGGAGGTCGTCGACGCTCGCGGCGAGCAGCTTCTGCAGGCCGCCGAAGTGCTCCACGAGACGGTCGATGATGGCGCCCGGCAGGCGCGGCACCTTCGCCAGCAGGCGGAAGCCGCGGGGCGAGACCGCCGAGTCCAGCGTCTCCGGAGAACCCGTGTAGCCCAACGCCCGTGCCACCGTGGGCAGTTCGAGCAGCTCGGCATGGGTGAGAGCGTCGAGTTCGTACAGGGCCTCGTCGACCGTGCGGGAGCGCTTGGCCGTGGGCTCGGGGACGTAGTCCCGGATGACCAGTTCGCGCTCGGGCTCCACGCCCGCGATCAACTCGTCGAGCTGCAGGGCCAGCAGACGGCCGTCGGTGCCCAGTTCGACCACGTATTCGGCGATTTCGGTGGCGATACGGCGCACCATCTCCAGCCGCTGGGCCACCGCCGACACGTCGCGGACCGTCACCAGGTCCTCGATCTCCAGGGCCGACAGCGTGCCCGCGACCTCGTCCAGGCGGAGCTTGTAGCGCTCCAGGGTCGCGAGGGCCTGGTTGGCACGGGAGAGGATCGCCGCGGAGTCCTCCAGGACGCGGCGCTGGCCGTCGACGTAGAGGGCGATCAGGCGCATGGACTGCGAGACCGAGACGACCGGGAAGCCGACCTGCTTGCTGACCCGGTCCGCCGTGCGGTGCCGGGTGCCGGTCTCCTCGGTCGGGATCGTCGCGTCGGGCACGAACTGCACGCCCGCCCGCAGGATCTTCGACAGGTCGGAGTTCAGCACGATGCCGCCGTCCAGCTTGCACAGCTCACGCAGGCGCGTGGCCGTGAACTCGACGTCCAGCACGAATCCGCCCGAGCACATCGCCTCGACCGTCTTGTCGAAGCCGAGCACGATGAGACCGCCGGTGTTGCCGCGCAGGACGCGCTCCAGGCCGTCACGCATGGCCGTGCCGGGAGCCACGGCGCTCAGCGAGGCGCGCATCAGGCCATCGGCACCGGAACTCCCACCGGATTTTCCGGGAGCTGCTGCCCGGTCGTTGGCTGCCACTGCACTCCTCCGGTCGCAGGTTCTGGGCGCCCCCATGTCGCACATTCTGTTCGTACGGACGGGCGAGACCAGGGCAAAGTCTACCGGCGGTCCTCCTCGTCCCGTGGGGCCTCTCGGCGACGGGAGCGCGGAAGGACTCTCAGGGCGTCCCCTATGTCGGCGACTTCCAGGACCTTCATGCCCGGAGGGATCTTGCCGGGGTCGCCCGGAACGAGTGCGTGGGTGAAGCCCAGGCGGTGCGCCTCGGAGAGCCGCCGCTGGACGCCCGTGACCCGTCTGACCTCGCCCGCAAGGCCGACCTCGCCGATCGCGACGAGGTTCTTGGGCAGCGGGGTGTCGCTCGCGGCGGACGCCAGCGCGAGGGCGACGGCGAGGTCGGCGGCGGGCTCGGAGAGCTTCACCCCGCCCACCGTCGCGGAGTAGATGTCCCGCTTGCCGAGCGCGCTGATCCGGCCGCGCTGCTCCAGGACGGCGAGCATCATCGAGACGCGGGAGGTCTCCAGGCCCGAGGTCGTACGGCGCGGGGAGGGGATCTGGGAGTCGACGGTGAGCGCCTGGACTTCGGCGACCAGGGGGCGGCGGCCCTCCAGGGTGACCGTCAGACAGGTGCCGGGGACCGGTTCGTCACGTCTGGTCAGGAAAAGTCCGCTCGGGTCGGCGAGGCCCGTGATGCCCTCGTCGTGCAACTCGAAGCAGCCCACCTCGTCCGTGGCGCCGTAGCGGTTCTTGACGCCTCGTACGAGGCGCAGGCGCGCGTGCCGGTCGCCCTCGAAGCTGAGGACGACGTCCACCAGGTGCTCGAGGAGGCGGGGGCCGGCGATGGCGCCGTCCTTGGTGACGTGGCCCACCAGCAGCGTGGACATGCCGCGGTCCTTGGAGGCGCGGATGAGCGCACCGGCGACCTCGCGCACCTGCGCCATGCCGCCGGGTGCGCCGTCGATCTCCGGGGAGGCGACGGTCTGCACCGAGTCGAGGATGAGCAGTGAGGGCTTCACCGCGTCCAAGTGGCCCAGCACGGCGGACAGATCGGTCTCGGCGGCCAGATACAGATGGTCGTCGAGAGCCTTGATGCGGTCGGCGCGCAGGCGGACCTGGCTCGCCGACTCCTCACCCGTGACGTACAGCGTCGGGTGCTCCTCGCTCGCCGACTTGGCCGCCACGTCCAGCAGCAGCGTCGACTTGCCGACGCCGGGTTCGCCCGCGAGGAGGACGACCGCGCCGGGCACGAGCCCGCCGCCGAGGACCCGGTCCAGCTCGGGCACGCCGGTCGAGCGGGCGGTGGCCTGCCGGCCGTCGACCTGGCCGATGGGCACGGCGGAGGTGGTCACACGGCCCGGTGCCGTCGTCCGCACCGCTGGCGTGCCGTACTCGTCGATCGTCCCCCAGGCCTGGCACTCGGGGCAGCGACCGAGCCACTTGGCCGTCTGCCAGCCGCACTCGGTGCAGCGGTAGGACGGGCGGTCCTTGGCGGACTTCGTACGGGCAGCCATGTCGAGAACCGTAACCGAGGCCACTGACAACGCCGGACGGCGCGGACGGTTCCCCCTGGCCACGCCCCGGCCGGCGCCCGCTCTCGCACCTCGAACCGGCCACCGCCGTCAGGAACCGGCCACGGAACGAACGGTTCCTGTCCCCGATTGAGGGATCGTTTCACCCGTATGGATTAAATGTGCTCAAGGGGGAAGAAGGGGCCATCCCGAGCCGCCTACGGTCCACGGATGATGAGCAGCAGTCCGGAGACCCCGACCCGCACCACCGGCGCACACCGGGCGCGCCGGGAGGCCCGCGACCGCGCGGCGGCCCGCACGCTGGCGCAGCGGCCGCCCGCGCGCTACGAGCCGTATCTCGACGGCCTGTTCACCTACTGCTTGTCGGTGCTGTGCGACCACGACGCGGCGACCGAGGCCCTAGGCGACGCCCTCGCGCTCGCCGAGCGGCGCCGCGGCCCGGAGGCGGCGGGGGACCGCCGCCCGTGGCTGTACGCGCTGGCCCGCTGGTCCTGTCTGCGCAAGCTGGCCGAGGCCAAGCAGAAACGTCAGGGCACCCATGCGGCGGGCCGCGCCGTCACCGAGCGGCAGGACTCCGGCGAGCCTCCCGTCGCCGACGAGGTGCAGGAGCAGCGCCGCCGCGAACTCGCCCTGCTCGCCTGGCCGGAGGCCGCCGGCACCACCCCGGAGCAGCGCGAGGCGCTCGAACTCGCCGTGCGTCACCACCTGGCCGCCCACGAGGTCGCCGCCGTGCTCGGCCTGGACCTGGCCACCGCCCGTGAGTTGCTGGCCTCCGCCGCCTGCGAGGTCGAGCGCACGCGCGCGGCCCTCGCCGTCGTCGAGGCCGGTGGCTGCCCTGGTGTCGCCCGGCTCACCGGGGACAACCAGCTGGTGCTCAGCTCGGCTCTGCGCAAGGAACTCGTCCGGCACGTCGACGACTGCCCGCGCTGCCGCCGCAGCGCCGAGCGCGCGATCCCCGGCCGCTGGCCCGGCGCGATGGTCACGCCCGCCGAACTCCCGGTCCTTCAGGCGCCCCGCGCGGCCCTGCACGTGGCGGTCGCACACCCTGCACGCGTGCGTGGCGCCGCCGTTCCGCGCTTCGACCGGCGCGGCTTCCCGATGGACCCCAAGGACCGCGCCGCCCGCCGGGACCGCATCCGCGCGCGTGCCGTCACCACCACGGTCGTGGCCACCGTCGTGGCGGCCCCTGTGCTCGCCCTGTGGGCGGCCTACCGCGGTTCACCCGCCGACGCGAGCCCGGACGGCCGCTACCCCACCGCCAGCGAGGCGCACGGCCCCGAGAGCCTCGGCGGCGAGGCGGCGGGCGGCGGCTACGAGAACGCGGGCAACGCCAGCAGCACCCCGGGCGGCCGCTTCGGAACGGGCAGCGATCCGGACGTCTCCGTGGAGGTCGTCAGCGTCGCCGGCGCCGGGCGCAAGGGCTCCGGCGACCTCGACGTCTCGGCCGGCCACCACGGTGACACCACGCTCGTCACCCTCACCGCGACCGGATCCGCACCGGTGCACTGGTCGGCGACGACGGGCGCCCCCTGGCTCTATCTGAGCCAGTCGTCGGGAACGCTCGCGCCCGGCGACTCGTTGACGATCAAGGTGTACGTCGACCATCTGCGCGAGCCGTCCGGCTCGTGGAGCGCGAAGGTGGCCGTCTCGCCGGCCGGCGCCGTCGTCTCCATCGACGGCTACGGCACCGCGCCCAGCCCCGGCGGCCCGGCCCCGACGGGCCCCTCGGACCCGCCGTCCTCGTCCGGCCCGGGCCCGGCACCGAGCAGCCCGACGCCCTCCGGCCCCCCGAGCACTCCGCCTTCGTCGCCCTCTGCGGACCCGACGCCCAGCGATCCGTCCCCGACCGCGCCGACGAGCTCGACGCCGCCGCCCACCGACAGCGGCGGCCCGAGTCCCTCGACGTCGTGAGCGCGGGACCCGGGCGGGCGCCGGTCCAGGGGCGGTGCGGTGCTAGCGGGCCGGATCGGCCGGGTGCGGCGCCAGCAGCGGCAGCTGCGAGGCCAGCCGCTGCTCGCACAGCTCGACCAGGCGGTCGTAGCCGGCCTTGCCCATCAGCTCGATCAGCTCCGGCCGGTAGGACACGTACACCGGGTCGCCCGCGCCGTGCGCCGAGGTCGCCGACGTGCACCACCAGTGCAGGTCGTGGCCGCCCGGACCCCAGCCCCGGCGGTCGTACTCGCCGATCGACACCTGGAGCACACGGGTGTCGTCGGGCCGGTCGATCCAGTCGTAGGTCCGCCGGACAGGCAGCTGCCAGCACACGTCCGGCTTGGTCTCGAGCGGTTCGCGGCCCTCCTTCAGGGCCAGGATGTGCAGTGAGCAGCCCGCGCCGCCCGCGAACCCGGGCCGGTTCTGGAAGATGCAGGAGCCCTGGAAGGGGCGGGTCTGGCGGTCGCCGTCCTCGTCCTCGGAGACCCAGCCGTGCTCCATGCCCTCGTCATGGTGCTGCCAGATCTCAGGCGTGAGCCTCGCCACATGACCCGCGACGCGCTTCTCGTCGTCCTCGTCGGAGAAGTGGGCACCCAGCGTGCAGCACCCGTCGTCCGCCCGGCCGGCCTGGATGCCCTGGCAGCCGCTGCCGAAGATGCAGTTCCAGCGAGAGGTCAGCCATGTCAGATCGCAGCGGAAGACCTGCTCGTCGTCCGCCGGATCAGGGAACTCCACCCACGCGCGCGCGAAGTCGAGGCCCTGCTCGTCGGCCTCCAGGTCCTTCTTCGACTTCGTCGTCGTCGCCGACGGCTTCACCTTCGAAGATCCCTTGGCGGGCTTGTCCTTCTTCGCCGACTTTTTCGCCGTTTTCGTCTTTGGCACAGAACCAGCCTAAGGCTCCGGCGGCACCATCCCATACGGAGGACCGCCCAGCTGGCAGTAGCGTTCCGTACATGAGACTCGGTGTCCTCGACGTGGGATCGAACACGGTGCATCTGCTGGTGGTGGATGCACACCCCGGCGCGCGCCCGCTGCCCGCGCACTCGCACAAGACGGAATTGCGCCTCGCCCAACTCCTCGATGACAGCGGGGCCATCGGCTCCGACGGCATCGGAAAGCTGGTCGACGTCGTCCACGAGTGCCTGCAGGCCGCCGAGGACAAGGGCGTCGAGGACGTCCTCCCCTTCGCCACCTCCGCCGTGCGCGAGGCCAGCAACGCCGACGACGTCCTCGCGCGCGTGCGTGACGAGACCGGCGTGGAGCTGCAGGTCCTCACCGGTGCGGAGGAGGCCCGGCTGACCTTCCTCGCCGCCCGCCGCTGGTTCGGCTGGTCCGCGGGCAAGCTGCTGGTCCTGGACATCGGCGGCGGCTCCCTGGAGATCGCCTACGGCATCGACGAGGAGCCCGACGCCGCGGTCTCCCTCCCGCTCGGCGCCGGCCGGCTCACCGCGGGCTGGCTTCCCGGTGATCCGCCCGCCCCGGACTCGATACGGGCACTGCGCCGCCACGTACGCGCCCAGATCGCGCGCACTGTGGGCGAGTTCACCCGCTTCGGCACCCCCGACCACGTGGTCGCCACCTCCAAGACGTTCAAGCAACTGGCCCGCATCGCGGGCGCCGCACGCTCCACCGAGGGCCTGTACGTCCAGCGGGAGCTGAAGCGGGAGTCCCTGGAGGCCTGGGTCCCGAGGCTGGCCGGTATGACGGAGGCCCAGCGCGCCGAACTCCCGGGCGTCTCCGAGGGCCGGGCGGGCCAGCTCCTCGCCGGCGCCCTGGTCGCCGAGGGCGCCATGGACCTGTTCGGAGTGGACAAGGTCGAGGTCTGCCCCTGGGCCCTGCGCGAGGGCGTCATCCTGCGTCGCCTGGATCACATGGGGTCGGTGTAGCGCGCCGCGGGGGCGTGGGGAACGGCGCGAGCAACCACTCACGAAACCGCGCCCGCCAGTGGCGAAGTCCACAACGGCGCATAGGCGCAACACGGCGGCCAACCCCAACCCGTAACCTGTCCAGCATGGCGGAGCCAGTCGTGCGCATCCCGGATGCGAAGGTCGCGCTGTCCACGGCCTCGGTGTACCCGGAGTCCACGGCGACGGCCTTCGAGATCGCCGCGCGCCTCGGGTACGACGGAGTCGAAGTCATGGTGTGGACCGACCCGGTCAGCCAGGACATCGAGGCGCTGCGCAGACTCAGCGACTACCACCAGATCCCGATCCTGGCCGTCCACGCCCCTTGCCTGCTCATCACGCAGCGGGTGTGGTCGACGGACCCCTGGGTCAAGCTGCAGCGCGCCCGGGCGGCGGCCGAGAAGCTCGGGGCGAGCACGGTCGTCGTGCACCCGCCCTTCCGCTGGCAGCGCCAGTACGCGCGCGACTTCGTCACCGGGATCTGGCGCATGGCGAACGAGACGGACGTGCGGTTCGGCGTCGAGAACATGTACCCCTGGCGCTACCGCGACCGCGAGATGCTCGCGTACGCCCCCGACTGGGACGTGACGAAGGAGGACTACCGCCACTTCACGATCGATCTCAGCCACAGTTCGACCGCCCGGGTCGACGCGATGCACATGATCGACCGCATGGGCGACCGCCTCGGTCATGTCCACCTGGCCGACGGCCGGGGCTCGGCGAAGGACGAGCATCTGGTCCCGGGGCGCGGCAACCAGCCCTGCGCCGAACTGCTGGAGCGGCTCGCCCTGACCGGCTTCGACGGCCACGTCGTCATCGAGGTCAACACCCGGCGCGCGATGTCCAGCGCCGAACGCGAGGCCGATCTGGCGGAGGCGCTGGCCTTCACGCGACTGCATCTGGCCTCCGCGGTAAGGGTGCCGAGGCCGTGACCGGACCCGAGATCGTCTCCCGTCGCCGGGGCCGCCGTCCCCGTACGGAGTCCGCCGACACCCGCGACCGCATCCTGGCCGTCGCCCGCGAGGAGTTCTCCCAGCGGGGCTACGAGAAGACGTCGGTGCGCGGCATCGCGAAGGCCGCCGGCGTGGACTCCGCGCTGGTGCACCACTACTTCGGCACCAAGGAGCAGGTCTTCGAGGCGGCGATCGAGGTCGCCTTCGCACCCGCGCTCAACGCGCCTGCGGCGCTCCTCGACGGCCCGCCGGCCCAGGTCGGCGAGCGGCTGACCCGCTTCATCTTCGGCATATGGGAGAACCCCACCACGCGTACGCCCCTGCTGGCGATCGTGCGCTCGGCCGTCAACAACGAGGCGGCGGCCGCCGTCTTCCGCCGGCTGATCGCCTCCCAGCTGCTGCGCCGTATCGCCTCCCAGGTGGACCTCCCGGACGCGGAGCTGCGCGCGGAGCTGGCCGCCGCGCAGCTCGTGGGGTGCGCGATGCTGCGGTACGTGATCAAGGTGGAGCCGCTGGTGTCGGCGGACATCGAGCAGGTCATCGCGCGGGTGGCGCCGGTGGTGCAGGGACATCTGACCGGTCCCTGAGACGGTCCGCCGAGCCGTGTGCCCCGGTCCGCGAGGCGAATGCCCCTGTTCTCCGAGCCGTATGCCCCTGTTCTCCGATGTTCTCCGAGACGAATGTCCCGAATCGCGGACACCGCGTCCCGACCACTGGATGACCGGCGTAATCTCGGTAGCAGCCCTATCTGTCTGAAGGAGCGAGCGACGATGCCCGAGCTGAGGTCCCGCACAGTCACCCACGGCCGCAACATGGCGGGCGCACGCGCCCTTATGCGCGCCTCCGGTGTACCCGGTGCGGACATCGGCCGTAAGCCGATCATCGCGGTCGCGAACTCCTTCACGGAGTTCGTGCCCGGTCACACCCACCTGCAGCCGGTCGGCCGGATCGTCAGCGAGGCGATCGTCGAGGCCGGCGGCATCCCGCGCGAGTTCAACACCATCGCCGTGGACGACGGCATCGCGATGGGCCACGGCGGCATGCTCTACAGCCTGCCCTCCCGCGACCTGATCGCGGACAGCGTGGAGTACATGGTCGAGGCCCACTGCGCCGACGCCCTGGTGTGCATCTCCAACTGCGACAAGATCACGCCGGGCATGCTGAACGCGGCCCTGCGCCTGAACATCCCGACGGTCTTCGTCTCCGGCGGCCCGATGGAGTCCGGCCGCGCGACGCTGGTCGACGGCACGGTCCGCACGCTCGACCTGGTCGACGCGATCTCCGACGCCGTGAACGACAAGATCTCGGACGAGGACATCCTCCGCATCGAGGAGAACGCCTGTCCGACCTGCGGCAGCTGCTCCGGCATGTTCACCGCCAACTCGATGAACTGCCTGACCGAGGCCATCGGCCTCTCCCTGCCCGGCAACGGCTCGGTCCTCGCGACCCACACGGCCCGCAAGCAGCTCTACGTCGACGCGGCCCGTACGGTCATGGACATCACCCGCCGCTACTACGAGCAGGACGACGACACGGTCCTGCCCCGCTCGATCGCGACCTTCTCGGCCTTCGAGAACGCGATGGCCCTGGACATCGCGATGGGCGGCTCGACCAACACGATCCTGCACCTGCTGGCCGCGGCCCAGGAGGCTGAGGTCCCGTTCGGCCTGGCGGAGATCGACGCGGTCTCGCGCCGCGTGCCGTGCCTCGCGAAGGTCGCCCCGAACGTCGCCAAGAACCGCACGTACTACATGGAGGACGTGCACCGCGCCGGCGGCATCCCGGCCCTGCTCGGCGAACTGCACCGCGCGGGCCTGCTCAACGAGGACGTGCACGCGGTCCACAGCCCGTCCCTGGCGGACTGGATGAAGACCTGGGACGTCCGCGGCGGCTCCCCCTCCCAGGAGGCGGTGGAACTGTGGCACGCGGCCCCGGGCTGCGTGCGCTCGGCGGAGGCCTTCTCCCAGTCGGAGCGCTGGGAGGCGCTGGACGAGGACGCGGCGGAGGGCTGCATCCGCAGCGCCGAGCACGCGTACTCGAAGGACGGCGGCCTCGCCGTCCTCAAGGGCAACCTCGCCGTCGACGGCTGCGTGGTGAAGACCGCCGGCGTCGACGAGTCGATCTGGACCTTCGAGGGCCCGGCGGTCGTCTGCGAGTCGCAGGAGGAGGCCGTCCAGAAGGTCCTCACCCAGCAGGTCAAGGAGGGCGACGTCGTCGTCATCCGCTACGAGGGCCCCAAGGGCGGCCCCGGCATGCAGGAGATGCTCTACCCGACCTCGTATCTGAAGGGCCGGGGCCTGGGCAAGGCCTGCGCCCTGGTCACGGACGGCCGCTTCTCCGGCGGCACTTCGGGCCTCTCCATCGGCCACGCCTCCCCGGAGGCGGCGGCCGGCGGCACCATCGCCCTCGTCGAGGACGGCGACCGCATCCGCATCGACATCCCGAACCGCACGATCGACCTCCTGGTCGACGACGCCGAACTGGCCCGCCGCGAGGCCGCGTTGGGCGGCGTCTACGCCCCTCGCAACCGCGAGCGCAAGGTCTCGGCGGCTCTGCGCGCCTACGCCGCGATGGCGACCAGCGCGGACAAGGGCGCGGTGCGGGACGTGTCGAAGCTGGGCTGATACTCCGCTTCCCGAAGGGGCCGCTCCTCCGGGGCGGCCCTTTCGCCTGTCACCAGGCGGCAGGATCGCGGGAGTCGACGGAGAAGACGGTGCCGTCGGGGGCGGCGGCGTAGATGTGGGAGCGGGTCAGGACGGGCTGCGGCAGGGAGCCCATCACCACACCGGAGTTGCTGCCGAGCCGGGGCTTGGTCTGCCCGAGGAGCGTGCCCTTGCGGGCGTCGACGGCGAGCAGCCGCCCGTCGGCAGCGGTGACGTACACGTGCGAGCCGTCGGCGGCGGGCGCGGAGCCGCGGCTCACGGACGTCTCGAGGTGCCACAACTGCTTGCGCGCGGCCAGGTCGACGGCTTCCATGGAGCCGCCCGTGGCGAGCAGGTAGACGACGTTCTTGTCCACACAGGCCCGAACTCCGAAGCGCGGAACGGGCAGCGGCATCCGGCGCACCGCCGTGGATCCCGGCCTGTAGCGGACGACGGCCTTCGTGGCGCCGGTGGCGTCGTCGCCGGCGAGGAAGTAGACCGAACCGTCCGCGGCGCCCACCGGCTTGAGCGATCCCTTCAACCGCGCTTCCCAGCGCACCTCACCCGTGACCGGATCCACGGCGGTGACCATGGTGTGCGAGTCGCCGGTCGCGCTCGCCACGTAGGCGAGCGGGCTTCCGCCGAACGCCGCGAACTGCGGGCTGACCTGGCCGCGGATGCGGTGCTTCCACTTCGTCCTGCCCGAGGCGCCGTCCACGCCGGTGACCGTCCCGCCGGTGCCGGTGAGGAGGAGCATGCCGCCCGCACGCTGCAGGCCGCTGTAGGCGGAGGTTCCCTGCCACCGTTCCTTGCCGGACGCGGGATCGAGGGCGACGAGGCGCCGGGCGTCGTCGGGCAGAGGCTGTACGAGCCCGCCCGCGAGTTCCGGCGGCCTGCTCCTGGACGACGTACCGTCCGCGTGCCGCCACAACAGGCTGCCGTCGGCCGGGTCGAGGGCGAAGACCACGCCGGCCTGTCCGCAGACGAGCTCCTCGGCGCCGTACGAGCAATGCGGCATGCCCCCGTCGGCGGCCACGGGTCTCGACACCCAGGCGCGGAACTCGGCCGCCGCGGTGGGTGAGTTGCCGCCGCGTGACGAGGTGCCTCCGTCTCCGTCCCCGCCGAGCAGCCGGGCCGAGACGAGCGCTCCCGCGGCGACGAGGACGAGCGCGAGTGCCGCCAGGGCCGCCTTCCTGCCGCCACGTCTTGCGGGACGCGGCGCCTTGGGCTCACGCGGTTCCGGCCTCGGCACGTCCCCCGTCCGCTGCGCCGGTATGAAGGCCTGTGTGTCGTACGAGGCCGCCACCGACCGCAGTTCGCGCATGAGCTCGTCCGGCGTGGGCCGGTCCTCGGGCTCCTTGGCCAGGCAACGCAGCATCAGCGGCGCGAGATTCTCCGGTACGCCGGTCAGGTCCGGCTCGTCGTGCACGACCTGGTAGGCGACGACGTAGGGACTGTCGGAGTCGAACGGCCCCCGCCCCGTCGCCGCGTGCACCAGCACGGACCCGAGCGCGAAGATGTCGGCCGCGGGCCCGACCTCCCGGGGTCGCCGGAACTGCTCGGGCGCCATGAACGGGGGAGTGCCGATCAACTTCCCCGTCTCGGTACGCAGTTCGCTGTCCTTTGGCCGAGAGATGCCGAAGTCGATGACCCTCGGCCCGTCGTCGGCGAGCAGCACGTTGCTCGGTTTGAGGTCGCGGTGCACGACCCCGACCCGGTGGATGTCGCGCAGCGCCTCGGCCAGTCCGGCCATCAGCCGGCGCAACTGGGCCGACGGCATCGGGCCGTTCCGCTTCACATGCTCGGACAGCGTCGGGCCGGGTATGAACTGCGTGGCCATCCAGGGCCGTTCGGCCTCGGGATCGGCGTCGACGACGGGGGCGGTGAAGGCGCCGCTCACCCTCCGCGCGGCGGCCACCTCCTGCCGGAAACGGCCCCTGAACTCAGGGTCCTTGGCGAACTCCGCGTGCACGACCTTCACCGCGAGCTTCATCCCCGAGGCGCTGCGGGCGAGGTGCACCACACCCATGCCGCCGGAGCCGAGGCATGACTCAAGACGGTAGTGACCGGCGTACTCGGGAAGTTCCGCTTCCGCGCCCGCTCCGGTGTTTCCCTGTGGCGCCATGGGACCACCCCCGTGCTGTTCGTCCGCGCGCGCGACGCTCGGAGCCTAGTCGATGTGCCGCGTGAGACAGAGGCGGCTTGCTAGTCTCCGCGTGCGAGTTGCGTACATGTGTTTCATGGCGTGTTTTAGGGGAATCAATGGGGCCCCATGGCAGTCATGGGGACCAACGGGGGAGGTTTTTCATGTCTGTTGACCGCATCGAAGCGACCGAAGGCGGCGAGACGGAGGCGGGGACCGTCACGCAGACGGCCGTCGCGGGCGAGTCCCTCGCCGCGACCGCCTCCGTGAAGACCTATCCGGTCGCTCCGGGCGTGCGCCTCAACGTCCGCAGGGGTCCCGGCACCAACTACCAGATCGTGCGCGTCCTGCCCGAGGACACCCGCGTCCCGATCTTCTGCCAGACACCGGGCACCACGGTGAGCGGCCCGTACGGCACGTCGAAGATCTGGGACAACATCGACGACGGCGAGTACGTCTCGGACGCCTACGTCCACACCGGCAGCGACGGCTACGTCGCCTCGCGGTGCGGCTGACCCACGACTCTCCGAGGATGGCGATGACCTCTCGAAGGCGCAGGTCCGTCCTGCTCACGGGCGCCACCGGCGCTCTGCTCATGGTGATCGGCTCCGCGGCCACCGCGAACGCGGCCACGGTCCGCTACTACGACGTCGCCCCTGGCGTCCGTCTCAACGTGCGCAACGGTCCCGGTACCAGTTACAGCATCGTGCGGCAGCTGCCTGAGGGCTCGAAGGTTCCGATCTACTGCCAGACGCCCGGAACGTCGGTGTCCGGCTACTACGGCACATCGACGATCTGGGACAACATCAGCAACGGCCAGTTCGTCTCGGACGCCTACGTCCACACCGGCAGTGACGGCTACGTGGCCGACCGCTGCGCCAGCTGACCCCAGCCCCCTCCCGGCAGGGAGCCCGCCCCACCCCGGAGCCATAATCGTCCCGTGAGCGACGAAAACGGCACCCCGGCGACCCCCGCGGGCTCCCCCACCCCCCACCCGGAATCCCTGCGCTTCTTCGGCACCACCTGGGTGGACCACGACGACGGCTACACCCTCCGCCGGATCGGCGCGGCCGCCGGCTCCCTCGTCGCCGCCGTCGTCTCCTGCCTCGTGCTCCGGTTCGCCTACCAGGGACTCCAGATCGCCGACACCGGCGCCTTCGTCACCATCCTGGTGGTCGCGATGTTCACGATCTGCAGCGCGCTGGCCTTCCGCGCCACCTGGGACTCCTTCACCCGCCGCCCCGACCCCGAGCGCCAGGCCTCCCTCCGCGGTCTGCTGGCCATCGGTTTCGTCGGCTCCCTCCTCGCCTACTTCTTCCGCTCCCTCACCGAGGCACCCGGTGAGAAGCTCCACCGCGAGGAGTACGAGGCAGCCCTCGAGCGGCACTCGAAGCGCAACACGCGCCGCTCGGGCAACCCGTCGAAGAAGCGGCGCCGCGGCTGACCGGCACATCCGCCGGTCACGCCGTTCGGCACCGAAAATTTGCTGCCCCCTGCACGCAGCGGGGTCACCATGGCCGTATGACGGTCTCCTCACGCACCGCCCGCGCCCACTCCTTCAACGCCGCCGCAGCCCAGTACGCCGCGAACCGCCCCTCCTATCCGTCGGCCCTGTTCGACGTGATCGAGGAGCTGTCCGGGCGCCCGCTCGCCGGCGCCCGCGTCGCGGACGTCGGCGCCGGCACCGGTATCTCGACGGCGCTTCTGGCCGGTCGCGGCGCCGAGGTCGTCGCCGTGGAGCCCGGTGAGGGCATGGCGGCCGAGTTCCGCCGCGCCCACCCCGACATTTCGATCATCCGGGGGAGTGGCAACGCCCTCCCGCTCGCCACCGCCTCCGCCGACCTCCTCACCTACGCCCAGGCCTGGCACTGGACCGACACCGCCCGCTCGGTGCCGGAGGCCCTGCGCGTGCTGCGTCCGGGCGGTGCGCTCGCGCTGTGGTGGAACACCAGCGCCCTCGACGTCCCGTGGATCGACGCGCAGACGACCCGGATCGGACGCCACTTCGGCGCCGACAGCGTTGTCGACCGCAACGGCAGCGGCGTCCGCACCGCACTCGCCGACCCCAGCGGCCGCCTGAAGTTCACCCATCGCCGGGTGCGCTGGAGCCGCCAGGTCCCCGTCGACACCCATCTCGCCAACATCGGCAGCCACTCGATCTTCCTGGTTCAGGGTGAGGAGAGCGCGAGCGCCTTCCTCACCGAGGAGCGCGGCCACCTGCTGACGGTCTTCCCGGACGGAATCGTCGAGGAGACCTACGTCGTCGAACTCCTGGTGGCCACCACCGCATGACCCGGCGCGGCGGCCCGTCCCTCGCGGGCCGCCACGCACCCGCCGTCCGCCTGTCGCGTCGTCGTACTCGAAGGTGCTCAGGCGCGAGCTGCCGCGTGCGCTCACGCCTGCGCGCCCCCACGCCCTCGTGCACTCCTCACCCCCCGCCAACGCTTGACGCCGCTCCTACCCGCGAGCATTATTCATCACATGATGAATTACTCCCCGGGCCCATCCGACGCGCCCGCGGCCGGCTTCGAGCCCGCGTCGGGCGTCGCTCCCGCCGTCCGGGCCGACGGCCTCACCGTCGTCCGCGGCCCCCGCACCGTCCTGCGCAACCTCGACTTCACCGTCCCGCGCGGCCAGATCACCGGTCTGCTCGGCCCGTCCGGCTGCGGCAAGTCGACGCTCATGCGCGCGATCGTCGGCACCCAGGCCAAGGTCACCGGCACGCTGGAGGTCCTGGGGAACCCGGCCGGCCACCCCACCCTGCGCACCCGCATCGGCTACGTCACCCAGGCCCCCTCCGTCTACGACGACCTGACAGTGCGCCAGAACCTCGACTACTTCACGGCGATCCTCGACCCCGGCCGCACGGGCGCCGACCGCCGCCGGGAAGTCGACCGCGTCCTCACCGACGTCGACCTGACCAGCCACGCCGACGCCCTCGCCGGAAATCTCTCCGGCGGCCAGCGCAGCCGCGTCTCGCTGGCCGTCGCCCTCCTCGGCGCCCCCGAACTCCTGGTCCTCGACGAACCGACCGTCGGCCTGGACCCCGTCCTGCGGCGCGACCTGTGGACCCTCTTCCACTCCATCGCCGCCGAACGCGGGGCGGCCCTCCTCATCTCCTCCCACGTCATGGACGAGGCCGAGCGCTGCCACCGCCTGCTCCTGATGCGCGAGGGCGAGATCCTCGCCGACGACACCCCCGACGCCCTGCGCACCCGCACCGGCTCCGAAACGGTCGAGGCGGCCTTCCTGCACCTGGTCGACGAGGCGGCCGCCGCCGCCCGCGAGAAGGAGACCACCCGATGACCACGACTACACCCACGACCGGTACCCGTCCGACGCCCGCCCCGCCCCGCGCCCTCAACGCCTCCCGCACCACCGCCACGGCGGCCCGCGTCCTGCGCCAGCTCCGGCACGACCCGCGCACCATCGCGCTGATGATCGTGATCCCCTGCCTGATGCTGTTCCTGCTGCGCTACGTCTTCGACGGCAGCCCGCAGACCTTCGACAACATCGGCGCGTCGCTCCTCGGCATCTTCCCGCTGATCACGATGTTCCTGGTCACGTCCATCGCCACCCTGCGCGAACGCACCTCGGGCACCCTCGAACGCCTCCTCGCCATGCCGCTCGGCAAGGGCGACCTGATCGCCGGCTACGCCCTCGCCTTCGGCGCCATCGCGATCATCCAGTCCGCCCTCGCCACCGGGCTCGCGGTCTGGTTCCTGGGTCTGGACGTCATCGGCAGCCCCTGGCTGCTCCTCCTGGTCGCCCTTCTGGACGCCCTCCTCGGCACCGCCCTCGGCCTCTTCGTCTCGGCCTTCGCGGCCTCCGAGTTCCAGGCGGTCCAGTTCATGCCGGCCGTGATCTTCCCCCAGCTCCTCCTCTGCGGCCTGTTCACCCCCCGCTCCAACATGCACCCCGCCCTGGAGGCCATCTCCAACGTCCTCCCCATGTCCTACGCCGTCGACGGCATGAACGAAGTCCTCAAACACACCGACATGACAGCCACCTTCGTGCGCGACGTCCTGATCGTCGCGGGCAGCGCCCTACTGGTCCTGGGCCTGGGCGCGGCAACCCTGAGGCGTAGGACGGCCTGACCGGGTCCGGGTGAGCAGAGCCTCCGGGGCGGGGTCGCCGCCGACATCCCGCCCACCGGACACCCGAGCCGCCCACCCACCCCCGATGCGAGGATGAACCCGGACGACGCAACCCCCGGAGGGCACCCCGCCATGACCCAGAAAGTCGCAGTCCTCGGCACCGGCAAGATCGGCGAAGCCCTGCTCAGCGGAATGATCCGCGCCGGCTGGGCCCCGTCGGACCTCCTGGTCACCGCCCGCCGCGAGGAACGTGCCGAAGAACTCCGCACCCGCTACGGAGTCTCCCCGGTCACCAACCCCGAGGCCGCCAAGACCGCCGACACCCTGATCCTCACCGTCAAGCCGCAGGACATGGGCACCCTCCTCGACGAGCTCGCCCCGCACCTCCCCGCCGACCGCCTGATCATCAGTGGCGCCGCCGGCATCCCGACCTCCTTCTTCGAGGAGCGCCTGGCCGCCGGCACCCCCGTCGTCCGCGTCATGACGAACACCCCCGCCCTCGTCGACGAGGCGATGTCCGTCATCTCCGCCGGCACCCACGCCACCGCCGGACACCTCGCCCACGCCGAGGAGATCTTCGGCGCCGTCGGCAAGACGCTCCGTGTCCCCGAGTCCCAGCAGGACGCCTGCACCGCCCTCTCCGGCTCCGGCCCGGCGTACTTCTTCTACCTGGTCGAAGCCATGACGGACGCCGGCATCCTGCTCGGCCTGCCTCGCGACAAGGCCCACGACCTGATCGTCCAGTCCGCGATCGGCGCCGCGATCATGCTCCGCGACAGCGGCGAACACCCGGTCAAGCTCCGCGAGAACGTCACGTCCCCCGCGGGCACCACCATCAACGCCATCCGCGAACTCGAGAACCACGGCGTACGAGCCGCCCTCATCGCCGCCCTCGAGGCCGCCCGCGACCGCAGCCGCCAACTGGCCACCGGCAAGAAGGACTGACCCACCCGCCCGACCGGGGGCGGCCGTTCACGCGGCCGCCGCGTCCACCACCTCCTTCGTGCTCACCACCCGCGCGAAGCCGCCTCCGTGCAGCGACACCGCCGACGCCTGCGCGACCTCGTCCGCACTCCGTCGCCAGCCGAACGGCCCCTCCAGGTCGAAGGTGTAGGTCGCGTCGTAGGCGACCACCACGCCGTACCCCAGATTCCCGCCCATCCGGGCCGTCGTCTCCACGCACATGTTGGTCTGGATCCCGGCCAGGACGACCTGCGAGATCCCCTCCGCCTTCAGCCAGGCGTCCAGATCGGGCGTGCCGTAGAACGCGGAGTTCACCGTCTTCGTCACGAACAACTCGGTCCCATCGACCCCCTTCCCACGCCGCTGCTCCACGTACTCCTTGAAGTCGTTCCCCTCGTATCCCGGCCGCAGGGGCGACTCGCGCTTCAGCGAGTCGTGCCGTACGAACACGACCGGCCGCCCCGTCGACTGCCACACGTCGATCAGCGAAGCGATGTTGTCGTCCGCCCCCGGGTTGTTCCGCGGCCCCCAGAAGTCGGCCTCCTCGAAGCCTTTCTGCACATCCACGACCACCAGCGCTGCGTTCTCTGCGATCTCCATGCCCTCGATCCTCCCGCCGGGAGAACGCCCGCCCCAGAGGGCGAAAAGACAGCGATCGATGGTTTACTGCCAGCCATGGAGAAAGCCGCGAAGAACGCCTACCGCGTCGCCCTCGTCGCCTTCCCCGGTATCCGAGCCTTCGACGTCTCCGTCATCACGGAGGTCTGGGGAACCGACCGCACCGACCGCGGCGCCCCCGCCTTCGACCTGCGCCGCGTCGCCGCCGACACCGCCCCCGTCCCCATGCGCGGAGGCATGGCACTCCACCCGGACCGCACCCTCACCTGGCTGTCCCGCGCCGACCTGATCGTGATCCCGGGTCTCGACGACCACCTCACCCCAGCGCCCACCCCCGTCCTCGACGCCCTTCGCCGCGCGCACGCCCGCGGCATCCCCATCGCGGCCCTGTGCGGCGGTGCCTTCACCCTCGCGCAGGCCGGCCTTCTCGACGGCCGCCGAGCCATCACCCACTGGAACCTCATCGACCTCCTCCGCGCACACCACCCCCAAGTCACCGTGGTCCCCGACGCTCTCTTCATCGAGGACGACAACATCTGGACCGCCGCCGGCACGGCAGCCGGCATCGACCTCTGCCTCCACCTCGTCCGCGAGGCCCACGGCGCCGAAGCGGCGGCCACCATCGCCCGGTCGATGGTCACCGCGCCCTTCCGCACCGGCAGCCAGGCACAGTTCATCGAGCACCCCACCCCACGCGCCGACCGCGACGCCGACGCCCTCGCCGCCGTACGCGAGCACGCCCTCCGCCACCTCCACGAACCGCTCACGATCGCCGACCTGGCCGCCCTCGCGGACATGTCCCCGCGAAGCTTCGCCCGCCACTTCACCGCGGAGACCGGCACCTCCCCGCTCCGCTGGCTCCTCGACCAGCGCATCGCCGCCGCCCAGAGGCTCCTCGAACGCACCGACCTGCCGATGCCCGAGGTGGCCCGCCGTGCCGGCTTCGGCAGCGAGGTCACGATGCGCCAGCACTTCGCATCGCGCCTCGCCACCAGCCCACGCGCCTACCGCGCAGCGTTCAGCACGGCATCTGCATCGGCGTCAGCAGCGGCATCGGTATCGACCACGCCGGCGTCGGACGCATCCGTATCCGAAGCGGCCGGCAGCAACCCGATCGCGCGATAAGCGGCATCCACAGTCGGCCGGGCCATCGCCCGAGCCTTCTCCGCACCATCCCGCAGCACCCCCTCCACATGGCCAGGATCGGCGCACAGCGCACTGTGCCTCTCCTGTACAGGCCTGAGGAGTTCGACCACGGCCTCGGCGGTGTCCTTCTTCAAGGTGCCGTACGACTCATATACACCGGCCAGGGCCTCCGGGTTCCCACCCGTGCAGGCCGCGAGGATCTCCAGCAGATTCGCGAGCCCGGGCCGCTCCTCCCGGTCGTAGACGACGTCCCGACCGCTGTCGGTCACCGCCCGCATGACCTTCTTGCGCACCACGTCCGGCTCGTCCAGCAGATAGACGACACCCAGCCCCGACTCGTCTGACTTACCCATCTTCCGCGTCGGTTCCTGGAGGTTCATCACCCGTGCGGCGACCTTGGGAAGCGTCGCCCGCGGAACCCGGAACGTGTGCCCGTACCGCTGGTTGAACCGCACCGCCAGATCCCGCGCCAGCTCCACGTGCTGCGCCTGGTCCTCCCCGACCGGCACGTCGTCCGTCCCGTACGCCAGGATGTCCGCCGCCATGAGCACCGGATACGTCAGCAGCGACACCCGCACGCTTCTGCCCCGCGCGGCCTCCTTCGCGGCCTTCTCCTTGTACTGGATCATCCGCCGCATCTCACCATCGGTGGCCACGCACTCCAGCAGGTACGACAGCCGCGCGTGCTCGTCCACATGGCTCTGTACGAAGAGCGTGCACAACGCGGGGTCCAGCCCCGACGCGAGCAGCAACGTCGCCGCCTGCCGACTGAGCCTTCGCACCCGCGCCGGATCGTGCTCCACGGTCAGCGCATGCAGATCCACGACGCAGAACAGCGCGTCGGCCTGGTACTGGTCGGCCTCGGCCCACCGCCGCATGGCTCCCAGGTAGTTCCCCAGGGTCAGGTTCCCGGTCGGCTGGATCCCACTGAAGACCCGTGTCATCTCTACTCCCTCTCCGTTCGGGCCGCCGTCCCGGACGGCCGCCCCTCGGAGATCCGGAGGAGATACGAAAACGGCCGCCGAAGCGGCGGCCGTTGAGTGCATACGTGAGTACGGCCGCCGGTCAGGCGGCCCACCACAGCTGGGTACACGTACGCGTAGTCATGTGCTCACAGTACGCCTCCCGGGTGCGGTCCGGAGGCAAGTTGACACGCTCAGGCCGGATCCGTAGTGTTCTCCGAGTTGTCCGACGTGAGCGCCGACTCCGGTCGGTCCCCGGACAGCCATTCCGTAAGTACCAACCACTGCTCGACTGCCGTCGATCCGTCGGCCGTTGTTTTATTGGCGTGCGTATTTACGAAATGAGGAATCCGCGTTCGAAAGGACGCAGCCCCCCGATTAGCGCGGGAGGCACGGAGTCCGCTAAAGTCTCACTCGTCGGAACGGCCCAACGGCCGGGAAGACAACCCCCTCTGACTGGGAATCAGACGCCGAAAGGATCTGATAGAGTCGGAAACACCGAAGGGAGCGCCCGGAGGAAAGCCCGAGAGGGTGAGTACGAAGGAAGCGTCCGTTCCTTGAGAACTCAACAGCGTGCCAAAAGTCAACGCCAGATATGTTG
>NZ_JBICXT010000008.1:108000-314905 GCF_043200415.1 Streptomyces sp. NPDC048419 | reverse complement strand
GCGGTGGTTCTCTCGGTGGACGAGAAGTCGCAGATCCAGGCGCTGGACCGGTCCCAGCCGGTGCTGCCGATAATGCCGGGCATGCCCGAGCGGCGCACCCACGACTACGTCCGCAACGGGCTGACCACCTTGTTCGCCGCGTTCGACGTCGCCACCGGTGAGGTCATCACGGCCCTGCACCGCCGGCACCGGGCCGCGGAGTTCAAGAAGTTCCTGGTCCGGATCGACAAGGAGGTGCCCGCCCACCTGCAGGTCCATCTGATCGTGGACAACTACGGCACCCACAAGACCCCGGCGATCAAGGCCTGGCTGGCCAAACACCCCCGGTTCGAGCTCCACTTCACCCCGACCGGCTCCTCCTGGATCAACCAGGTCGAGCGGTGGTTCGGCTACCTCGCCCACCAGATGATCCGCCGCGGCGCACACAAGAACATCCAGGCACTCGAAGCCGACATCCGGGCCTGGGTCAACGACTGGAACGACGACCCCAAGCCGTTCATCTGGACCAAGACAGCCGAAGAGATCCTCGACTCCCTCGCCCGCCTCTGCCGACGGATCTCTGGCGCAGGACACTAGCTCTGTGCGGTGAGTTGGAAGCTCTGTGCGGCCGAGCCGTCGCAGGTGCGCTGGGTGAGTTGGACGCCGTCGCTCGCCGACGCGGCGGCGTTCAGGCACCTGCCGCTGTGCCGGGCGACGAAGTGATAGCGGCCTGCCGACTCCCGCACGGGCTGCCACTGCTGGTTCTGGCCGCCCGAGTACGACCACAGCTGCACCGGCGCGTTGTCCGCCGTGGAGCGGTCGGTGACGTCGAGGACCTGCTGCGGATTGCCGCGGGCGGAGATGCGGACGTAGCCGCTGTCCGTGGTGCGGAACTGGTACTGCTGCGCGGTGGTGCCGTTGCAGCCGTACTGCTGGATCGCCGTGCCGTTGGCGGTGGCCGCCGCCTTGGCGTCGACGCAGGTGCCGTTCCCGGTGTTGCGCACCGTGTACCAGGCGGTCTCGGAGATCGAGTCGGCCGGCGGCTGGGTGGAGTCCGCTCCGCCCAGCCACTTCAGTCCGTCCAGCAGGAAGCGGTTCTGGGTCGCGCTGGCGAACGTCGACGACAGCGTGGTGTTGGTGGCGTAGTCCATCGCGTTGTGGCCGAAGTTGGCATACAGCATGCGGTACTTCGTGTTGGTCCACAGGATCGGGTAGTAGCCGCTGTACCAGGTCTGGTTCGGGTCGGTGCCGAGCGGGAAGCTGCTCGGGTCGACGGAGGCGAGGATCTTGATGTCAGGGTTCTTGCGCAGGTCGTTCGACCAGCTGTACCACTCGCTGACGGACGAGGTGAACGTGTCCGGCAGGTTCTTGGTCGCGGGGTTGGTGTGGTCCTCGACCTTCAGGACCGCGGTGGTCGGACCCCAGGTGTTGGACACGAAGTTGCCGCTGCCGAGGAACTGGTTGTGGTACCAGTTCCAGCTCTGCGCGTCCGTCGTGAAGGCGGAGACATGGAAGCCCATCCAGGCGCCGCCGCCGCGCATGTAGTTCTCGAATCCGGTGCGTTGGGCGGCGGTCTGCGGCAAGTCGTCGAGGAACAGGACGACTTGGTAGCCGTTGACCCCGCCGTTGGCGAGCAGGTCCCAGTTGTTGCTGGCCGTGTAGGTGAAGCCGTTCTGCGCGGCCTGCTTGGGGAACCAGTCGTTGGCCTCGTGGACGAAGCTGATGTGCGCCGCGTCGTAGGTTCCGTTGTAGAGGGCGAGCACCTTGAACGGCTGGGCCGCCGCATGGGCGCGGGGCACCGACAGCGCCGTCAGCAGGATCGCCAGCAGTGCGAGGATGCGGAGAGTGCCGGATCTTATGGCGTGCATCGCGGGATGCCTCCTCTTGGGCCAGGTCCGGGTCGGGTCCGGTCAGGGGTAACGGACGAGGTTCGCCACGTTGGTGGACGAATTGGACGGTCCACCGCGGTCGTTGACGACGTGGCGGATGGTGCCCGTGCCGCCGAGGGAGACGGTCACCATGTCGGTGAAGCGGACGCCCGAGGTGTCGGGCGCCTCGATGGCGTGCTCGGCCGTCACGCCCGGGTTCGCGCTGAAGTAGCAGTAGCTGCCGAAGCCGTAGACCTGGTGGCTGGTCACGGAGCCGGCGACCTTGTAGGCGGCGTAGCCCTGCGTGGGGCCGTTCATCCAGGCCGCCTGGTTCGGCGGGTCGTAGGGCATCTCGTTCTGGTAGAAGTACGTGCGCCCGCCGTTGCCGTTCCAGATGGTCTGGTGCTTCTGGAAGTGCTCGACGAACAGGCCGTACATCGTCACGTCGTCGCCGTTGACGACGAGCCCGGTGTCCGCCGTGTTGCTGGTCCAGCCGACGCCGCTGCCGTGGTCGGCGCGCCAGATCCACAGGTGGTCGCCGATGACGGCGTCGCTGTTGACGGTCAGGCTTGTGGTGGCCTTGCCGACGCCCGCGCCGCCGACGCGGAAGAACACGTCGTGCAGCGAGCTGGGGTCGGCGGTGTGGTCCGCCGACGAACCGCTCGGGCCCATCTCCAGCAGCTGCTTGGAGTTGGTGGTGCCGGCATCGATGAGCAGGCCGGCGAGTTGGACGCCGCTCACGTCGGCGACCGACATGGCGGTGACGCCGTTGTCGGGGACGAGCGTGGCGAGGCCCAGGCCGAGGACGACGGTGTCGGGCTCGGTGACCTTCAGGGTCTGGTCGAGGTGGTACACGCCCGGGGTGATCAGCAGGTGCTTGCCCGCCGCGAGCGCGTCGTTCATCTCGGGGGCCGTCGCGCCCGGCTTCACGACGTAGAAGTCCGACAGCGGCAGCGAGGTACCCGCAGGCGTGCCCGAACTCCAGCTGACGCCGGAGGAGTTGGTCCGGGCCGAGGGCACGAACACCTTCCAGGCGCCGTCGGCGTCCACATACAGGAACGGCTTCTCTCGGGTGACGGGGCTCTTGTCGACCGTCGTGTACGGCGGCTTGGGGAAGCTGGTGGCGGGCACGCCCTTGCTGCCGACGAAGACCATGTTCCAGTTGGAGCCGGTCCAGCTGCCGAGTTGCGAGTTGCGGGTCAGCCACTGCTGCTGCGAGCCCGAGCGGACCTGGCCGTCGACCTTGGTGTCGGCCATGTACCCGCCGCTGGACCAACCGCCGTCGTCAAGTGCGAGGTTGCCGCGCAGATGCATCCGCCGGTACGGCGCCGCCTGCGAGACCGCCCAGCGGTCCGTGCCGGCGGACGGGGTGACCGAGAGGTTCTCCGCCGAACGCCAGAAGTTCTGCGTGGCGTTGCCCTGGAACCAGTCCGCCTCCGCGTGTACCGCGCCCTTGATGTTCACGTCGTCGGGGGACAGGCCGAGTCCCGCGACCTGCGTGTAGAAGCCCACGTTGGCGTCGGCGGCGTAGGTGCCCGGCTTGAAGAGGAACGCCTTGCGGGCGCTGCCGAACTGGTTCTTCTCCTGCTGCTTGAACGTGCTGTTGAGACTGTTCTGGATGGTGCCGGCGGGGGTCGACGGGTCGAAGACGGTGACGTTCGGGCCCAGGTCGGGGTCGGTTGCCGCCGCTTGGGCGCCCTGCGTGAGGTGCGGCAGGGCGACGGCGGCACCGGTTCCGGTGGCGGCGAGGACGAAGGCGGCCAGCAGAATCCGCAGACGGCGGCCGCCGGTGGGTTTTCCGGTACTGAACACGGCTGACTCTCTTGGGTGTGGGGGGTGGCGTCCGGGGGGCGTCCCTCATGGCAACTCGGGACGCCCGTGGGCGAATTCAGCCCGTGTACTGCGAGAAGACGCGGGTGTAGTCCCAGTTGGACTGGCCGACGCCGGAGCAGCTGTCGGCGGGGCCACCGCTGCAGGGACGGTCGCGGTTGGCGGACCAGAACGTCAGTCGGGCCAGGTGGTGCTGCTGGGCGTAGGCGAGGATGGTCTTGAAGTCGTTGACGGTGACGGTCTCGTTGTTGTCGGTGATGCCGTTCATCGACGAGATGCCCATGTCCCGGTAGGCCTGGTCGTCGCTGTACCCGTAGGCGCTCTTCAGGGCGTTCTTGAGGCCTTCCGCCGCCTGCTTGGTGAGGTTGCCCATGTTCTGGCCGCCGCCGCCGAAGTCGAACGGCATGATCGCCCACGCGTCGACGGTCAGCCCGGAGGAGGCGGCCCGCTTGATCAGGCTGGTGTCCGGGCCGGTCTTGTCGGTGCCGATGGTGATGTAGGTCTTGAGGCCCGGGTTCTTCGACTTGACGGTCTTCAGCGCGTCGACGGTGCGCTGCTGGACGGTGGGGTTGCTGTAGGCGTCGGCCTCGATGTCGATGTCGATGGCCTTCAGCTTGTACGCGTCGATGACCTTCTGGTAGGCGCCGGCGAGTGCGCTCGCGCTGGAGCAGGAGCTCTCCAGCTTGTTGCCGCTGTAGCCGCCGAAGGACGGGATGACGTCACCGCCGTTGCCGCGCACGGTGTTGACCGTCTTCTGGTCGACGCCGCCGGTCAGGGGGCGGCTGCCGTCCCACTGCGGGTTGCAGTTCCCCTTGCTCAGGACGAAGGCCAGGGTGAACCACTTGACGCCGGTGGCGTTGGTGATCGTCGTGGGGTCCGGCGGGTTGCCCCAGCCGTTGTAGAGATACGGCGCCACGGCCATCGGCGCGGACGCGGCGGCTCCGGCGGGGGAGGCGGTCATGGTCGCGGCGGACACGGCGATCAGGGCTATGGCGAGGCCACCGCCCAACGCGGCGGCACGGGTGCGGGGTCGAGTGCTCATGAGTGGGGGCACAGCCTTTCGGCAGCAGCGGATGGTGGGGGGTGCAGCCCAAAGTCGTTCATATTCGTGAACCTTGGGCGTGCCTGTGAAGCTGCGTGTCCGGGAACCTAAAGGTCTGAACCAGACACGTCAAGAGATGAAGCAGGCATCCGATGTGCGGAGTTGAGGCATGCATGTCTTGAAGCCGCCGGTGCGCCGTGCGTTACACGTGTCGTGTCGGGCGGGCGGAAGGCGCCGGGGGAGTTCAAGAAGTGGCGGAGACGTGCGGGCGGCCTCGATATCCGAAGGCTCACCGCACGCCCGACTGACAGGATGAGCAAGTGACTTCACTGACCTTCGACGACTACTGTCACGCGATCGTCGACCAGACCGACCTGCTCAGGCAGCAGATCCGAGGGGCGGACACGGCTGCTGCGGTGCCCACCTGCCCGGGCTGGAACGTCGCCCGGCTGCTGCGGCACGTGGGAGGGGATCACCGGTGGGCGGAGGAGATCGTACGGAAGCGGGCCGCTGAACCCGTCCCCGGCGATCCCGTCGACGACCCGTCCGTCTACGCCCACTTGGACGGGGACGCGCTGGTCGACTGGCTCGGTGAGGGTGCCGGGGAGCTCGGCGCCACCCTGCGCGCCGCCGGACCCGGCACGCGGGTCTGGACGCCGGCCCACGAGCGCTCCACGGCGCTGTTCTGGGCCCGCAGGATGACCCACGAGACCGCGGTCCACCGCGCCGACGCGGCCCTCGCGACCGGTGCACCCTTCACCCTCGACACCGGTCTCGCGCTCGACGCGATGGAGGAGTGGCTGGACTTCTCCACCGTCCCCGAGGCGTACGAGCCGGACCCGGAATCCCCCGCCCTCCTCGGCCCGGGCCGCACCCTGCGCCTCGAAGCCCCCGGCACCGGCCGGTGGTTCGTCGACCTCACCGCCGCCCGACCGGTCTGGCGCACAGGACCGGGCGAGGCTGCGGTGACGGTGCGGGGGCCGGTGACGGACCTGCTGCTGTTCCTCTACCGGCGACCCGCGCCGGGCGTCGAGACGCACGGTGACGAGGACCTGCTCGAACTGTGGCTCAACCGGACCGGGTTCTGGCTGGAGGCGTGACGCCCCGGCAGCCGGCGCGACGGCGAGGCGCGAGGGCACGCGCTTACTGAGACGTTCCTATGAATTCGTGAGAGGTCTCTATGAATTCGTGGGGCGGTTGAACACGCGCGGGCCGCCGTCCGTATGGAGCGAGGGATTTTCATGCCTGACCACCGTGATCCGTAGGAGAGTTCTCGTGGGACGCAATACGCGCAGACGCCCGACAGGCCCACGCCGCGCGACATTCGCCGCATTCGCGCTGATGCTGGGTGGAGGCGGCCTCGTCGCGGCGAACGTCTACGCCTCCGCGACGGAGGACGGCACGGAGACGGCACAGACGCGCAGCGCCGCGGCCGCCACGATCAACTGCCCCGACGTCGGCAGCAAGTTGACGCAGGTCCCCGACCAGGCCCGGGGAGACGTCGACAAGGATCTGGCCGCGATGGACCAGCAGATAGCCGAGGCGTACCAGAAACTCCAGTCGGCGACGCCGGAGCAGCGCCAGGACAGCGGCTACACCGATGACCAGGTGATGAACCCGCTGAAGCAGAAGCGGACGGAGACGCTCGACCGCATCGGCGACACCATGGAACAGGCCGGTCAGCGTTCCGACGGGCTCGACGACATGGCCGGCTGTTCGATGGGCACATGGAACGACCAGAACGGCGGCCAGGACGCGGGCGCCTCCCAGAGCGGCCAGCCGCAGGACCAGGGCGGGCAGCAGAACGGCGGGCAGCAGAACGGCGGCCAGCAGCAGGGCAACGGCGGTCAGGCCGGCAATGGTCCGGTCGCGGCCGACTTCGTGGACATCACGAAGGTGGCCCCGAACGTCCAGGCCAAGCCGCAGCAGTCCGGCAGCGCCTCGACCGGATCGTTCAGTACGCAGTGCGGGGTCAACGCCAACAAGAACTTCAACAGCGACAACGTCATCGCGGCGCCCGGTGTGACCAACGGCGCGCACCACACGCACGACTACGTCGGCAACCAGAAGATCAACGCGTTCTCCTCCAACGACAACTTCCTGCAGGGCGGGACCAGTTGTCAGAACAAGAACGACCTGTCGGCCTACTACTGGCCCGTGGTCCGTCTGCAGGACGGCACACAGGAGTTCGACCAGAACAATGACGGCGGCGGCAAGGAGGGCAACGCCGGCAAGATCCTTACCCCCGTGCAGGCCGAGATCAAGTACGTCGGCAACCCGCAGAGCAAGGTCGTCGCGATGCCGCAGTTCCTGCGCATCATCACCGGTGACGCCAAGACCACCACCAACGGTCTGGCGAACGCCAACGCGCACTGGAGCTGCACCGGCTTCGAGGACAAGGTCCAGCTCACGGAGCAGTACCCGCTCTGCCCGCAGGGCAGCAAGGTGGTCCGCACGTTCGCCTTCCAGAGCTGCTGGGACGGCAGGAACATCGACAGCGCCAACCACCGTACGCACGACGCGTTCGCCGACCCCAAGAGCGGTGCCTGCCCGAACGGCTTCGAGGCGATCCCGCAGCTGACGATGCGCCTGGTGTACGACATTCCCACGCCGACCATCGAGAACGGCCAGGTCAAGAATCCGTACGCGGTCGACAGCTTCCCCGAGCAGCTGCACAAGGCGGCCACCGACCACAACGACTTCATCAGCATCACGACCGGCGGCCTGGCCGACGAGATCGCGAACTGCATCAACAGCGGCCGTGAGTGCGGCGCGGGTGGCGGCGGGGACCAGGGCTCGGACGGCGGCGCGACCCAGCAGCCCACCGAGAAGCCGACCGACCAGCCCACCGAGCAGCCCACGGACCAGCCCACCCAGGAGCCGACGGCCCAGCCGACCGAGAACCCCACCACGCCGCCGGCCGGCGACGACAAGGGCAACTCGGGCGACGACGGCTCCGGCAAGGGCAACGGAGGCAGCGGTTCCGGCCAGCACAACTCCGGCGGCGGCTCCGACGACCAGACGGCGCAGCCCGCGACCTCCGCGCCCGAGACGCAGCAGCCGGGCAACGACGACTCGCCCACCGCGGCGAGCACGACGAACCCCCGGGTCTACGCCTCGGCCAAGGCCTCCAAGAGTGCCGCGGCGGCCGCCGGCCAGGGTGGTTCGGGCAGCGACGACAACTCGGGCGACACCTCCGTCCAGGCCCAGGGCACGGGCGGCAACGGCTCCGTGGTCGGCAACCAGACCGAACCGCAGGCCTCCCAGGGAGGCGGTCTCGCGGAGACCGGCGCCAACCTGTGGCCCGCCGCGGCCGGCACGCTGCTGCTGATCGCGGGCCTGTTCCTGCTGACCCGCACGCGACGGCGTTACGTGCGCTGACGCCCTGGGGCGCCCGGACCGACCTCGGTCCGGGCGCCCTTCGCCGTCCGGGCACCTCCGCTGCTCACCGGGGACCCGCTGCTCACCGGCGAGCAGCTACCGCCCGGACCCGCTGACCGTCTGCTGGACGTCCGCCTCGATCTCGTTGCGTGACTTGCCGGACTCCTTCGCGTACTCGGTGACCGAGGACTGCGCCTCGCGGGCCAGATCCCGCCAGGCGCGCCACGCGGTCTCGTACGTACTCGTCTGCTGTCCGGTCCAGCCGCCCTGCTGGGTCGGCGGGCCGTACGAGTGGCGCAGCTCCTCGACCCGGCTGTGCGCCTGGTCGGCCGCGCGCTGCTTCTCCACCAGCTCGTCGAATATATGGGTCACGCAAATGGAGCATAGGTGCCCATATCGAAAAATGCGCGCCGAGCCGATGCCGCCCCGGTCCCGGCGGCTCAACCCCGCCGGACCAGGCCCTCCCCGATCAGTTCCCGCACGGCCTCCAGAGCCCCTGCGCGATCCGCCGGGACCACTCCGATCCGGGTACGGCGATCGAGTACGTCGGCCTCGTCGAGCGCGCCCTCGTGGCGCACCGCCCACAGCAGTTCGGCCCCGGTGACGGGGTGCCCGGGCAGCACCCGCTCGCCGAGCCGGGCGTCGCGTTCGGCGAGCGCGAGGACGGCCGGCGCCTCGGTGCCGTAGCGCCGCACCAGATGACGCGGCGCCTCCAGCGCGTCGAGGACCTTGGGGGACGCGGCGCCGACCAGCGGGAGGGACGCCGTCGGGGAAGGGCCGGCGCCGAGGCCCCGGCGGGCGACGGCGGCGTCCACCGCGTCCTCGGCCATCCGCCGGTACGTGGTGAGCTTGCCGCCGACCACCGTGATCACGCCCTCGGACGAGGTGAGCACGGCGTGCCGCCGGGAGATGTCGGAGGTCCTGGCCGCGGCGCCCTGGTGGCCCTCGGGCGAGGTGTCCAGCAGTGGTCGCAGCCCCGCGAAGGCCCCGACGACGTCCTCCCGCCGCACCGGGAGGTTCAGCACCGAGCCGAGGACGTCGAGCAGGAAGCCGATGTCCGTCTCGGGCACCTCGGGGACATCGGGGATGTCGCCCTCGACGGGTTCGTCGGTGAGGCCGACGTAGACGCGGCCGTCCCCCTGGGGCAGGACGAGCACGAAGCGGTTGGTCTCGCCGGGGATGGGGATGTGCATGCCGGCCGGCAGCGGGCCGAGGTCTTCCTCACGCAGGATCAGGTGGGTGCCGCGGGAGGGGCGGATACGGATGCCGTCCACCAGGCCGCCCGCCCAGACGCCGGAGGCGTTGATCACGGCGCGGGCCCTGATCTCGCCTTCCTCGCCGGTGAGTTCGTCACGGACGCGGGCGCCGGAGCCGGTGAGTTCCAGCGCCCGTACCCGGGTCAGGACGCGCGCGCCGTGCGCGGCCGCGGTGCGGGCCACGGCGGTCACCAGACGCGCGTCGTCGACCAGCCGGCCGTCCCAGGACAGCAGGCCGCCGCGGAGGCCGTCGGCGCGCAGGGCCGGGGCGAGCCGGCGGGTCTCCACCGCGGACAGCCGGCGCGGCGGGGGCAGCGTGGCCCGGGCGGTGCGGGCCGTCACGCGCAGGGCGTCACCGGCGTGGAATCCGGCCCAGGCCAGTGCCGCCTGGCCCCGGGAGACGAGCGGGGCGAGCGGCAGGACGAACGGCTGCGCCCGGACCAGGTGAGGCGCCGTGCGCTCCATCAGCACGCCCCGCTCGACCGCGCTCTCGTGCGCGACGTCGAACTGGCCGGACGCGAGATATCGCAGCCCGCCGTGGATCAGCTTGCTGCTCCAGCGGGAGGTGCCGAAGGCCAGGTCGTGGGCGTCGACGGCGGCGACGCTCAGGCCGCGGGCGGCCGCGTCCAGGGCGGCTCCGGCGCCGGTGGCGCCCAGCCCGACGACGAGGACGTCCACCGCGGGGCCGCCGACGGTCCCGGTCAGTTCGCGCGAGCGCCTGGCGGCGGACAGGGACGAGTCGGGGGCGGGGCGCAGGCTCATGGCGTGAGGGTCCTCTCGAGGATGGAGCGCAGCTCCGTGAGGAAGGCCGCGGAGGACAGGTCCGCGTCCTCCTCGTCGGTCATGGTCCGCAGGGACAGGGTGAAGGACTGGACGACCAGGAGCAGCGAGCGCGCCTGGCGCTCGAGGTGGTCGGCGCGGATCGACCCGTCGGCGTGTCCTTCCTTGAGGCCGTCGGACAGCAGGTCCAGAAGGGCGTTCTGGCTGGCGCCGCGCCGGTCCAGCACATAGGGCAGCAGCAGTTCGGGGTCGACGTCGACGATCTTGCGGAAGAGGGGATGGGCGCGGAAGGACTCCACACCGGCCACGAGCCCGTCCACGAGCAGTCTGCGCGCGTGCGCGTCCGGCCTGCGCTCGGGGATCGCCCGGGTGGCCACGTCGACCCACTCGCGGGTCATCAGGTCGCCGACCAGCGTGCGCACATCGGGCCAGCGCCGGTACAGCGTCATCCGGGAGACGCCCGCACGGCGGGCCACGTCGGTGAGCGTCGTGCGACGGACCCCGACGGCCAGGACGCAGTCCCGCACCGCGTCGAGCACCGCGTCGTTGTCCGAACTGTTGTGACGAATAGGCGTCATGTGTCACAGTGTAACGCCTCGGCGCCCCCGGGCGTCGAGAGGAGTACGGAAGCGCTCGTATCGACCGGTGAGGACGACAGTCATGGACATGCTGTGGAGCGGCTGGGGCGACCCGGCCAAGGCGGCACCGCTGCCGGACACGGTGATCGGGCTGTTGCGCGATCTGCTCGGTGTCAAGCCGCGCAGCGCCGAGCCGGTCGGCCTCGCGGACATCGCCGTACCGCAGGGGCAGTTGGAGCCCGCCGCGCACCAGGCCCTCGTGGCCGCCCTCGGCGGCGAGGAGTACGTGCGCACCGACGCGGAGACGCGGGTCCGGCACACGCGCGGCAAGTCCACGCCCGACCTGCTGCGCATCCGGGAGGGCGACACCGACGACACCCCGGCCGCCGTACTGCTGCCGGCCGGCCACGACGAGGTCCTCGCCGTGCTGCGCGTCTGCGCCCGGCACCGGCTCACCCTGGTCCCGTTCGGCGGTGGCACCTCCGTGGTCGGCGGACTCGCCCCGGGGCGGCGCGGCCCGTTCGTCGCCCTGGACCTGCGGCGCCTGGACGCCCTGCTCGCCCTCGACCCGGTCTCCCGCACCGCCACCCTCCAGCCGGGCCTACGCGCCCCGCAGGCCGAGGCGCTGCTCGCCGAACAGGGCTTCACGCTCGGCCACTTCCCGCAGTCGTACGAGTGGGCCACCATCGGCGGATTCGCCGCCACCCGCTCCAGCGGTCAGGCATCCGCCGGCTACGGCCGCTTCGACGAGATGGTGCTCGGCCTCACCCTCGCCACCCCCGAGGGCACCCTCGACACGGGCCGCGCCCCGCGCTCGGCCGCCGGCCCCGACCTGCGGCAGCTCGTTCTCGGCTCGGAGGGCGCGTTCGGCGTCATCACCTCCGTCACCGTCCGCATCCGCCCCATCCCCAGGACGCGGATCTACGAGGGCTGGAAGTTCGCCTCCTTCGAGGAGGGTTCCGCCGCGCTGCGCCGGCTCACGCAGGACGGGCCGCGCCCGACGGTGCTGCGTCTGTCCGACGAGACCGAGACGCTGATCGGCCTCGCCCAGCCCGACGCCATCGGGGCCTCCGACGCCCCGACTGCCGCCGCCTGCACGGCCATCGCGGGCTACGAGGGCACGGAGGAGGACACCGCCCACCGCCGGGAGCACGCGGCGGCCGTGCTGCGCGAGTGCGGCGGCACGCCGCTCGGCGTGGAGCCCGGCGAGCGCTGGGCGCACGGCCGCTACTCGGCCCCCTACCTGCGCGACGCCCTGCTCGACGCGGGCGCCTTCGCCGAGACCCTGGAGACAGCGGCCTTCTGGTCCCGCGTCCCCGGGCTCTACGCGGCCGTACGCGACGCGCTCACCACCACCCTCACCGAGGCCGGCACCCCGCCCCTGGTCATGTGCCACATCTCGCACGTCTACGAGAACGGCGCCTCGCTCTACTTCACCGTGGTCTCGGCACAGGGCGAGGACCCCGTCGCACACTGGACCCGGGCCAAGCACGCCGCCAACGAGGCGATCCTCGCCGCGGGCGGCACCATCACCCACCACCACGCCGTGGGCACCGACCACCGGGACTGGTACGTCCGCGAGGTCGGCCCGCTGGCCGTCGACGCGCTGCGCGCCGTGAAGCGCACCCTGGACCCGGACCAGCTGCTCAACCCCGGCGTCCTGCTGCCCCTCGACGACTGACGGGCACCCCGTCCGGCCAACCGATCGACCCCGCACCCCCGTCCCGCAGAACCGGCACGTCCGCCCCGGAGGCACACCGATGCGACAGTTCACCGCCGTCGTCAACCCCACCGCGGGCGGGTCGAGTTCGGCCGCCGCGCTGCTCGCCGTGGCCCGGCTGCTGCGCGAGGCGGGCGCCGAGCTCCAGACCGAGTACAGCCGCAGCCTGGCCCACGCCCAGGAACTGGCCCGGCACGCCGGAGAGCAGGGCCGGGTGGTGCTCGCCGTCGGCGGGGACGGCATCGCGGGCGGGATCGGCGGCGCCCTCAGCGGCACCGGCACCGTACTCGGCCTGGTCCCCGCCGGGCGGGGCAACGACTTCGCCCGCGCCCTCGAACTCCCCACCGAGCCCGAGGCGTTGGCCGAGGTGTTGCTCCACCACGAACCCCGCGCGGTCGACACCATCGAGGTCGAGTCGGCCACCCACGACCGCACCGTCGTCCTCGGCAGCGTCTACGCCGGCGTCGACGCCCTCGCCAACCGCCACGCCAACCACGCGAAACTGCTGCGCGGCGCGGCCTCCTACTACGCCGGCGGGCTGCGCGCCGTCACCACCTGGCGGCCGGCCCGCTACCGGGTGACGATCGACGGCGAGGAGCACCAGCACACCGGCTACACGGTGGTGGCCGCCAACTCCGGCTACTACGGCTCCGGCCGGCTCATCGCCCCCGGCGCCCGCGTGGACGACGGCCTGCTGGACGTCGTGCTGATCAGCGAGGCGCCCCGGCGGCTCTTCTTCGCCATGATGAACGAACTGAGGACCGGCACCCACCTCGACCGGCCGCAGGTGCGCGTCCTGCACGGCAGGGAGATCCACATCTCCGCCGACCGTGACGTGCCCTACGGCGCCGACGGAGAGGTCGACGCCGTCCTGCCCGTCACGGCCAGAGTCCTGCCGGGAGCGCTGCGCGTGCTGTGCTGAGCGCTCGGCGTCAGGGTCGGCTTCAGCCGAGGTTGCCCAGCCGGGCGTCCCGCCACAGGTCGACACCGCCGTCGGCCGCGTACTTGTCGATCTCGGCCAGCTCCTCGGCGCTGAAGTCGAGGTTCTCCAGCGCGGCGACGTTCTGCT
This sequence comes from Streptomyces sp. NPDC048419, assembly GCF_043200415.1. Taxonomy (NCBI): domain Bacteria; kingdom Bacillati; phylum Actinomycetota; class Actinomycetes; order Kitasatosporales; family Streptomycetaceae; genus Streptomyces; species Streptomyces sp. NPDC048419. Next base: position 301,402 of record NZ_JBICXT010000008.1, on the reverse strand, counting down.
CGAGCTGCTCCGTGCGCGAGGCGCCGATGACCAGCGACGTGACCCGCTCGTCCCGCAGCGCCCAGGCCAGCGCCATCTGGGCGAGGCTCTGTCCGCGCCGGGCGGCGAGGTCGTTCAGCGCGCGCAGCCTGACCAGCATGTCCTGCGACAGCCAGGACGTGTCGAACGAGGTGCCCGCCGCGGCCCGCGAGCCCTCGGGCACGCCGTTCAGGTAGCGCCCGGTCAGCAGTCCCTGCGCGAGCGCCGTGAAGCCGATGACCCCGAAGCCCTCCTCCCGCGCCGCGTCCAGCAGCCCCTCCGTCTCGATCCAGCGGTTGAGCATGCTGTACGACGGCTGGTGGATCAGGAGCGGGGTGCCGAGGTCGCGCAGGATCGCCACCGCCTCACGGGTGCGCTCGGCGTCGTAGGAGGAGATGCCGACGTAGAGGGCCTTGCCCTGGCGTACCGCCGTGTCGAGCGCGCCCATCGTCTCCTCCAGCGGAGTCGTCGCGTCGAGACGGTGGGAGTAGAAGATGTCGACGTAGTCCAGGCCCATGCGCTCGAGCGACTGGTCCAGGGAGGCGAGCACGTACTTGCGCGAACCGCCGCCCTGGCCGTACGGGCCGGGCCACATGTCCCAGCCGGCCTTCGTGGAGATCACCAGCTCGTCGCGGTACGGCCCGAGGTCCTGCTTCATCAGCCGGCCGAAGTTGATCTCGGCGGAGCCGTACGGCGGGCCGTAGTTGTTCGCCAGGTCGTGATGGGTGATCCCGAGGTCGAAGGCGCGCAGAGCGATCTCGCGCTGCGTCTCGAACGGCTTGTCGTCCCCGAAGTTGTGCCAGTAGCCGAGGGAGAGAAGGGGAAGGTCCAGGCCGGAGCGCCCGGTCCGCCGGTAGCGCATGGTGCCGTTGTAGCGCTCGGGATCTGCGAGGTGGGTCATGCGCCTTACTGTGCGCGCGCATGATTCTGAAGTCCAACAAGTCCTTTTCATCGGATTCAGCGGTGTCGCTTCTGAATCGGCCTGCGATCGGCGGGCTGGTGACATCCGGCGGCTGAACTAGGGTGCCAGGTGTGCCCACCCTGCTGATCGTGCATCACACGCCCTCGCCGAACTGCCAGGCCATGCTGGAGGCCGTCGTCGCCGGCGCGACCGCTCCCGAGATCGAGGGCGTCGAGGTCGTGCGCCGGCCGGCCCTCGCGGCCACGGCGTCGGACGTGCTCGCCGCCGACGCATTTCTGCTCGGCACCCCGGCCAACATCGGCTACATGTCCGGGGCACTGAAGCACTTCTTCGACCAGATCTACTACCCGTGCCTGGACGCGACCGCGGCCAGGCCCTTCGGCTACTACGTGCACGGCGGGAGCGACGTCACGGGCGCGGTGCGGGGGATCGGGACGATCACGACCGGCCTCGGCTGGAAGGCCGCGGCCCAGCCCGTCACGGTGACGGGGGAGCCGGCCAAGGCCGACCTGGAGGCCTGCTGGGAACTGGGCGCGACGCTCGCCGCCGGCCTGATGGAGTGAGCCTGAACCCTCCTGCGCCAGGCGCCACTTGAGCCCCACGACCCATCCACGACAGTGGCTCTCGGGGAACTGGTGCGCTCATTTGAGGTGCAGGTCACAGGTGATGTGCACCCGTGGAGAGCGGGGAGGTTCTCGTTGACCCCGGCACAGCTACGGGCCTACTCAGCCACCGTGCGCCTCGGTTCGGTGAAAGCGGCCGCGGCCGACCTCGCCGTGACGGAAGCCGCCGTCTCGATGCACATCGCGCACCTGCGCCGGGAACTCGGCGACAAGCTGTTCACCCGGACCGCGCACGGTCTGGCGTTCACGCCCGGAGGGCTCCGGCTCGCCAGCCGCGCGACCGAGATGCTGGGCCTGCAGGACCGCACCATCCTCGAGGTGCGGCGGGCCGGTTCCCGCCGGCGGCTGTTGCGCCTGGCCGCCTCCAGCCTGTTCGCCGAGCACGCGGCGTCCGGCCTCATCGAGCTGTTCGCCCAGCGCGCTCCCGACCTGGACGTGGAACTGAGCGTGCACGATCCGGAGCAGTTCGGCGCCCTGCTCGTCAACCGCGCCGTCGACGTGGCCGTCGGACCACGCCCGGGCCACCCTCGACGACACCATGATCTGCACCCACTTCCTCAACTACCAGGTGATCGCGGTAGTCGGGCCCGACCATCCGCTCGCCGCCGGCGGCGCCGGTGTCGCGGAACTGCGTGAGCAGACGTGGCTGCTCGGACCGTCTGCCGTGGGCCGCGCCGGCATGGTCCCCTCGGTGCTGCGCCGCCTGAGCGTCCCCGAGCACAACCAGCGCATCTTCCAGAGCCACGCCGCCGCCGTGGACGAGGCCAAACGCGGCAAGGGGATCGCCCTCGCGGTGTCCTTCGCCGTGGCGCGGGATCTGTCCGACGGGCATCTGCGGCGGCTCGAAGGCCCCCACCTACCGGCCCGCGGCTCCTGGAACCTGTTCTGCCTTCCCGACCGCGAGGCGCCCCCGGTCGCCGCGGAACTGCGCCGCTTCGTCACCACGCCCCGGGCCACCCAGGCCATGCTGCGGGGCACGGGAGTGACCGCGGGCCGCTTCAGGCCGGCCGTCCACGTCACCTTGTGGAGCTGGACACCCCTAGGAGACGCAGGTCACACCGGTGCGTGTCACATCCCGCCGGGCCGTGCCGTCAACGAGGTGTACCCACCGGACAACGGCACACAGGAGCGCACCATGGAAGCTCGCATGAGCCTCTTCGACAACGCGATCGCAGGGAAGCTGCTCAAGCACATCAACGCGGCGGGCAAGGTCGTCTCGGACTCGACGCTGCCGGCCGCGACCGGGGAGCTGGTGAAGCTGCGCGCCAGTCAGATCAACGGCTGCGGGTTCTGCACCGACATGCACACCAAGGACGCCCTGGCCGCGGGCGAGGACCCGCAGCGTCTGCACATGGTCGCCGCCTGGCGCGAGGCCAAGGTGTTCACCGACGCCGAGCGCGCCGCGCTGGAGCTGGCGGAGCAGGGCACCCGCATCGCGGACGCGGCCGGCGGCGTACCGGACGAGGTCTGGGCGAACGCCGCCAAGCACTTCGACGAGGAGCAGCTCGCCGCCCTCGTGGCCACCATCGCCCTGATCAACCTCTACAACCGCTTCAACGTCATCGTCCAGCAGCCTGCCGGCGACTACCAGCCCGGCATGTTCGGCTGACGCCCGCCACCTCACGCCGGCCATGACAGACGGCCCGGGCAGCCTCCCCGCCCGGGCCGTTCAGCCGCGCCGAGCGTGCCGCGCCACCTCGCCCGGCACCCGCAGCAGATCCGCGAAGCTGTCCGCCGGCAGCAGCAGGTCCACGTACGTAAGTGCCGCGGTCATCGTCGCCGTACGCGGGACGAAGCCCGGGGTCGCGGCCCGCGGGTTCAGCCAGATCACAGGTACGCACGGCGGCGCAGCCGGGCCATGGCCGCGGCCAGCCGCTCCGGCGGATCACCGTCCCAGCCGTCCGACCCGATCAGGACCACCGCGCCCCGCACCGTGCCGCCGTGGTGCGAGGCGAGCAGCGTCGACAGACATTGTGCGATCCGCGATCCGCGTTCCGCCGAACCGGTCCGCGACCCGCTCCGTCGCCTCCTCCAGCGCCGCCTCGGTGGACCGGTCGCCCAGCGTCGTGATCAGGCGGGTCAGCGAGGTCGCGAAGGCGAAGACCTCGGCGTGCGTGGTCAGCGCCAGCGCCCGCATCAGATGCAGATACGCCCTCGCCTGTGCCTGCATCGACCGGCTCACGTCGCACAGCCCCACCACCCGGCGGGGCCGCCGCACGGGTCCGGTGCGCACCAGGTGGACCGGGTCCCAGCCGGTGCGGCGCGCCCGGGCGGCCGTCTCGCGGATCGCCACCCGGGGGCCGCCCGGCCGCACCGCGTACCGGCGCGACTGGCGCACGGGCCACTCCCGAAGCGCCCGCTCCAGCCACCGGCCGAGCAACTGTGCCTGTATGGCGTCGAGTTGCTCGAACGGCGTGTCCAGGACCCCGGCGAGATCGCTGGGCAGACGCTGCGGCACGGACAGCTCCACGTCGTCACGGTGATCGGCGTCGCGACGACGGGCGGCAGCGTCAGCCACGGCAGACCGCGCCTTGCGCCGTCCCGTCCGAGACGTCGTACGGCTCGCCGGGCGCCGGTGAACGGACGTCGCTGCCTGGGGCAGAACGCGCGCAGCTGCGCCGGGCGTTCGGGTCGAGGGACAGCAGCGCCTCGCCGAAGACGGCCTCGAAGACCTCGTCGAACCGCGTCAGGTCCGGCCTGCGGCGGACGAGCGTGACACGGGCCGACCAGTACAGCGACGTCCGGGACACGGGCGGAACGGCGACGAGTGCCCGTACGAAGTCCTGCGTGGCCGTCAGTTCCACCGTCACCCCGTGCTGCCTGAGCCGGTCGGCGAGCGCGACGGCGAAGGCGGCCCGGTCGACGGCCGGCAGGAGGCTCATGATCTCCTCGCCTGTTCGGGAGGACCGAGGTGGTCGAGTGCCTCGGTGATGGCGATGCGGTCGTCGGGGCTCTTGGCGACCGTGCTGAGCGTGCAGCGCCATGCCGACGCCGTCGGTGAGACCGCCGTGCACCTGCCCCTCGATGATCATCGGGTTGATACGGGTGCCGCAGTCGTCGACCGCGACGAAGCGGCGGACGGTGACCTTCGCGGTGAGCCGGACGGCGGCGCCGGCCGATACGACGGCCCAGTCACCGGCCCGCCGCTCGACCTTCTCGTAGGTGCTCGACCCGCCCGGACGCACCGGGAAGCGCACCTCGGTGAGCATCTCCGCGTCGCCGACCGCCGTCTCGTAGGGGCCCTGGTGGAAGTCCTCCATCGGCACGACCCGCTCGCCGCCGAGCCCCTGGATGACACAGGACGCGTCCAGTGTCGTGCACACGGCGGACAGGTCCTCGGACGGGTCGGCCCGGCACAGCGAGCCGCCGAGGGTGCCGCGGTTGCGGACCACGGGGTCGGCGATGACGCGCTCGGCGTCGCGGAAGATCGGGAAGGCCGCGGCCAGTTCGGCGGACTCCAGCAGTTCCCGGTGCCGGGTCATCGCCCCGATCCGGATCAGGCCGGTTCGACCCGGATGTAGCCGAGCTCGTCGTGCAGCTCGTTGATGTCGATCAGGTACTCGAAGTTGGCCAGCCTGAGCTTCATCATCGAGATCAGGCTGTGGCCGCCTGCCACCAGCCGTGCCGTGTCGCCGAGCCGGTCCAGGAGCCCGATCGCCTCGCCGACGCTGCGCACGCGCTGGTATTCGAACGGAGCGGGAACCTGCATGTCACACCCCCCGTGTCAGGGCCCATTGCGCCCTCGGTTCCCAGGGGTGTCAACGGTTGGTTAACCGTTCACTTAAGTTGCCGCCCCGCCCGGTGGGCGGAGCCGGGCCGGCGTCCGGAAGCGTTGTATTCGAGACAGCCCGCCGAGGATAAACCGTTCGGAATTTCACTCATCCGTGCGCTTGATAGTTCAAAGGGCGCGCTGCAATACTCCGGCTCCCGGATTCACCCCCCGCCTCATCAGACCCCGAAGGAATCCGGAAACCGGCAATTCCAGATTCACCAACCCCCCACAATTCCGCACGGTAGAGGGTGTGCCCGCGTGAATGCCGAGCAGGCGAAGAACGAGATATCAGGCAGCTCCGAATTCCAGGCGCTGCGCCGTGCCCACCGCCGATCCGGGGTCCGGATGACGGCGGCCGCCGTCGGCGGGTTCCTGCTGTACGTCCTTCTGTCGAGTTTCACCCCCGGCCTCATGAACACCTCGCTGAGCGGTCACTTCACGCTCGGCCTGGCCCTCGGTCTCGGCCAGTTCGTGGTGATGGCCCTGATCGCGCGGCGCCGGCTCGTGCAGATGCGCACAAATGCCGACCCGGTGTCCCGCGGCCTGCGCACCCGTCCGCTGCGCCGGGAGCCCGGCCGGCCGGACGGTCCCGCCCGGCACCCCGCCCCGCACCGCGCCGGGGGGTCCCGCACATCCGGGGGGTCCCGCACATGGTGACGACTGCGGCCGTCTTCGCGGACCGCTTCAGCCTCCGGCTGACGTTCCTGCTGTTCCTCGCCGTGGTCGTCGTCACCCTCTTCAGCGTGCTGCTGACCGCACCCCACCGCGACGAGATCGGCGAGTTCTACCTCGGCGACCGCACCATGACACCCCTGCGCAACGGGCTGGCGATGTGCGGCGACTACCTCTCCGCCGCCACCCTCCTGGGCAGCACCGGCCTGGTCGCCCTCACCGGCTACGACGGGCTCCTCTACCTCGGCGGCACCGCCGTGGCCTGGATGATGGTCCTGCTGCTCATCGCCGAACCCCTGCGCAACGCGGGCCGGTTCACCCTCGGCGACACCGTCGCCCTGCGCATGCCGGCCCGGCAGCGCTCCGTGCGGCTCGCCGTGTGCCTGTGCACCCTGGTCGTCACCACCCTCTACCTCGTGGCCCAACTGGTCGGCAGCGTCGCGCTGTTTACCCAGTTCACCGGCGAACCCAGCGCGGCCACCCGCGCCTTGTGCGTCGTCGTCATCGGCACGGTCGTCATCGTGTACGCCGCGCTCGGTGGCATGCCCGGCGCCACCTTCATCCAGTCGTCAAGGCCGTCATGCTCATCTCCGGCGTCACGGTGACCGCCGTGATGGTGCTGCACCACTACCACTGGAACGTCGACGCCCTGCTCGCCGCGGCCGCCGGCCACAGCGGCCTGGGCGCGCGCTTCCTCGAACCCGGCCTGCGCTACGGCGCCGGCACCACCAGCAAACTGGACTTCTTCAGCCTGGAACTGGCGATCGTGCTGGGCCTCGCCGCGCTTCCGCACGTCATGATGCGGCTGCTCGCGCCGCGCTCCAGCAGCGTCCTGCGTGCCTCGGTGGTCTGGGCGTCGGGTCTGGTGGGCCTCGTCTGCCTGGCGGCAGGCGTGCTCGGCCTCGGCGCCACCGCCATCGTGGGCCGCGACACGATCGCCCGTACGGACCGCAAGGGGGACGCGGCCGTCCTGCTCCTCGCGCACGCACTCGGCGGCGGCGTCCTGACGGCCCTGCTGTCCTGCCTGGCCTTCGTCACGCTGCTCGCCGTCGCCGCAGGACTCACCCTCGCCGCGGCCTCCTCGCTCGCCCACGACCTCTATGGCGAGGTCGTCCGCAAAGGACGGGCCGAGCAGACCGAGGAACTCCTCGTCGCCCGGCTCGCCGCCGCCGTCATCGGCGTCCTCGCCATGCTGCTCGCACTGGTGGCATGGGGCGCCAACAGCGCCACGCTGGCCTTCCTCGCCTTCGCCATCGCCGCCTCCGCCCTTCTGCCCACCCTCGTCTTCACCCTGTTCTGGCGCCGCTTCACCGCGACGGGCGCCCTGCTCAGCCTCTACGGCGGCCTGCTGTGCTCCGTCCTCCTCGTCGTGTTCTCACCCGTCGTCTCCTCCACCCCCGACTCGCTCCACCCGTCCGCCGACTTCGCCTGGTTCCCGCTCCAGAACCCAGGCATCGTCTCGATTCCGGCCGGCTTCCTCCTCGGCTGGCTCGGCACGGTCCTGGGCCGGCCCGAAGTGCCGGACGCCTACGACGAGTTCGAGGTACGCGCATTGGTCGGGGCGGAGTGACGAGCCGTTCGGCGCGTTCCCGGAGGCCGCCCGGAGATGCGATCCGGATGGAGCAAGGGACCTGACGGAGGCGGCCGAAACGCCGCGGTGATCCTTTTCGCGGACACGTGAAGCGGCGAGTATGCCGGGTCATGGACATCTTGCTCGTCGTCAGTGCGTTCAACAGCCTGTCCCAGCGTGTGTACGCGGAACTGTCGGATCTGGAACACCGGGTGGACGTCGTTCTCGCCTCCCACGGCGCCGACTCCGTGCGCGCAGCCGTGACCGAGGTGCAGCCGGAACTGATCGTCGCGCCGATGCTGAAGACGGCACTGCCCGAGGACGTGTGGCAGGAGCACACCTGCCTCATCGTGCATCCGGGGCCACCCGGCGACCGCGGCCCCGCCTCCCTGGACTGGGCGATCGACGAGGAGGCGCCGCGCTGGGGAGTGACGGTCCTCCAGGCCGAGGCCGCGATGGACGCGGGGGACGTCTGGGCGGCGGAGTCCTTCACCGTCTCGCCTGTGGGCAAGAGCGACCTGTACCGCAACGAGGTGTCCGACGCCGCGTCGGCCGCCGTCCTGCAGGCCGTGCAGCGGTACGCCGAGGGCTCGTACAAGCCGCGTTCGCAGAGCGATCCCGGGACCGCCGTGGTGTGGCGCGACTTCTTCCGCCAGGAGCGGCGCTGGATCGACTGGGAGAAGGACAGCACCCGCACGGTGCTGCGCAAACTCCGCGGCGCCGACTCGCAGCCCGGAGTCCTGGACGAACTCCTCGGCCACGAGGTGTTCCTGCACGGCGGGCACCCCGAGGACAGGCTCCGCGGCCGCCCCGGCGAACTGCTGGCCACACGCGCGGGAGCGATCTGCCGGGCCACCGTGGACGGTGCGGTGTGGATCCCGGAGCTGCGCCCCCGCAAGTCGTCCGGCGACCCGGCGCCCTTCCGCCGCCCCGCGGCCTCCGTGCTCGACGGCCTCCCGTCCCCGTCCGGCGCCGCACCGGCGCGCGCGGGCTCGGGCGACCCCGCGCTCCGGCTGCCGGAGATGCCCGTGGCCCTGGAACTGCCCGCCGCACGACAGACCTGGACCGACATCCGCTACCGGCAGCACGGCGACGTCGGCTTCCTGTCCTTCTCCTTCCCCGGCGGCGCGATGAGCACGGACCACTGCCGCCGGCTGCTCGCCACCTACCGGTACGCCCTCACCCGCTCCACCTCGGTGCTGGTCCTCGACGGCGGACGGGACTTCTTCTCCAACGGCATTCATCTGAACGTCATCGAGGCCGCCGCCGACCCGGCCGGCGAGTCCTGGGCGAACCTCAACGCCATGGACGACCTGGTCGAGGCGGTCCTGCGCACGACCGACCGGCTGGTGGTCGCGGCGGTCGGGGGCAACGCGGCGGCCGGCGGCCTCATGCTCGCCCTCGCCGCCGACGAGGTGTGGTGCCGTACGGGTGCCGTCCTCAATCCGCACTACCGGCGGATGGGCCTGTACGGCTCCGAGTTCTGGACGTACACGCTGCCGCGCCGCGTCGGGGCCCGCACGGCCCAGAAGCTCACCGAGGAGGCGCTGCCGTTGAGCGCCGCGCACGCCGCCCGCATCGGGCTCGTGGACCGTCTTGTCCCGGTCGCCGCGCAGGAGTTCGGCGCCGAGACCCAGCGCCTCGCGACCGAACTGGGCGACGCCCCGGACCTCTTGCAGCGCATCACCGCGAAGGCCGCGGCACGGCGGACGGACGAGAACGAACGGCCTCTCGCGGAGTACCGGCGTGACGAACTCGCCCGTATGCGGGCCATCTTCTTCGACCCCCGGGCCGAGTACCACGCCCTCCGGTCCGCCTTCGTCCGCAAGCTGCCCGGGTCCTCGGCCCGACCGCTCTCCCTGCCCGCCGGGGACGCCCGGTGAACGCGCGGGTGCTCGTGGCGGGCGTAGGCAACATCTTCCTCGCGGACGACTCCTTCGGGCCCGAGGTGATCCGTGCCCTGGAGCACCGCCCGCTGCCGTCCGGGGTGCGGGTGCGGGACTTCGGCATCCGCGGCCTGGACCTCGCCTACGAGCTGCTCGACGGCTACGACCTCGCCGTCCTGGTCGACGCGGCCGAACGGGGCCACCCGCCCGGCACGCTGTCCCTGATCGAGGCGGAGGTCCCCGACGGCACCCGCGCCGCCGCCCCGCCCGAGGCGCACGGCATGGACCCGGCCAAGGTGCTGGCCCTGGCGGCGCACCTGGGTGAAGGGCCGCTGCCGCGCGTCCTCGTGCTCGCCTGCGAGCCCCAGGACCGTCCGGACCCGGACGAGGACATCGTCCCCGGCCTGAGCGCTCCGGTGCGCGACGCGGTCGGCCGGGCCGCCGAGGCCCTGCACCGGCTGGTACCCGTGCTGCTCGCCGACCCCGCGGCAACTCCGTCGTTGAGCCGCCCGGAGGAATCTGCGGACCCGTCCGCGGCCGGGCTCGCCTCCCCGGTGGCAGGCGGCGCTGAGGATCGGTGACGGACCGGATCACTCCGGTCCCTCCGACACCGGCCCGAGGAGCAGCGCATGTGCGATTCCGTGGACGTCACCCAGGCCGTCCTCGCGAAGAACGACGGCCTGGCGGCGAGCCTGCGCAGCGACCTGGCCAGGCGCGGAGTGACCGTCGTCAACCTGCTGTCCAGCCCAGGCAGCGGCAAGACGGAACTGCTCGGGCGGATCCTCGCCCGTGCCGTGCAGCGGGGCATCCCGGTGGCCGCGCTCACCGCCGACCTGGCGACCGAGAACGACGCCCGCCGGCTGGCCCGTTCGGGAGCACCGGTGAAACAGCTGCTGACCGACGGGCTCTGCCACCTGGAGGCCCGGCAGATGCGCGGCCATGTGGAGAACTGGCTGCCGGAGGACACCGCGCTGCTCTTCGTGGAGAACGTCGGCAACCTCGTCTGCCCCGCCTCCTACGACCTCGGCGAGAGCCTGCGGATCGTGCTGATGTCCGTGACGGAGGGCGAGGACAAACCGCTGAAGTACCCCACCGCCTTCGCCTCCGCCCATCTGGTGGTGCTCACCAAGACCGATCTCGCGGAGCCGGCCGGTTTCGACGGGGCGGCCTTCGACGCCCATGTGGGGCAGGTCAACCCGGGAGTGGAGATCGTCCGGTCGTGCGCCCGCAGCGGCGACGGTGTCGACACCGTCCTTGAGCGGGTGCTCGCCGTACGCGACGGGGCCCCGGTCCACCGGCCACCTCTCGCGCCGCACACGGACGTCCACGAGCACGCGCACGGGGACGCGGGCCTCCCGGCCGGCCGCCTCTCGTGACAGCGCCCGCCGTCCAGGCCGTCCGCCGCCGCGTCACGGTGCGCGGCACGGTGCAGGGCGTGGGCTTCCGCCCGTACGTGCACCGCCTGGCCGCCGGCCTGAGGCTCACCGGGTTCGTGAGCAACACCGCGTACGGCGTGCTCATCGAGGTCGAGGGCGCTCCGGACGGCGTCACCCGCTTCTGCGACCACCTGACCGCCGAATCTCCGCCGCTGGCCGTCGTCGCCGGCATCGACGTCGAGGACCTGACCGTCACCGGCGCCGACGACGCCTTCGCCATCCGCTCCACCGAGCAGACCCCGGGCCGCACCCACCTCCCGCCCGACACGGCGACCTGTGCCGACTGCCTGCGCGACCTGACCGACCCGGCGGACCGCAGGCACCGCCACCCCTTCGTCACCTGCACCCACTGCGGACCCCGTTTCACCATCGCCACCGGGATGCCGTACGACCGTGCGGTCACGACCATGACCGGCTTCCCGATGTGCCCCGCCTGCGCCCGGGAGTACGGCGACCCCGCCGACCGCCGCTTCCACGCCCAGCCCGTGGCCTGCCCCGACTGCGGTCCCCGGCTGCGTCTGGTGCCCGCGTTCGGCAGCGGCATCCACCCCGCGCGGGACGCCGACGCCCTGACGGCGGCGCGGGCGCTGCTGGCCGGCGGCCGGATCGTCGCCGTGAAGGGCCTCGGCGGCTACCACCTGGCCTGCGACGCCACCGACGCCCGCGCCGTCGACACATTGCGCGGCCGCAAGGAACGGGGCGGCAAGCCCTTCGCCGTGATGTGCGCGGACCTCGCCGACGTGGAGCGCATCGCCGAGGTCTCCGCAGCCGAGCGAGAGGCCATCACCGGCCCCCGTCGCCCCATCGTCCTGCTGCGCCGGCGTACGTCGGGCGCGACCCTTCACCTCGCGTCCGGTGTGTGCCCGGGCAGCCCGCACGTCGGCGTGATGCTGCCCTACACCCCCGTGCACACCCTGCTGTTCGGGCTGCCGGGTGACCCGCCGGGTCCACGCGCGCTGGTCATGACGAGCGGCAACCGCTCGGGGGAGCCGATCGTCACGGACGACGACGAGGCACTGACCCGGCTGGCCGGACTGGCCGACGCCTGGCTCGCCCATGACCGGGTCGTCGCCTCCCCGTGCGACGACTCGCTGCTGCGGGTGCGCGAGGACGGCACCGAGCAGGTGCTGCGCCGCTCCCGCGGATACGTGCCCCGCCCCCTGCGCCTCCCGCTGGAGCTGCGCCCGGCCCTCGCGGTGGGCGGCGACCTGAAGAACGCGCTGTGCGTCGGAGAGGGCGACCATGCCTGGTTCGGACCGCACATCGGCGACATGGGTGACCTGACCACCCTGGAGGCGGCACGCGGGGCGGAGCTGCACATGCGGCGCCTGACCGGCGTCAAGCCCGTGCTCTTCGCCGCGGACCGGCACCCGGCGTACCACTCGACCCGCTGGGCCCGGCAGCGGGCGCTCCAACTGCCCAAGCCCACACCGGTGTTCGTGCAGCACCACCACGCGCACACCGCCTCGGCGATGGCGGAGCACGGCGTCACGACCCCCGTGATCGGCGTCGCCTTCGACGGCACCGGCTACGGCGACGACGGCACCGTCTGGGGCGGCGAGTTCCTGCTCGCCGACTACACCGACTACCGGCGCTTCGCCCACCTCACGACCGCCCCCCTCCCCGGCGGAGACGCGGGCGTGGTCAACCCGTGCCGTCTGGCGCTGGCCCGGCTGTGGGCCGCCGGCCTGCCATGGGACCCGGACCTGCCCTGCGTCACCGCCTGCGCCCCAGACGAACTGGCCGTGCTTCAGCGGCAGTTGACGCGCAACGTGGCCTGCGTTCCGACCTCCAGCATGGGACGCCTCTTCGACGCCGTGTCCTCGCTCGTGGGCGTGTGCCACCGTGCGGGCTACGAGGCCCAGGCCGCACTGGAGCTGGAGGCGGCGGCCGCGTCGGCCTGGGGCGCCGGCACCGAGGCGTACGCCTTCGGCATCACCACGGACCCCGTACGGGCGGACCCGGCGCCCGTGCTGAGCGCGGTCGTCGCCGACCTGAGGCGCGGCACCCCGCCAGGGGTGATCGCCGCGCGCTTCCACCGCGGTGTCGCACGGGCCGTCCTGGAGATCTGCCGGCACGCACGCCGCGCCACCGATCTGGCCGTCGTCGTCCTCACCGGCGGCGTCTTCGCCAACGCGCTGCTGGAGCAGGAGTGCACGGTCCTGCTGTCCGGCGACGGCTTCACCGTGCTCCGCCACGGCGAAGTCCCGCCGGGCGACGGCGGGTTGGCACTGGGCCAGCTGGTGATCGCGGCACACGGACGACAGAAGGAGTGACCCATGTGTTTGGCAGTGCCCGGCAAGGTCGTGTCCATCGACGACAGCGCCGATCCCCGCACCGGTCTCATCGACTTCGGCGGAGTGCAGAAACAGGCGTGCCTGGAGTACGTCCCCGACGTGCGGGTCGGTGAGTACGTCATCGTGCACGTCGGCTTCGCGCTGCAGCGTCTGGACGAGGAGTCGGCGCAGGCCTCGCTGAAGCTCTTCGAGGAACTGGGCCTGCTGGAGGAGGAGTTCGGCGACGCCTGGGAGCAAGCGGCCAGGGACGCGGGGGTCGCCGCCGTGACCGAGGAAACCCGAGAGAGCGAGGCCCGGTGAAGTACATCGACGAGTTCAACGACCCCGAGCTGGCACGGCGGCTGCTGGACGACATCCGCGCCACCGCCACCCGGCCGTGGGCGCTGATGGAGGTGTGCGGCGGGCAGACCCACTCCATCATCCGGCACGGCATCGACCAACTGCTTCCCGAGCACGTCGAGTTGATCCACGGCCCCGGCTGCCCCGTCTGCGTCACCCCGCTGGAGGTCATCGACAAGGCACTGGAGATCGCCTCGCGCCCCGGCGTGATCTTCTGCTCCTTCGGCGACATGCTCCGCGTGCCCGGCACCGACCGCGACCTGTTCCGGGTCAAGGGCGAGGGCGGCGACGTACGCGTGGTGTACTCGCCGCTCGACGCCCTGGAGCTGGCCCGCCGGAACCCGGACCGGGAGGTGGTCTTCTTCGCCATCGGGTTCGAGACCACGGCCCCCGCCAACGCGATGGCCGTGCACCAGGCCCGCCGCCTGGGCCTGGACAACTTCAGCCTGCTCGTCTCCCATGTGCGGGTCCCTCCCGCGATCGAGGCCATCATGACGGCCCCGGCCTGCCGGGTGCAGGGCTTCCTGGCCGCCGGGCACGTGTGCAGCGTGATGGGCACGGCCGAGTACCCGCGGCTCGCCGAACGGTTCGGGGTGCCGATGGTGGTCACCGGCTTCGAACCGCTGGACATCCTCGAAGGCATCCGCCGCGCCGTCCTCCAACTGGAGCGCGGCGAGCACCGGGTGGAGAACGCCTACGCGCGTGCCGTGCGCGAGGACGGCAACCCGGCCGCCGTCCGCATGATCGAGGAGGTATTCGAGGTCACCGACCGCAACTGGCGCGGTATCGGGCCCATCCCGTCGAGCGGCTGGCGGCTGACCGAGGCGTTTCGCGCGTACGACGCCGAGCACCGCTTCGACGTCGGCGGCATCCGCACCGAGGAGCCCGCGGAGTGCCGGGCCGGCGAAGTGCTCCAGGGGCTGATCAAGCCGACCGAGTGCGCGGCGTTCGGCACCACCTGCACCCCGCGCACCCCGCTCGGCGCGACGATGGTCTCCAGCGAGGGCGCCTGCGCGGCCTACTACCTGTACCGCCGGATGAACGGCCAGGCGCCGCAGGCCGAACGCGCCGCCGCGCGCGAGGAGATGAACCCCGTTGCCTGAGCTCTCCGAGACCACCGTCGACCCGGCCAACTGGTCGTGTCCCGCCCCGCTGCGTGACCAGCCCGTGGTGGTCATGGGGCACGGCGGAGGCGGCGCCCTGTCCGCCGAGCTGATGGAGCAGGTGTTCGCGCCCGCCTACGGCAACCCCACCCTCGCCGGGCTCGCCGACTCCGCCGTTCTTCAACTGGGCGGCGCCAGGCTCGCGTTCTCCACCGACTCCTACGTGGTCAGGCCACTGTTCTTCCCCGGGGGCAGCCTGGGCGACCTCGCGGTCAACGGCACCGTCAACGACCTCGCGATGAGCGGCGCAAGGCCCGCCTACCTGTCCGCGGCCTTCGTCCTCGAAGAGGGCGTGGAGCTGGCCGTGGTCGAGCGCATCGCACGCGCCATGGGCACGGCGGCCGAGGCGGCCGGCGTCGTCGTGGCCACCGGCGACACCAAGGTGGTGGAGTCCGGGCACGGCGACGGCGTCTACGTCACCACCGCCGGGGTCGGCCTCGTTCCCGACGGAGTGGACATCCGGCCCCAGCGGGCGCGGCCCGGCGACGCCGTCATCGTCAGCGGCCCGATCGGACTGCACGGCGTGGCGATCATGAGCGTGCGGGAGGGCCTGGAGTTCGGTGTGGAGATCGCCAGCGACACCGCACCGCTCGCCGACCTGGTGGCGGGGATGCTGGCGGTCACCCCGGACCTGCACGTCCTGCGCGACCCGACGCGCGGCGGCCTGGCCGCGTCGCTCAACGAGATCGCGCGTGCCTCGGGCACCGGCGTCCGCCTCCGGGAGCGGGCCGTACCCGTGCCGGACGCGGTCGCCAACGCCTGCGGTTTCCTGGGCCTCGACCCCTTGTACGTCGCCAACGAGGGCCGGCTGGTCGCCTTCGTACCCCCCGAGAAGGCGGAGGAGGTCCTCGCGGCGATGCGCGCGCACCCACAGGGCACCGGCGCCACCGTGATCGGTGAGTGCGTCGCCGAACACCCCGGCATGGTCGTGGTCGCGACCGGCCTCGGCGGCACCCGGGTGGTGGACCTGCCGCTCGGCGAGCAGCTGCCGCGCATCTGCTGAAGCGCATGCGACGAGGCCCCGCCGGAGCACGGACTCCGACGGGGCCTCGTCGCATGTCATTCGATCCCGGTGATCTGCAGCTCCCGGCCGCAGCGCAGCTCGGTGGAGGGCCGGTCGCAGCGCGGGCACCAGAAGAACGGCGGCATGCCCACCGCGAACTCCTCGGCGCACGGGCCGCAGTAGGCCTGTGCGGGGACGTGCTCGACCACGAGCCGCGCCGCCGCGAGGGCGGTGCCGTCCCGGGCCACCTCGAAGGCGAAACTCAGGGCGTCGGGAACGACGCCGGCCAGCTCGCCGACCCGGACGGTCACCGCAGAGACGGCGTCCGTCCCGTCCGCCCGGGCGAGTTCGTCGGCCCGCTCGATGATCGCGGTCGCGATCGACAGCTCGTGCACGGCGGGCTCACGGGTAGCGGTGGCCGGCGCGCAGACCGCCGGCCATCCGCCAGATCCGCAGCTCGCGCCGCAGGCTGGGCAACTCCCGGACGAACAGCGCCAGGATCAGAGCGCCGACCACCGTGGCCTCGGCCACCAGCAGCCGCTGACTCGTGCTCGCGGCCGGCTTGCTTCCCGCTCGTTGGACCGTCATTTCCGGCGACTCCCTACTGTCTGTTCCTCATCCCGGAGGGATGTTCGGCATGACGTCCAGGAGAGCGTCGTGCCGCTTCCAATGGATCCCGGTGGAGCGGCGCGCGTCGGCGGTGCCGTCCTTGTGATGGCCGACCTGCTGGTCGTACGGCCCCTTGTTGCCCTGATGCATACCGGGCACATGCCCGGTCAGGTCGGGCTTGGCCTCGGCGCGGCCGACCCTGATGCTGCCCATGAGTGCGCTCCTTCCTCGCCTCCGCCTCGCGGAGTGCGTCCTCACGACCGCTCGGTGAGGTCCTCGAAGAACCTCTCGACGGCCGTCCAGACCTCGCCGCCCCCGGACAGGCCCTGCCATGCGTGGCGTACGACGGCGACCATGCGGAAGCAGTCGTCGACCGGCACGAGCCAGTGGTGGTCGAGGCCGTGGACCGTGTTGACGAGCAGGGCCTCGACGTCGGGCTCCATGGAGGCGAGCTGCGGATGCGCCGCGGCGAGGCGCTGCCAGTCCGCCGCGTCCACCTCCCACCGCATGGCCCCGGCCGGGCTCGGACCCTCGGCGGTGACCGTGCCGTCGGCCCGGGGCACGAAGAAGACCAGTCCGACGGGCACGCCCAGGACCTCAGTGTCCACCCGGGGCAGTCTGATCCGCCTGCGGGGAACGAGCCGGTAGCGCCCCTCGCCCGCCCCGTCCCCCGCGAACAGCACCGAGCAGGGGCCGCAGGCGCAGCAGATCCGGTGCTCGCCGGTGTCGTAGAGATGAGCGTGCTCGTCGGCCACCGGCGCGGCGCACAGGTCGCACCGCTCGCCGGCTTCCACCGGTGTGCGGATGAGCCGGGCCAGGGCTCCGTCCGTGGTCACCGTGCACCCCGGTGCGTGAGGGAGGTCAGCGGTACGAAGGCGGCGGGAGCGGCCGCCTGCACCGGTTCCACGGCCGTCAGCTCGGGCGCGGCGGCGAGCACGGCTTCACGGACCACGGCCGAGACGTCGGCCGACCCGCCGCCGCACCCGGAACCGCAGCCGCCGCCCGACGTCAGCCGGACCCGGCCCACTCCCTCCTCCACGCCTGCCCACTCCACGTCCCCGCCGCGTTCGCGCACCGCGGGCCGCAGGCGTTCGACCGCGCGGGCGGCCCGCCGCTCCACGGGTTCCGGGTGGACGTCGTGCAGGACCAGCAGGTGCCCGACCAGCTCGTCCTCGGCGAGACGCTCGGCCAGCCGCCCGTCCGCATGGTCCATGACGCGGGCCAGCGCCTCACCGTAGACCTCGGTCAGCAGCCGTACCGCCTCGATCGCGGAGCGGGTGGTGGCGCCGGGCGCGGACTCGAGTCCGGCCAGGAGTTCGTCGAGCCGGGCGAGCCGCGCCTCGACCGCCGGGTCCGCGAGCCGCTCGGCCGGGGCCTCGGCCTCAGCCATGGTCGGCTCCGTACGTCGGCGAGTGCAGGGTCGTGAGCGTCTTGCCGTTGCCGACGTACATGTGCACACCGCACGGCAGACACGGGTCGAAACTGCGCACGGTGCGCATGATGTCGACGCCCTTGAAGTCGTCCGGCCCGTTCTCCTCGAAGATGGGCTGTCCCTGGACGGCGTCCTCGTACGGCCCGGGGGTGCCGAACTTGTCGCGCGGACTGGCGTTCCACGGAGTGGGCGGATAGGGATGGTAGTTGGCGATCTTCTTGTCCTTGATCACCAGATGGTGGGAGAGGACGCCGCGCACCGCCTCGTGGAAGCCGCAGCCGATCGCCTCGTCGGGCACCTCGAAGTTCTCGAACACCTTGGTGTCGCCGGCCCGCACCAGGCCCATGGCCTCTTCCACGAACTGCAGGGCCATCGCGGCGGCGTAGGCGACGAAGTACGGCCTGGCGCGATCCCGTTCGAGGGTGTTGCTCCACTTCGGGACCCGCCACTCCAGGGTCGTCTCCGGCAGCTTCTCGCCCTTGGGCAGCGAGATGCGCACGCTGTTGCCGGTGGCCTTGACGTACGGGGTGTCGACCAGGCCGCTGAGCGCGGTCGACCAGAGCCGGGCCAGTGCGCCGCCGCCCGTGTCCAGGGCGAGGTGGTCGCCGGTGCGCCCGTCGAGCCAGCGCGGGCTCATCACCCAGCTGTACTTGTCGTCGAAGTCCCGTTTCTGCGGCACCGGGACGGTGGTCTGGTTCCAGGGGTGGCGCATGTCGACGGGGTTGCCGAGCGGGTCGTGGGTGACGAACGGCTGCTCGTTGACCCAGTCCTCGTAGTAGGAGCTGCCGAGCATGATGCGCAGGCCGAGGTTGATGTCGACGAGGTTGTTGGTGACCAGTTCGCCGTCGACGATGATGCCCGGGGTCACGTACATCGCCTTGCCCCAGGCGTTCATGTTCTCGTAGCGGTAGTCGACGACGTCGGGGTTCTGCCAGGCGCCCCAGCAGCCGAGCAGGGTGCGGCGGCGGCCGACCTCCTCGTAGCCGGGAAGTGCCTCGTAGAAGAAGTCGAAGACGTCGTCGTTCATCGCGACGGCCTTCTTGACGAAGTCGATGACGCGCATGAGCCGGCTGAGGTAGTCGGTGAAGACGGTCGGCTGCGGCAGCGTGCCGACGCCGCCCGGATACAGCGTGGAGGGGTGCACGTGCCGCCCCTCCATCAGGCAGAACATCTCCCGCGTGATCCGGCTGACCTTCAGGGCCTCCTTGTAGACCTCGCCCTCGAAGGGGTTGAACGCCTTCATGATGTCGGCGATGGTCCGGTAGCCGTGGATGTCCCCGTGGGGGGCGTCGGTGCGCTCGGCGCGGGCCAGCACTCCGGGGTTGGTGGCCTTGACCATCGCCTCGCAGAAGTCCACGAAGACCAGGTTGTCCTGGAAGATCGTGTGGTCGAAGATGTACTCGGCCGCCTCGCCCAGGTTGACGATGTGCTCGGCCAGCCGGGGCGGCTTCACGCCGTACGCCATCTGCTGGGCGTAGCCGGAGCAGGTGGTGTGGTTGTCGCCGCAGATGCCGCAGATGCGCGAGGTGATGAAGCCCGCGTCGCGCGGGTCCTTGCCCTTCATGAACACCGAGTAGCCGCGGAACAGGGACGAAGTGCTGTGGCACTCCACGACTTCCTGGTTGGCGAAGTCGATCTTCGTGTAGATGCCCAGGTTGCCGATGATGCGCGTGATCGGGTCCCAGGACATGTCCACGATCTGTGGCGGCTTGCGTCCGGTGGGCCGTGCCTCGGTGGTGGTCATGGCTGTTACTGCCCCTAGCTGTCGTTGTTCCTCGGGTCCGTGGGTGGGGTGCGGGCGCCGCGCGTGTCAGGGCCGCCAGTGCGGGTCGTAACCGCTGGTCAGCTTCTCCTTGTTGTGGCGCCATCTGGGCTCGTGGTTGACGAGTTCGTTGGTGAAGCCGCGCAGGCGGCGGATGACGGCGCCGTACGGCTTGATGACGAGCGACGACAGGGTTCCGCCGGGCGGCTCGTCCATGAACGGCATGAAGGCGTCCGGGAAGCCGGGCATGGTGCAGCCGATGCAGATGCCGCCCACGTTCGGGCAGCCGCCGATGCCGGCCATCCAGCCGCGCTTGGGCACGTTGCAGTTGACGACCGGGCCCCAGCAGCCGGTCTTCACCAGGCACTTGGGGGAGTTGTAGTCACTCGCGAAGGTGGCCTGCTCGTAGTACGAGCCGCGGTCGCAGCCCTCGTGGACCGTCTTCCCGAACAGCCACTGCGGGCGCAGCATGTGATCCAGCGGGGGCGGGGGAGCGTCACCGGCCGCGTGCTGGAGGACCCAGATCAGGGTCTCCATGAAGTTCTCGGGCTGGATCGGGCAGCCGGGCACGTTCACCACGGGCAGCCCGGCCTGCGACTTGAAGTCCCAGCCGAGGTAGTCCGCGAGACCCATGCATCCGGTGGGGTTGCCGGCCATCGCGTGGATGCCGCCGAAGGTCGCGCAGGTACCGGCGGCGACCACCGCCCAGGCTTTCGGGGCGAGTTGGTCGATCCACCAGTTGAGGGTCTGGGGCTCGCCGGTCTCCGGGTCGTTGCCGAAGGACGTCCAGTAGCCGTCGCCCTCGATGATGTTCTGGTTGGGGATCGAGCCCTCGATGACGAGGATGAAGGGCGTCAGGTCGCCGCGCGCCGCGGCCCGGTAGGGAACGAGGAAGTCCTCGCCGCCCAGGCTCGGGGAGAGCACCTTGTTGACCAGGTTCACCTTCGGCAGGCCCGGGATCAGGCCGAGCACGACGTCCTCGATGGAGGGCTGGTCGGCGGCAGTGAGGGAGACGGTGTCGCCGTCGCAGCTCATGCCCTCGGAGATCCAGAGGATGTGGATCTCGTCGATGCCCTTCCGGTCCTCGGCGCGGTCGCCTTCGGTGGTGTGCGCTGTCATGTCATCGGCCTCCGCTGCAGGGGGTGTCGGAGTCGGTCGGGAGCTCGGCCGGTGCCGCGGCGGGAGCCGGTGCCGGCGCCTTGTCCGGTGCGCCGGCGGCCTCGAGCGGTTCGAGTTCGTCGGGCCGGAAGTAGTGGAAGCGGCCGTACCAGCTGTTCAGTTCGGCCGCGGGGTCGTCGTCGAGGGTGACGGTCAGGTGCGTGCTGCCGTCCACGTCGCGGAGCACGGCGGCCACCCGCGCGCTCCGCCCGGCCAGGAACATGTCCTGGGCGTCGGCACCACGGCCCCGCGGACGCAGCCGCACCCGGCTGCCTCCCCGCAGGGCGACGCCGTCGACGAGCACGGTGTCGGTGGCCGGGGACAGCCCGGCTTCGGCGTCCGCACGCCACCAGGCGGGCCGCTCGGGGGCGGGCGCGGCCGGTGTCAGCGAGCGGACGGCGCCGTGCAGACGCGCGAAGACCTCCGGCGGCATGGTGTCCACCCGGTCGAGGATCGCGGCGGCCCGCGGATCGGTGGCGCGCGCCTCCAGCTTCTCCTCGTCCGTCAGCAGCATGGTGCGCAGGGTGAGGATCTCGTCGATCTCCGCGGCGTCGTGCAGATCGCCGGGGCTCTCCGGCGCCACCTGGGGATGGTCGGGCAGGATGATCGGCGAGGAGAGCACGAGATGTCCGGTGCCGGTCTCCTGGGCGGGTGGATCGCCGCCAAGTACCGGAAAAGTGAAGTGATTTCGGCAGGCGCGGGCGTGCTCGCGCAGCTCCGCGGGCGGATCGATGAGCGAGGCGAACTCCACGCCGTCGCCGGTGATGAGCGTGTGCGTGGCGATGAGGGCATGGCACAACGCCTTGTCGCGCGGGGCCCGCGGATCGGGCGTCGGCCCGCCGTTCACCGTACGCACCCGGAGCCGGAAGACGTCCCCGCCGAGCTGCTCGGCCACGAGTGAGGCGTCGGCCCGGACCTCCTCGCGCCGCCGGACCACCCTCCCGGCGAGCCCGGGCAGCGGCTCGACGTCCGTGGCACCGGGGGCTCCGACGGCGAGGGTGCGTTCGCCCCGCAGCAACTCGCCGAGGGGGACGGAGAGTTCGGCCTCCTGCGGCACGGCCTCGTCGAAGGTCAGATGAGTCGTGCCGTCGGCGGTGCGCAGCGACGCGACCGCACGATGGCCGCCGTTCGGGTCGGCCTCCTCGACCTGCTTGTGCTGGGTCTGCAGGTACCGCACCCGCACCCGTACGACGGCGTCGGTCCGCCGGGCGCGCAGCAGGCACTCGGTCTGCTGGTACCACGAGTCCGCCGCGCCGGACAGCCCCGGGACGACCGGCCCGGACGCCTGTGCCCAGTCGCGGGGGAAGAGCACGCCGAACTGCCATCTGACGCGGTTCTTGGCCGACGAACGACGGTACGGGTAGAGCAGATAGCCTTCGTACAGGACGGCGTCGGCGACGGCACTCAGCTCCTCGAAGCCGCGTCGGACCCGGTCGGGTGCCCGGTGCTCGCCGCCGTGGGGACGCACCGCCTCGGCCTCGGTCAGGCCCTCTGTCATCCCGCCTCCTCGGATCCGGATGCGCGCCCATGCCTTCCACCACGGTCACCCCGCAAACCGGGCCCCGCCTCTTCCGACGGAGCTGTCTGAGCCGTTCAGGTGACGAGGAGTGGGCGAGGCGGGGCGGATCCTTCACGGCAGCGGAGGGCGTCCAGCCGTCCTGCGGCCGGCAGCCGGTGATGACTAGGCGCTGAGCGATATGCCGTGCTCGTCGGCGAAGATGCGTCGGCACTGGCCGTTGCAGAACCCGTGGACGGTGCCGTCGACCTCGAGGGTGAGGTCGGTCGTGCCGAGGTCGACGGTCATGCCGCACACCGGGTCGATGACGGTGCCGGGCGGCAAATCGTCCGTGGCCAGGTGCGCCAAGGCGTCACGGTGCGGGGCGGTCATGTGCCGGATGAGGTCGAGGCTGCCCATGGGACGGCCGTACATGCCGAGGCTGCCCTCGGCGACGCCGACGACGTGGATGAGGGCGTGCGGCTGGTCGCGGAGCCGGTCGGGGTCACGTCCGGCCACCGCCTCGGTCTCGGCCAGAGCCTGGGTGAGGCGGTCGACGGCGTGGCCGCTCATCTCCTTGCGCCACGCGGCCGGTGCGCCGACGCGGACGAGGTAACGGGGCGGGTCGGCGGGGTCGGCCGGATGGCGGTCACCCGTGATTCAGGCGGCGGGCTCGTGGACGACGACCTGGGTGAGGGCGCGCGCGGAGTCCATCACCGCCTCGGCATGGGTCCCCCCGGTGCCCATCAGCGCGTCGATGAGGCGCCGGCCGGCCTCTTCCCGCTGTGCCTGGTCCAGGACGCCGGCGGGTGCGAAGAGTTCGATGAGAATCATGCCCTCATGCTCGGCCGACGGGCCGGGGCGGTCGTCCTACGGGGGAAGCGGGTTGTGGCTACTCCGAGCGCAGCGGCGGACTACCGCGGCGGGAGTAAGGCAGGCTCCGGTTGTCGTGTGGGTGCGGGGGGCGTCGGGTACCCGGACCCGACAGCTCCTGTCGACGGAAGGGACGCGGACCCATGCGGCAGCAAGAGTCCCGGCGGGCACAGCGGGAACGGCCGCTGCTTGGGACATGGTGACCGGCGCCGGCCGGCTCGGCTGCGTTCTCGTCGGGGTCGACGACACGCCGGACGCCCGGCTCGCGGCCGACTGGGCGGCCACCGAGGCGGAGCGGCGCGGCGGCACGCTCCAGATCACGCACGCCGTCGGTCGCGGCACGGGCAGGGCGTACGGCGAGACGGGGGTGGGCCTCACCGACCAGGCCCTCGTTGCGGCCCTCACCGTGCTGGACGACACCCGGGCGCGGGTCGGGGCCGCCACGACCGGAGTGCCGGTCGACACGCACCTGGCCCGCGACGATCCCTCCTCCGCGCTGCTGGCCGCGGCTGCGGACGCCGATCTGGTCGTGGTGGGGACCCGGGGGCGGGGCGGGTTCGCCGGGCTGCTGCTGGGCTCGGTGAGTCTGAAGGTGGCCGCGCACGCGGACCGGCCGGTGGTGGTCGTCCGCGGCGGCACAGAGAAGCCCGCCGGGCAGGACATCGTGGTGGGCGTACGCGACGAGCGGGACGAGGAGGCCGTACGGTTCGCCCTCCTCGAGGCGGAGCTGCACCAGGTGGACGTGCGTGTGGTCCACGCCTGGACGCCGCTCGGGGGCACCGGCCTGATGGTGCCCCGGATCAGTCACGTGGAGGAGGAGCGGGACGCGCACGCCCAGCTGCTCAACCACGTCGCGCGCCCGGTCGCCGAGCATCCGACGGTCGGGCTGGAGACCGAGCTGACCGTCGACTCGCCCGCCGCCGCCCTGGTGGAGGCGTCCGCCCGGGCCTGTCTGCTGGTCCTCCCGCGCCATCCGGTCGAGGGCCGGCTGGGGCTGCCGCTCGGGACGGTGGTGCACGCCGTCCTGCACCACGCGAAGTGTCCCGTCGCTGTGGTTCCGGTGAGCTGAGAGGTTCGCATGCGGACGGAAGACGGAGGGGTCCGGTACGTCTCGTTCAGGTACGGCGGATGCCGAGGTGGCGCGGGGCGGTGCGATGTGGCGGTGGAGGGCGGCCGGGCCGTTGGTCCGGATGCAGCAGCGGGAGCGCCCGGCGCCGGGAGCGGGGAAAGGCTGGGCCGCAACATCGGTCCGCCCAGGGAGCCTTGATGCCCCTCCGCCCGTCCCGACCGTCCTTCCACGCGGCGTTCCCGCCTGCGGGCGGGCTGCGTCGTCGGCGTGTGCCTGGCCACCCTCGGCCGGACGGCTGTCGCGGACCCCGCCACGGCCGGGGGCCCGACCGTCGCCGACCACATGCCCATCGCCGGCACCGCGAAGGCCTTCAGCGGGGCGGTGGCACTGAGCCTGGTCGACCGGGACGCGCTGCGTCTGGACGAGACGCTCGGCGAACGGCTGCCGCAGCTGCCCGCGGCCTGGCACCGCGTGACGCTGAGGCAACTGCTCAACCACACCGGCGGTCTGCCGGACTACTCGCAGGCCCCCGCGTTCCGGGCCATCGTCTCCGCCGACCCGCGCCACCACTTCGACAACCGCCGCCTTCTGGACTTCGTCGCCGACCAGCCGCTCAACTTCCCACCGGGCAGCCAGTACCGCCGCTCCAACTCCGACAACACCGCCGTCGCGCTGATGGCGGAGGCCGCGACCGGCACCCCGTACGAACAACTCCTGCGCACGCTCGTGTACCGGCCGCTCGACCCTGCGGGCCACAAGCCTTCCCCAGGGTTATCGGATGCCCGCGCCCCGTCTGCACGGCTACGACACGACCCCGCCGCCGGAGGACGTCAGCGAGGTCCTCGGCGCCTCCGGCCCCTGGGGCGTCGGGAGGGATCATCTCCACGCCGGCCGACATGACGCGCTTCGTCAGCGGGTACGTCGGCGGCGCGCTCCACGGTCGAAACCTCGTGCGCGAGCAGCGGCGCTGGATCCCCGGCGCGTCCGAACCCGGGGGCCCCGGCGAGAACATGGCCGGTCTCGCCCTCTTCCGGTACGCCACCCGGTGCGGCGTGGTGCTGGGGCACACCGGCAACACCCTGGGCTACACCCAGCTGATCGCCGGCACCGCCGACGGCCGTCGTTCGCTCACCTTCTCCGTCACCACGCAGATCAACGCGTCGCAGAACCCGGACCTGTTGAGCCGCCTGCGTGCCGTTCAGGAGAACTTCGTCTGCGCGCTGCTCAACGCGTTCCGGGCGCTGACCCGCTCTCGCTGTCCGCCCCATGACGAGCGAAGATGGGGCGGCAAGCGTTTTGGTCAACCCATGTGGAGGAGCGGGCACATGCAGCACGAGCGAGCGGGCAAGCCGGCCGCCCCCGAGGACCTCGTCGACGTCGCCCGGCTGGTCACGGCGTACTACGCGCTGCACCCGGACCCGGCCGACCCGGGGCAGCGGGTGGCGTTCGGCACGTCGGGGCACCGCGGATCGTCCCTGGCGACCGCGTTCAACGAGGACCACATCGCCGCCACCAGCCAGGCGATCTGCGAGTACCGGGACCAGCAGGGCACCGACGGCCCGCTCTTCCTCGGTGCCGACACCCACGCCCTGTCCGAGCCCGCGCGGGTCACGGCGTTGGAGGTGTTCGCGGCCAATGGCGTGACCGTGCTCATCGACAGCGCGGACGGCTACACGCCCACGCCCGCGGTCTCGCACGCCATCCTCACCCACAACCGAGGCCGCACGTCCGGCCTCGCCGACGGCGTGGTGGTCACCCCCTCGCACAACCCGCCCGCCGACGGGGGCTTCAAGTACAACCCGCCGAGCGGCGGACCGGCCGCCTCGGACGCCACCTCCTGGATCCAGGACCGCGCCAACGAGATCATCACCAGCGGCATGAAGGACGTCCGGCGCGTCCCGTACACCCGCGCCCTCGCCGCCGAGACCACCCGCCGCCACGACTACCTCGGGGCCTACGTCGCCGACCTGCCGAACGTGCTGGACCTGGACGCCGTCCGCGCCGCAGGCGTCCGCATCGGCGCCGACCCGCTGGGCGGGGCCTCGGTCGCCTACTGGGGCCGTATCGCCGAACAGCACCGGCTCGACCTGACCGTGGTCAACCCGCTCGCCGACCCCACCTGGCGCTTCATGACCCTCGACTGGGACGGCAAGATCCGGATGGACTGCTCCTCGCCCTACGCGATGGCCTCCCTCATCGAGCAGCGCGACCGCTTCCAGGTCGCCACCGGCAACGACGCCGACGCCGACCGGCACGGCATCGTCACACCGGACGCGGGGCTGATGAACCCCAACCACTACCTGGCCACGGCCATCTCCTACCTGTACGCGCACCGCAAGGAGTGGCCCGCCGACGCCAGCATCGGCAAGACCCTGGTGTCCTCCGGCATGATCGACCGCGTCGCCGCCGACCTCGGGCGCCGGCTGGTCGAGGTGCCCGTGGGGTTCAAGTGGTTCGTGGACGGACTGGTCGGCGGCTCCATCGGCTTCGGCGGCGAGGAGTCCGCCGGGGCGTCCTTCCTGCGCCGGGACGGCTCGGTGTGGACCACGGACAAGGACGGCATCATCCTGGCGCTGCTCGCCTCCGAGATCATCGCGGTCACCGGGAAGACGCCGTCGGAGCACTACGCCGCCATGACCGCCCGCTTCGGCGAGCCCGCCTACGCCCGTATCGATGCCCCCGCGACGCGTGAGGAGAAGGCACTGCTCGCCAAGCTCTCACCCGCACAGGTCACCGCGGACACGCTGGCCGGCGAGGCCGTCACCGGGGTGCTCACCGAGGCGCCGGGCAACGGCGCGCCCATCGGGGGCATCAAGGTGAGCACCGAGAACGCCTGGTTCGCCGCCCGGCCCTCGGGCACCGAGGACGTGTACAAGATCTACGCCGAGTCCTTCCGCGGCGCCGACCATCTGCGGCAGGTGCAGGAGGAGGCAAGGGGTGTGGTGACGGCGGCGCTCGGCGGCTGAGCCGCCGGCCGGTAGGAGACGGGCCGCGGCGAGGTGACCGGCGGAGCCTCGCCGCGGCCTGTTCCAGCCGTCATGTCGCTATCATCCCTTTAAACGCCCAATTACGCCGTTTTACCCTGAAGGGGCCTTGGCCCACGGCCCCGCCGGAGTGATCGATGTCCCTCGAGCGCGCAGAGCACGGCGACGAACTGCTCGCCAGACTCGGGTCGCTGACCGCCCAGGCACGCGAGCTCGCCGAGCTGCAGCGCTCCCAGGTGGAGCTGGCCCTCGCCCTCCAGCGCGGCATGCTGCCCCGGGACCTGCCGCTGGCCAACGGCTTCCGCCTCGCCGTCCGCTACGTGCCGGCCTGCCACGGCCTCAACGTGGGCGGCGACTGGTACGACGCCTTCGCCATGCCGGACGGCCGTATCGGACTGTCCATCGGCGACGTCCAGGGCCACAACATCGAGGCTGCCGCCTTCATGGGCCAGGTCCGGGTCGGCCTGCGCGCGCTCGCCTCCGTCACCAGCGAGCCCGGCGAACTCCTCTCCCAGACCAACGACCTGCTCCTGACCCTCGGCAGCGACCTCTTCGCCACCTGCACCTTCATAAGGCTCGACCCGTCCACCGGGGTGCTGGAGAGTGCGCGGGCCGGGCACATCCCGCACATCTGGGCCACGGCCGACGGTAAGTCCGGCATCGCCGAGGACGAGGGCGGCCCGCCGCTCGGCATCGAGCACGGAACGCAGTACCCGGTGACCCGCTACCAGCTCACCACGGGCGGTGTGTTCGTCATGCTCACCGACGGCGTCGTCGAAGGGCCTTCGCTGTCCGTCGAGGACGGTCTCCGGCAGGTCGTACGGCTCGCCGGCATCGCCGCGGTGGCCGGCATGGAGGCCGACGCGCTCGCCGAGGGCGTGATGAAGATGGCCGAAAGCGTCGGTCACGAGGACGACGCGGCCGTGCTGGTCGTCGGCCACGACGGGCCGGTCGTTCAGCGGTAGGGCCGCGTCCGGCGACGGGCCGGTCGTTCAGCCGTAGGGCCGGGCCCGGCCGGGTTCGCCTCGCCGTCGGGGCGGCCTCGGTGTCTGATGGCAGCTGTGGTGGCTTTCCAGGACATGCGACGGCCGGCCGTCTTCGCCCTCCAGACGCTTGCCGTCGCCGCCTGCTACTACGCCGCCGGCCGGCTCGGGCTGCTGCGGCAACTCGTCGTCGAGCACGCCGTCGTCACCCCCATCTGGCCGCCCACGGGCGTCGCGGTCGCCTGTCTGCTCCTGTTCGGGCTGCGCACCTGGCCCGGGATCGCGCTCGGCGCCCTCTTCGTCGTCATGTCCATCACCTCCATCCAGCCCGCCGTGGTCGGCACCCTGGTGGGCAACACCGCGGCCCCCGTCTGCGCCTACTACCTGCTGCGCAGGGTGGGTTTCCGCACCGACCTCGCCCGGCTGCGCGACGGCTTCGCCCTCGTGTTCCTGGGGGCCTTCACGGCCACGCTGATCAGCGCGACCGCCGGTGCCGGCCTGCTGGTCCTGACCGGCAAGCTCGCCTCGGACGGCTTCTGGGTCGTCTGGTCGGCCTGGTGGGCCGGCGACGCGATGGGCGTCCTGATCATCACGCCGGTCCTCCTGGTGCTGTACGAGGCGCGCGGGCGTCTGCGCGCACCCCGCTGGAAGGAGGCGGTGGGCCTGGCCGTTGCCGCCCTCGTCGTCGTGCCCTTCGCCAGCCACAGCGACGTGAGCATGCTGTTCCTCGTCTACCCGCTGCTGATCTGGGCGGCCCTGCGCTTCCAGCTCGCGGGCAGCATGCTGTGCGCGCTCTTCGCCTCGGTCATGGCCACCATCGCGGCGACGGACCAGGTCGGGCCGTTCGCGCGGATGACCCGCATCGAAGTGATGATCAAGCTCCAGGCCTTCAACGGCGCGATGGCCCTGACCGCCCTGCTGCTCTCCGCCGTGATCATCGAGCAGCTCAACACCCGACGCTCGGTGGAACAGGCCTGCCAGGAACTGGTCGAGGTCCTGGAACACCTCACCGCGGGGGAGAAGCCGCAGGTCCGACCGCCCGACGATGCGGACGAACGCCTGTGACGGCACCCGTCGGCGGGCTCAGTCCCACAAGGGATACGTGACCGTCTTCGGGAAGTGCGCGGGCGTACGGCCCTCGTACGTCAGGGTCATCCGGCCGTAGTGCGGCAGCCGAGGGTGTTTCTTCCAGGGCTTGACGTGATCGAGCCGGACGGCCACCCGGTAGGAGTGGAAGCGGCCCGCCGCGCAGTAGGGCTTGCAGTCGTTGACGAGGTTGACGCCCTGGGCCCGCGCCGCGTGCGGACCCCACTGGGACCAGTGCAGCGAGACCAGACGGCTGTTGCCGTCACCGCAGGCGAGGATGAAGGAGGCGGGGCGCACCTTCGCGTGCCACAGACAATCGACGAGCACGGGCGAACGGGGCTGCTGCCGGGCCTCGTGCGCGGCAGGCGCCGCCGTCGGCCGGGCGGACGAGGGCGCTCCCGCCGCCGCCGTGAGCGAGGCGGCGAACAGGACGGTCACCGCGGTCCTCAGTGCATAGCTGCGCATGGTGCTTCCCCCAGTCGTCACGTACCGACGCTACGACGCTACGGCCGCCCGCGCGGATCCACCACTCGGACGGAGCAACTGATTCAAGACCGGCAAAAAGGGCACGCGTCGCCGTGTAGGCTGCACGTCGAGGGACGAAGAGCGATGACCGAATACGAACGTTCCCGCGCCATGCCCGCGCTGCCCGAGCACGTCTTCGACCAGGCCGCGAACCTCGGCCAACTGGAGGGCTGGCTGCCGGACGAACTGCATGTGCACTCCGAGAACGCGCCCGCCGTCACCGTCCACGAGGACCGGACCGACCAGGACACGCCCGCCCTGCTGCGCCCCCGCCCGGACCAGATGCGGCTGGAATGGGGCACCCGCCACGACGGCGGCTACACCGGCTACCTCCAGGTCGCCGGCCTCGACAGCGGCGCCAGCGAGGTCACCGTGCACCTGTCCTTCCTGGACGACGAGCACGACCCCGGAGAGAAGGCGGCGCTCCAGGCCCTGGACAGGAGCCTGGAGCGCCTGGAGGAACAGGTGCGGCTACGGGTGGAGAACGCGGGCGGCTGACGCGGCGCCGAACCGCGGCAGCGTCGTCAGGGCCTGACGGCGAAGGTCGTCAGGACCGCCGCGTGGTCCGACGGCCAGTCGTTGCCCGCCACGTCCGGCCAGTCGTGCGGGGTGCCGGTGACGACGGTCCGGGAGTCGACGACCTCCAGGCCGTGGCCGTTGTGCAGGACGTAGTCGATACGGTCCTGCGGCTCCCGGCGGGAGCGGTCGTCCTCGTTCCATGTGTGCACCGGCGACCAGGTGTGGCCCGGCGCGCGGTCCGGATCGGGGTGGGCCTGCCGGTAGGAGTCGCGCAGCCCGGCCTCCTCGGCCGCCCGCGTCACGGACCATGCCACGTCGGGCCGGTCCAGGTGGGACGGGCAGTTGAAGTCACCGGTCAGGATCACCGGTGTGGCCCCGTCCGCGGACTCCGCGATCCGCCGCAAGGCCTCCCGCATCTGCTCCAGCCGTACGTCTTCATGGGCGATCAGCTCGTCCGGCCCGAGCCCGTCGAAGGCCGCCTCGTAGGGTCCGTACGGCGTGTAGTGGAGATGGGCCGTCCATACGTCCACCTCCCGCGTGGCGTCGATGCGGATACGGGCGCCTGCCGCTCCGTAGAAGCCGACGTCCGGGTCGCCGAGCCGGGCCGTGATGGGGTGGCGGCTGATGATGCCGAGGTTCTCGCCGGCCTGGTGGTGGTACCAGCCGAGCGCCTCGGCGAGTTCCGCGGCGGAGGTGGCGGCGGTCTCCTGGAGGCCCACGACGTCGGCCTCCGTGTCCAGGATGACCTTGACCTGTTTGGCGCGGTGGTCGTCGACCTTCGTGCCGCCGTACCAGAGGTTCCAGCTCATGACGCGCAGCCGGGGCCGCCCGACCAGGGAGCGCAACCGCTCAGGGGTCACCTCCTCGAGGCTCTCCACGACCGTCCGGCCCGGTGCCGGGTCGATCGGGGCCAGCGACGGCACGGCGAGCACCGTGCAGCCGGCGGCCTCGGCGGAGCTGACGCCGGTGGGGGTGTCCTCGACGGCCACGCAGTGCGCCGGGTCGACGTCGAGGGCCCGGCAGGCGGCGAGATAGGGGTCGGGCGCCGGTTTGGTGTGCGCCGTGTCGTCCGCGGTGACACAGACCCGGAAGCGGTCGGTGCCCAGCACGGCCAGGACGTCGTCGGTGACCGTGCGCGGCGAGGCGGTGACCAGCGCGGTGGGGACGCCTTCGCGGGCGAGCGCGTCGAGCAGGGCGATCGCGCCGGGGCGCGGCTCGATGCCGGTGCGGACGCGGTCGGTGAACTCCTGGTGCAGCCGGTCCGTCAGCCGCGCGGCCGGCTCGGCCGTGAGCCGGCTCAGCCAGGCCGCGGTGTGCTCGACCGGACGGCCGAGCACCTCCGGCCGGTCGGCGTCGGTCAGCGGCCGCCCGAGATGCGCCGCGACGTGGTCCACCGCCTCCCACCACAGGCGCTCGGTGTCGACGAGCGTGCCGTCCATGTCGAACAGGACGGCCTGGAGCGGGGGTCGGGTCACGGTCTCTTCTTTCGCGTGGGGCGTGTGGGGGGAGTGTCCGGCGTGGATTCTCGGGCGCGTCATGCCACGCGTGCGGCGACCAGCACCGGCCGTTCCGGCAGCGACACCCGTACGGCCGCACCGGCGCTCAGCGGGGCGGCCTCGTGCGTGGGCAGGTCGGCCTTCACCTCCGTGCCGTCGGTCAGGCGCACGGTGAGCCGGGTGGCCGCGCCGAGGAACGCGGTGGCGATCACCCGGGCGTCGCCGGTGTCGTCCGCGGTGACCTGCACGGCCTCGGGCCGCACCAGCACGTCCACCTCGGCAGCCGAGGGGAGGGTGCCCTCGGCGGGCAGCCGCAGGCCCAGGACCTCCACGGTGGAACCGGACAGCAGACCCGGAATCCGGCTCATCGTGCCGACGAACTCCGCGACGAAGGCGGTGGCGGGACGACCGTACAACTCGGCCGGTTGGGCGCACTGTTCGAGCCGGCCGTCCCGCATCACTGCGACGCGGTCGGCGACCGACAGCGCCTCCTCCTGATCGTGCGTCACGAACAGCGTGGTGATACCGAGTTCCTGCTGGAGGCGGCGGATCTCCTCGCGCAGGGTGAGCCGTACCTTGGCGTCCAGCGCGGACAGCGGCTCGTCCAGCAGCAGGACGCGGGGGCGCAGCGCGAGGGCACGGGCGAGCGCGATGCGCTGCTGCTGGCCGCCGGAGAGCTGGTGCGGGAAGCGATCGCCCTTGTCGGCGAGACCGACGAGCTCGAGCAACCCGGCCGCCCGGGACCGGCGTTCGGCCGTGCCCACCTTCCGCATCCGCAGCCCGAAGGCGACGTTGTCGAGCGCGTTCAGATGCGGGAAGAGGCTGTACGACTGGAACACCATCCCGGCGTCACGGCGGTGGGCCGGCACCCGGGTGACGTCCTCGCCGTCGACCAGCACCTCGCCGGAGTCGGGGTGTTCGAAGCCGGCGAGCATGCGCAGTGCGGTGGTCTTCCCGCAGCCGGACGGGCCGAGCAGTGCCAGGAACTCACCGGGCTGCACCGTCAGGTCCAGCCCGTCGAGGGCGACGGTCGCCCCGAACTCCCGGCGCAGTCCGCGGAATTCGACCCTGGCGGCCTTGTCGACGGACGTCTTCTCAAGCGTGGTGGCGGTCATGGTTCATCCCCGGGACGAAGCGGTACGGTTGCGCCCGCCGACACCGGCGAGCGCGAGGAGCAGGGCCCATGTGACGAGCAGGCTCAGCACGGACACGGCGACGGACAGCTGGGCCTGTGAGCCGCCGACGCTGTAGATCCACACCGCGAACGGCTGGAAGCCGAGCAGCTGGGCCACGGTGAACTCGCCGAGGACCAGCGCGAGCGTGAGGAAGGCGGCGTTGAGCAGCGCCCCGCGCAGATTGGGCAGCACGGCCCGCAGCAGCGCCTGCGGCCAGGGGGCACCGCAGCTGCGGGCGGCCTCGACCAGGGTGCGCACGTCGATGGCGCGCAGCCCCGAGTCCAGCGCCCGGTAGACGAACGGCAGCGCCATCACGACGTACGCGAGGACGAGCACGAACGGGAATCCCGGGTTCTGCACGGCCACGAAGGTCTCGAACAGCGGGGTGCGCGAGAGGTATTCGGGCCCCCACTTCAGGACGGTGGAGATACCGGCGACGAAGGCGATCGGCGGCACGACCAGGGGCAGCGAGCACACCACCTCCACCACGGGCCGCAGCCGGGGCGCGCCGAGCCGGAGCGCGACCATGGCGGGCACCATCAGCAGCAGGACCAACGCGATGGTGGCGAGGGCGAGTTCGATCGACAGCAGCAGGCTGGAGCCGAAGCCGGCGGTGGAGACGATCTCGCGGTAGGCGTCGAAGGTGACACCCTGCCCCGGCACGTCGACGGTGAAGACCACGGACGCGGCGAGCGGGACGAGGAAGTACAGGGCGGCGAGTCCGAGGACGACCCACCGCCACGGGTTCATGCGTCGAGCCATCGCGCGCTCCGTCGTTGCAGGGGCAGGTACATGGCCATGACCAGGCCCGCGACCAGGACCATGTCGAGGCTGAGGGCGAGCGCCACGTTCTCCTGGCCGACCAGCACGTTGCCGGAGATGGCATCGGCGATCTGCAGCGTGACCAGCGGGACCGAACTGCCCACCATGGCCGCGGCGGTGGCGTACGCGGCGAACGCGCTGCCGAAGAGCAGCACCAGCCCGCCGAGCAGGGACGGCAGCAGGACGGGCAGGGCGACGTGCCGCCAGTACTGCACGGCGGTGGCCCCGTTGTTCTGCGCCGCCTCACGCCATTGGGTGCGCAGGCCCTCCAGGGCCGGCGTGATGGTGAGCACCATCAGCGGGATGAGAAAGTACAGGTAGACGATGACCAGGCCCCAGAAGCTGTAGAGGCTCCAGCCCTTGTCGGTGAGGCCCAGGTGGCGGGTCAGGACACCGGCGTTGCCGAGCGTCGCCACGAACGCGAAGGCCAGCGGGACACCGCCGAAGTTGGCGAGCACCCCGGACGCGGTGAGCACGGCCTCTCGCAGGGCACGGAACCGCGAGGTGACCACGACCTGCGCGAGCGGCAGCCCGAGCACGGCGGCGATGCCTGCGGAGACCGCGGACAGCTTGACGCTGCCGAGCAGCGCGGTCAGATACGCGCCGCGCAGCGAGGTGGTCAGGTTCGCCGCGCTGTACGAACCGGCGCCCGTGGTCTGGTCCTTGACCGTGAAGGCGCCGTTGAGCATGGCGATCGCCGGGACCCCGAAGGCGATCGCGGTGAACAGCAGCAGCGGGACGACGGCGAGCCAGCCGCCGGCGTGGCGCCGCCGCTTCGGGGAAGCGGCGGTCACCACGTCGGCCCGCGTGAGCGTGGCCGTCATCCGGAGACGGCCTTCGCCCAGCCCTGCGCGATGACCGTCTTCGCCTTGCTCTGCTGGGCCTCGGTCGGGAAGGAGGGCGTGCCGGAGACCTTCGGGAGCTTGGCGGCCGCGGTCTTGTCGAGCGTGCCGGCCTTGTCCATGGCCGTCATCAGGGCCGGACGGGCGTAGCCCTTGAGCCAGAGGTTCTGGCCCTCGGTGCTGTACAGGTACTCCTGCCACAGGCGGGCGGCCGCCGGGTGCGGGGCGTCCTTGGCGACCGCCTGCGAGTAGTACTGCGAGAACTTGCCGTCGGAGGGCACCGACACCTTCCAGTCGACACCCTTGGACTTGAACTCGTCGGCGTAACCGGCGTTCAGGTAGTCCCAGTCGATGCTGATCGGCGTCTCGCCCTTCTCGACCGTCGCCGGAGTCGACTCGACGGGCGTGTAGTTGCCGTTCTTCTTCAGCTTGGCGAAGAAGTCGAGGCCGGGCTGGATGTCGTCGAAGGAGCCGCCGTTCGCGAGCGCCGCCGCGTACACGCCGCCGAAGGCCGAACCCGACTTGGTGGGGTTGCCGTTGAGCGCGACCTGGCCCTTGTACTGCGGCTTGAGCAGATCGGCGAAGGTGGTCGGGCAGGTCTTGACGCGCTTGGCGTCGCAGCCGATGGAGATGTAGCCGCCGTAGTCGTTGTACCAGCGTGCCTGCGGGTCCTTCTGCGCGGCGGGGATGTCGGCGAAGGAGGCCACCTTGTACGGCGCGAGCAGGTCCTGCTGGGCGGCGCTGAGCGCGAAGGAGCTGCCGAGGTCCAGGACGTCGGGGGCGCGGTCCTGGCCCTTGCGCGAGGTCACGGCGTTGATCTCGTCCTGGCTGGAGCCGTCGGGGTTCTCCACCTGGATCTTGATGCCGTACTTCTTGGTGAAGCCGTCGATGAGGGCGCCGTAGTCGGCCCAGTCGCGGGGCAGCGCGATGGCGTGCAGCGTGCCTTCCTTCTTGGCGGCCTTCACCAGGGCGTCGAGCCCGCCGAAGTCGGCCGCGGAGGTGGCCGTTGCGGCGCTCTGGCCGTCGGCGGTGGTCGAGGCGTTGTCGGGAGCGGCGCCGCAGGCGCTCAGGGCGAGCGCGGCGACGACGGCGAGCGCGCCGCTCAGTGCGACGGTTCTCGGCTGGGACACGGTGACTCCAGAAAGGGGGCGCAGGTGACGCACGAGGGTGAGAACTTGTCTGAACAAGTTGGCCTCAGTAAGGCGGTCCGCGGTATCGCTTCCGTAAACTGTGGCGAAATCTTTACCCCCGATTCCCTGCACAATCAGAGGAAAGCGCGATCACTGCGGACTCTCGTCTACGCTGATCACGCTGTGCACAGATGCCGACTCGGAGGGGAACGGTGGGGACGCGACACGAGGAGATCGCCGACGAACTGCGGCGGGCGATCGACCGCGAGGAGTACGTGGTCGGCAGCAGGCTGCCCTCCGAGACCGAGCTCGCCGGCCACTACGGCGTCTCGCGCGGCACCGTCCGCCAGGCCGTCGCCGCGCTCACGGCCGAGGGCCTGATCGGCTCCCGGCAGGGCGCCCGCCGGGTCGTCCTGGCCAGCCGCCGCAGCCAGAGCTTCGCCGAGCTGCGAAGCTTCGCCCAGTGGGCGCGGGCGATGGGCCGGGAGGCGACCGGGCACGTGGTGGCGCAGGAGTACCTGCCGGCCACCGCGCAGGACGCCACGCGGCTCCAACTGCGCGAGGGAGCGCCGGTGTTGCACGTCCTGCGGGTCCGCGGCCTGGACGGCGAACCGGTCCTGCTCGAGCGCACCGTCTACGCCGACTGGATCTCACCCGCCGTCGAGAAGCTGGACCCGGACGCCGCGTCCGTCACCCAACTGCTGTACGACAGCACGGGTTTGGTCTTCGCGTACGGCGAGCACGTCATCGACGCGGTCGCGGCCGGCGCGCAGGACGCCGAGCTGCTCGGCATCCGCCGCACCAGCCCCCTGCTCCGCGTCCGCCGCGTCACCACTACCCGCGAAGGACGCCCGGTGGAGTGGTCGGACGACCGCTACCGCTCGGACGCGGTGAGCTTCAGCGTCCACAACTCGATGGACAACAACGCCCTGGCGCGCAAGACGGCGGAGTGAGCGGCGGACGCCGACCCCATTGGCCGGGAAGCCTGTTCATCGCTCCGGGGGCCGGCCGACCGGGCGGCTCAGCAGCTCGATGACGTGATCGCGCACGACCTGCCATGCCGCGGAGTGGAGCGTGCCGACGGAGGTGGCGCCCAGGGCGCCGATCGCCTCGTCGCTCCCCGTGCCGCAGGGCACGTCGTCCCAGAGCACGTCGTAACCGTCGCGGACGGCGACGTGCAGGCGGCCGAGCCCCTCCTCGTCCGTGTGCACCGCGGCCGCGGCGACGAACGGCGGCGGACCGCCCGCCTCGGCGGGCAGCTTGCGGTAGCCGCTGACGACCGGCTCACGCCAGTGAAGGCTGAGCAGAAGGTGGTGCTTGGCGAGCAGCTCGGCGAGGTCGGTCTCGAAGACCCGGTCGCGGTCGAGGACCGTCGCCCGGGCGTCCAGTACCAGCGCGGCCGGCAGCAGACAGCGCAGCGTACTGCCCACGATGTTGCCGCCGACGGTGGCCGTCCGGCGCACGGCGCCCGTGCCCACCGTGGCCGCCGCCCGGTGCAGGACCTCGGGCACACGCTCGTCGATACGGCCCAGCACCACGGCGGCGCCCAGCGTCCCGGGGGTGATCACATTGGCCTCGGGCAGGTTGCGCAGCGACATGGCCCGCTCGGGGAACCCGTCGCGTTGCCAGCCGGCCCAGATCAGCGTCGCCCCGCCGATGGGGACGGCTCCCTCGGCGATGCACTCCTGCGCTTCGGACACGGACTCGGGCAGATGTAGCAGCACGGGAGCGGACCTGCTTTCTCGACGAGGTGGAGCTGAGGTGCGCGTGTCCGGGGCGCGAGCCCGCGGACACGGCGCATCTTCCTCATCAGCGTGGAGGCGCGTACAGGGCTCACTGATCTGTACTGTGCGCCCCCTCGGTGCTCGCCGCGCGGGATCTTCGGGGGAGGATGGAGAGTCCGGATGAGAGGGGTGCCGTACC
This sequence comes from Streptomyces sp. NPDC048419, assembly GCF_043200415.1. Classification (NCBI taxonomy): domain Bacteria; kingdom Bacillati; phylum Actinomycetota; class Actinomycetes; order Kitasatosporales; family Streptomycetaceae; genus Streptomyces; species Streptomyces sp. NPDC048419. Next base: position 263,818 of record NZ_JBICXT010000008.1, on the reverse strand, counting down.
GGTGGGACGCGCTGGAGCAGTGCAGGGAACCGAGTCCGCGCTGATTGTGCGGCACGCGCCGCCTGGAGCGGCGTCCGCGGCGATCATCACCCTGCACGGTGGTTCGGAACTGAGCCGCCGGGTGGCGCGCCCCTGGCAACTGGCCGCGCTCCGCATGCACCCGGTCCTGCGGGCCGCGGCGGTGGCCGCACCCCGGGACGTCCTGCTCGGCCGGGTCCGCTACCGGCACCGCGGATGGAACGACGGCGATCCCGCCGACGACGCGCTGCGGGCGCTCGACGAACTCCAGCGGCGGGTGGGAGACGCGCCCGCGATCCTCGTAGGGCACTCGATGGGAGGCAGGGCGGCGCTGCGCTGTGCGTCGCACCCGCTCGTGCGGGGCGTGCTGGCGCTGGCGCCGTGGTGTCCGCCCCAGGACTCGGCCCGCCACCTCGACGGCGTGCGCCTGGTGGTTCTGCACGGTGACCAGGACCGTGTCACCCCTCCGGCCGAATCGGCGGACTACGTGCGCAGGGCCCGGGAGGCCGGGGTCGAGGCCGGCATGGTGGTGGTCGGGGGCGGCGACCACGCGATGCTCCACCGCATCGAGGACTGGCATCGCGCCACCACCGAGATCGTCGGCCAGATGCTCCAAGTGGACGCGGACGCCGAGGGGTTGATGGCGGAGGCCTGTGCTGCCGAAGGTGCCGTCCACCTATGAGGGCGAACGGCACCGCAGGCCCGTCGGTCAGGCGTCAGCACGCCCCCTCGTCCTGCCAGGGGCCCAGTCGGAGGCGGCCGGCGCCTCGTTCTGGGTCCACCACTTGGCCTTCCAGTTGTGCTTGTTGTACGAGACCTCGTCACCGGCGGTGTAGACGGAGCCCGAACTCCACGCGGTCTTGCACGAGGTGGGCGTCGGCGTGGGGGTCGGAGTGGGGGTCGGGGTCGACTCCGGCGGCGTGGCGCCCGCGAACTTCACCGAGTACTTCGCGAAGTCCCAGGAGTTCTGCGCCACGCTGGAGCAAGTGCCGGACGTGCGGCCGCCGTTGTCCGGCGGGCTGCACTGGCGGTCCCGGTTCAGCGACCAGAAGGTGAAGCGGTCCATGTTGTGGCTGGTGGCGTAGTCGAGCACGGTCTGGAAGTCCGCCTGGGAGAACATCTCGCCCGTGTCGCTGCGCCCGTTCATGCCGGAGAAGCCCTCGTGGGCGTAGGCCGTGGCCTGGTCCCAGCCGAACGTCGACTGCAGGATCGAGTTGAAGTTGGTGAGCGCACTCGTCTGCGAGGCCGCGCCGTTGAAGCCTCCGTCGAACGGCATGATGGAGAAGTTGTTGGGCGTGAAGCCCTGCGACTTGGCCTCCAGCAGCATCTGCTTGCCGAACCAGCCGGTGCCGTCGGCGGTGCCGGCCGTGGTGACGGAGACGTACAGGCCGGGGTTGTTCTGCTGGAGGATCTTCGCGGCGCCGATCTCGTTCTTGATGGCCGCGGTGTTCTCGTACTCCGGCTCCTCCAGGTCGAAGTCGATGGCGTGCAGGCCGTACTTGGTGATGACCTGCTGGTACGCCGCCGCCGTGGCCGTCGCGTCCGAGCAGGCCTGACCGAGCTTCGTGCCTCCGTAGCCGCCGATGGACACGGACACGTCGCCGCCCTTGCCGCGGATGGTGTTGATGACGGACTGCACGGCGGTGTCCGACGAGACGGGTGCGGTGCCGCCCCAAGTGGGCGAGCAGCCACCGCCGTTGGGGGCGAGGACGAAGGCGAGCTGGAAGGCCTTGAGACCGGTGGCGTCCATGATCGCGCCCGGGTCCGGCGGGTCGTTGTCCAGCGGCATCAGGTACGGAGCCGCCGCGTACCAGCGGTTGTCGAGCGCGCTGGTCGCGCCCGACGCATGTCCTGCGATCAGTGCTGTGGTGCCCGCTGCGGTGAGTCCAACTGCCGCTGCCGCGCCCAGACATGCGCGAAGACGTCTCACGGTGTGCCTCCGGTGGGGTGGGGGAGTGCCTCAGCTTCCTGCCGCCCCGCGACCACGTCCATGGGTTGGACTAGACCAAATACCGTTTTGGTCTGGACCATAGAATTCTTTTACCTTCGCACCCGTGCGTCTTGTGCCTTACGGCCGATGTGCGGTATTTCGTGACGGGTGACCTCTTACGACCTCGGCAGCCACGGCCGGCGTGTGACGACCTCCTCCGCCGAGGCGCAGACGTGCTTCGACAGCGGACTCAACTGGACCTACGCCTTCAACCACGAAGAATCCGTCCGCTGCTTCGAGGCCGCCGCAGCGGCGGACCCCGGCTGCGCCATGGCCGAGTGGGGCATCGCCTACGCGCTTGGGCCCAACTACAACAAGCCGTGGGAGTTCTTCGACGAGAAGGATCTGGCCCTGACGGTGGAGCGCACCCCTGCCGCGGTCCAGCGCGCGCACGCCAAGTCCGCCGCGGCCACCCCCGTGGAACAGGCCCTGATCGGAGCCCTGCGGACCCGCTATCCGCAGCCGCGGGCACCCGCGGTCGAGGTCTGTTCCGTATGGAACGCCGCCTACGCCGAGAGCATGCGTGAGGTCCACCTGCTGGCCCCCGACGACCTCGACGTGGCCACCCTGTACGCCGACGCCCTGATGAACCTCACCCCCTGGCAGCTGTGGGACCTCCGCACGGGCACACCGGCGCCCGGCGCGCGGACCGCGGAGGCCAGGGCGGTGCTGGAGCCGGCGCTCGCCACCGAGGCGGGCGCCCGGCACCCCGGCCTGCTGCACATGTACATCCACCTGATGGAGATGTCCCCGACGCCCGAGGCCGCCCTGTTCGCCGGTGACCGGCTGCGCGGTCTGGTGCCGGACGCGGGACACCTCCAGCACATGCCGTCCCATCTGGAAGTGCTCTGCGGCGACTACCGCAGGGTCGTCTCCGACAACACCACGGCGACCGAGGCCGACGAGAAGTTCCTGGCCGAGGCCGGGGCGATGAACTTCTACACCCTCTACCGGTGCCACAACCTCCACTTCAAGATCTACGGCGCGATGTTCCTCGGCCGCCACCAGGACGCGATCGAGACGGTGCGCCGGCTCGAAGCGTCCGTACCCGAGGACCTGTTGCGCGTGGACAGCCCGCCCATGGCCGACTGGCTGGAGGGCTTCCTCGCGATGCGGGTGCACGTGCTCATCCGCTTCGGCCGCTGGGACGACATCCTCGGCCTCCCGCTGCCCGCCGACGCGCAGCTGTACAGCACGACCACGGCGATGCGGCACTACGCGCGCGGCGTCGCCCTCTCGGCCACGGGCCGTATCGACGAGGCGGACGCCGAGCGCGACCTGTTCCGCGCCGCCGCCGCCCGAGTCCCGGAGAGCCGGATGCTGTTCAACAACACCTGCGCGGACCTCCTGGAGATCGCCGCGGCGATGCTGGAGGGCGAGCTGGAGTACCGCAAGGGGAACCACGACGCGGCCTTCGCCGCGCTGCGCCGCTCGATCGAGCTCGACGACGGACTGCCCTACGACGAACCGTGGGGCTGGATGCAGCCCACCCGGCACGCCTATGGGGCACTGCTCCTCGAACAGGGCCTGGTCGCCGAGGCCGAGGCCGTCTACCGGGCCGACCTGGGCCTGGACGAGACCGTGCCGCGGGCGCGGCAGCACCCGGCCAACGTCTGGTCCCTGCACGGCTTCCACGAGTGCCTCGTGCGACTCGGCAAGCACGGCGAGGCCGGCATCGTGGCCCAGCAGCTGAAGGTCGCGGCCGCGACCGCGGACGTACCGATCGAAGCGTCCTGCTTCTGCCGTCTGGAGAGCGCGCCAGGGCCCGGCGCCTGCTGCGACGAGGAGAACTGAGCCTTCGGCACGTGCCCGACCCGGCCGCCCGACCCGCGTGGTGCACACAACCCTGGTCTTTGTCAGGATTTGTACGTGCTGGGTGTCGTACGAGTGATCCGCTCGATCCGCGGTCCCGCGGCGGGCGGCGTGGCCGGGCAGGTGGGCGACGCGTCGGTCCCGGCCGGCGTGCTGCGAAGGCTGCTGGCCGGAATCGGGACGACCCTCGACGAGCCCACCACCTGCGCCGAACTGGCCCGGGCCGTCACCGGCCACTTCCACTGCTCGGCGGCGGTGATGCGGGTCGAGGGAGCGGCCGTCACGGGCTACGAGGCGGTCACCGGGGACCCGGGCGGACTGCCGGACGCCCGCTGGGCCACGGCCGTCGCCCACGACATGACGCGGCCCACGCTCGACGGATGGACGCAACTGCGCATCGCCTACCCGTCCGTCGGCCGCGCCCGGCCCGCGCTCTGCGTACTGCTGGCCACCGTCGAGCACCGTTCCTGTGGGACGTGGCGATCTGACGAACAGCCAGTGGGCCCGGCTGGAGCCGTTGTTGCCGCAGGCATCAAGCCAGGCCGTCCGCAGGTGTGGACGCGGCGGCAGCTCATAGACGGCATACGGTGGCGGACCCTAGCCGATCTGAAGGTCGGGGTGCCCCTCATCAGGCCGAGGCGAGGTGAGGAGCGCCCTCACGACGTGCGCCGCCCGGCTCCCTCAGGTTGAGTTCATCACCGGGCCCGCGCCAGACATCCCCGTCACCGTCCCGTCAGCTACGGCCGCGCGGCAGCATGAGGGCCGCGGCCGTGGTGGCTATCAGCATCACAACCGCGACGCACAAGGCGACCCGCAGACCCACAATGAACTCACCCCGGTCCGCGACCAAGGCTCCGCAGACGGCCACGGCCAGCGCGCCGCCCGTCTGCCGGAAGGAGTTCAGGATCCCGGCGGCCATTCCGGCCCGATCTGCGGCGATGTCGTTCAGCAGGATGGCGGTCAGGGAAGGTACGAAGAAACCTAGGCCGAGGCCGACCGGGATGAGCATCGCCGCGATCACTGGCCTGCTGGTGCCCTCGTCGATCCAGAGCAGGCCGAACATCGCCAGCGCGAAGATCGCTTGTCCCGTGGTGATCGGCATCCGCGGCCCAAAGCGTGCCGCAGCCCTGGCCGAGGCCAGGTTGGCTCCGGCGATCACGGCCATCATCGGTAGGAACATCAGCCCCGCGGCCATGCCGGACAGGTTCAGAACGTCCTGAAAGAACAGGCTCAGCACGAACACCAGCCCGTAGAACGCGGCATTGACGACGAAGCCGATCACGACCGAAACCGTCACCGTGCGCGAACGGAAGAGGCCGAGCGGGACCAACGGCGCGGCGGTACGTGCCTCGATCATGATGAACGCGGCCGTCGCCACTGCGGAGAGCCCCAGGCAGCCCAGCACCACGGGCTCGCCGAAGCTGTTCTCCCCTCCGTCGATCACCGCGAAGGTGAGCGCCGCGAGCGCGACGATCGCCGTGAGCTGGCCGTACGGATCGAGCGGCGCGGCACGGCGCGGCGAGCGCTCCGCGCGGGTCAGCACCGCGAGGGTGGCGATGCCGACGGGCAGGTTGACGACGAAGATCGCCCGCCAGCTCAGAGTGCTGGACAGCACCCCGCCGGCCACCGGGCCGGCCGCAACCGCGACGGCTCCGCCAACGGTCCACAGCGCGATGGCCCGTGCCCGTTCGGCCGCGTCCGGGAATGTCTGCCGGACGAGGGCCAGCGAGGAGGGCAGCATGATCGCCGCCGCGCTCCCCTGGATCAGGCGGGCGGCGATCAGCTCGCCCAGCCCCGGCGCCAGTCCGCAGGCCGCCGAGGCGAGCGTGAAGACCACGACGCCGGCGCCGAACGCGCGGCTCGCCCCGATACGGTCGGAGAGCGTGCCCGCGGAAAGCAGGAGTGCGGCGAACATCAGCGTGTAGGCGTCCACGATCCATTGCAGTCCCGCCGTGCTGCCGCCGAAGGTCCGCCCGATCGCGGGCAGCGCCACGTTCATCGCCATGGTGTTGAGGTTGAGCAGAAAGATGCCCATGAACGTGGTCGCCAGGATCAGCTTCGGTGCGGCCGTGCGTTGCCGGGCATCCTGTGACGCGCGGGCTGGTTCAAGCGTGGTCATCCGTCCAGACTGGTGAGGCGCGCGAGGGCGAGGCAGACCGTGATCTTCAGGGGTGCGCCATAGGGGGGTGTAACAGGGCCAGGCTTCGGGCTGGACCGCTGATCACACGCTGGCAGAATGACGGCATGACCGAGTTCGGGAAGTTTCTGCGGGCTCGCCGTGGCGACGTACGCCCGGCAGACGTCGGGCTGCCCGCCGGAACCGGAACGCGCCGTACGCCGGGGCTGCGCCGGGAGGAGGTGGCGGCGCTGGCCGGTGTGAGCATCGACTACTACATACGTCTGGAACGCGGCAAGGAGACCCATCCGAGCCCCTCCGTGGTCGAGGCGCTGGCCGACGCCCTCCGCCTCAACCAGGAGGAGAGCGGCTTCCTGCACGAGCTGGCGGCGCGGGCGGCGCGGCGTGCACCCGAGCCCCGTCCCCTGCCGTCACGGCGGGTGCGTCCGACCGTCACGCAGCTTCTGGAGACGCTCCGGCCCAACCCGGCGTACGTCGTGAGCCGCACCAACGACCTGCTGGCGGCCAATCCCAGCGGGCTGCGGCTGCTCCACGGCATCGCCGACTGGCCGCAGCGGCAGCGGAACACCGTCCGGTACATCTTCCTGCACCCAGCTGCCCGCGAGCTGTGGGCGGACTGGGAACAGAAGGCCAAGGGGTGCGTCGCCCAGTTGCGGGCGATCGCCGGCACCGATCCGGATGCCCCGGATCTCGCCGCACTCGTAGGTGAGCTGATCGTCAAGAGCCCCGACTTCAACCGGCTCTGGGAGCGGTACGAGGTGCACACGATCGGCGACGGCGAGAAGACGCTCCGACACCCGGAGGTCGGCACGATGACGCTCTCGCACGAAGGGCTGTCCCTCAACCGCGCACAAGGCCAGCGCCTCGTCATCTACATGGCGCCGCCCGGCAGCCCGGACCACGACAAGATGACGCTCCTCGACCTCGCCGCCTCCGGCCCGTCCGTCGGTTCCGGCGACACGGCGCCCGTCTCACCCTCTCGGAGACAGGGCTAGGGTCTATTGCGAAAGTGGATCTTGTTCGTTGATGATCACTTCCTGTGGAGCGTGGAGATCTGACGAACGGCCAGTGGGCGGCCCGGCTGGCGCCGTTGTTGCCGCAGGCATCAAGCCAGGCCGTCCGCAGGTGTGGACGCGGCAGCGGCTCATAGACGGCATACGGTGGCGGACCCGGACCGGCGCCCGCCGGCGCGACGTGCCGGAACGCTATGGGCCGTGGGACCGGGTCTGCGACCTGTTCCGGCGCTGGCAGCGGGACGGGACCTGGGCGAGGATCCTCACCCAGCTGCAGGCCGAGGCGGACGCCAAGGGCCTGATCACCTGGAGCGTGAACGTTGACTCCACCGTCTGCCGGGCCCACCGGCATGCCGCCGGAGCAGCGAAAACGGGGACCTTCAGAAGGAACCGCCCGGCGGCGTCTTCGTCGAGCCGGCCGACCACGCACTCGGACGATCCCGAGGCGGACTGACCAGCAAGATCCACCTCGCGGTCGAGGAGGGGCAAAAGCCCTTGTCCGTCGTGATCACGGCTGGGCAGCGGGGCGATTCCCCGCAGTTCGAAGCGGTCCTGGAAGCCATCCGGGTCCCGAGGCCAGGGCTCGGCAGGCCGCGCAAGCGTCCGGACCGGGTCCGGGCCGACAAGGCGCACGACTCCCGCAGCAACCGCTCCTACCCACGCAGACGCGGGATCAAGGCCACCATCCCGGTCCCGGCGGACCGTGTCCGCAACCGCCTCAAGCGCGGATCGCACGGTGGGCGGCCGCCGACGTTCGACAAGGACGACTACAAGCAGCGGCACGCTGTCGAGTGCGGGATCAACCGCCTCGAGCGCCACCGGGCCGTCGCCGCTCGTTACGACAGACTCGCCGTCCGTTTCGACGCGACCGTGCTGGTCGCAGCCATTAACGAGTGGCTGTGACCAGCATTTTCACAACAGGCCCTAGCCGCCGGAGACGGCCCGTCGGGCGCCTCAGCCCGCCTGCCGCACCGTCACCGGACGGGGCACCGGCCGCTTCGCCGTGAAGCCGTCGCCGGGGACATGGCCGCGCAGCCGCCGCCACGCCCAGGGTCCGACATGGTCGACGGCCCAACGGGCGTCGGCGCCAAGGGCTTTGAGGAAGGGGACGGGGACACGTGCGGCCAGGGGCTCGGGCCAGTCCTCGTGCCCCGGGACGCCGAAGGTGTGCGCCATGCCGGCGGAGATACGGGCATGGCCGATCGGGCTCGCGTGCAGCCGGTCGTCGCTCCACAGACGGGGGTCGGCGGTGAACGGATGCGGGAAGAGGTCCAGTACGTCGACGCCGTGGCGGGCCGCCACGACGCGCAGCCGGGCGTTGAGATCGAGGATGCGGGGCCGCACCCGGCGGGCGACCGGTGAGATCTTGCCCAGGTCCGGGAAGGTCATCGTGGCGACGTGCGCGCCCGCCGCGGTGAGGCGGGTGAACATCTCCTCGATGTTCGCGGCGACGGCCTCCGGGTCGTAGCGCCGCCGTACCACGTCGTTCATGCCCGCCGTCACCGTCACCAGGTCGGGCCGCAGTTCGAGGGCGGGCCCGAGTTGGTCCGCCTCGATCTGCCCGCTGGTCTTGCCGCGCACGGCGAGGTTGGCGTACGTGAGACCCGGTTGCGACCGCGCCAGGATCTCGGCGAACCGGTCGGCCCAGCCGCGGTGCCCGCCCGCCGGACCGGGATCGCCGATGCCCTCGGTCAGACTGTCGCCGATCGCGACGTAGCGCATGAACGGGTGTGAGACGGTCATGCCGCAAAAGTCTATCTTCGGTTCATTCGGAGTTCAGGCGCGGACGGTGGAGCCGCGCTCGCGCATCCGCGGTGCGCACAGCACCCGTTTCTTGCGCACCCGCTTGCCCTCGATGGCCGCGACGGTCAGCCGCGCGGCCTCCGCCGCGATCTCGCTCAGTCCCCAGTCCACCGTGGTGAGCGGCGGTGTCAGCACCCGCGACACGGGGTGGTCGTCGAAGCCCACCACGGACACGTCCCGGCCCACCTCCAGCGAGTCCTCCGCGGCGGCCGCGTACACGCCGTACGCGAGGGAGTCGGAGAAGCAGAACACGGCGGTCGGTGAGTGCGAGCTCTGCAGCACACCGCGCGCCACCGCTGTGGCCTCGCTCAACTCCTGCGGGCAGGGGACCAGTTCGGCCCGCAGCCCGAGCCGGTCGGCCGCCTCGCCCACGTACACGTCGGCAGGCCGGTCCGGTGTGCTCGGGCGGGTCGGGGTCAGCACGGTCACCCGGCGGTGCCCGAGGGCGTGCAGATACTCCAGTACGGCGTCGATGCCGGCGCGGTTGTCGAAGATGACCTGGCCCGCCGTGCGGGCCCGGCTCAGCGAGTCGCCGACGGCGACCACGGGCAGTGCGTCGGCGATTGCGGACCAGCCCTCCGCCGAGGGGTTGACCGGGGAGACCAGGAGCGCGTCGACGCGCTGGTCGCGCAGCTGCTTGGCGAGGGCGAGTTCACGGTCGGGGTCGCCGCCCGCGTCCAGGATCAGCGCGTACCGGTCGCCCGCCAGCAGTTCGCGGCCGATGGCCGCCATCAGCTGCTGGAGCCACAGGTCCTGAAGGTCGCCCGCGAGGACGCCGACCATGCTGGTGCGGCCGCTGGCGAGGGCGCGGGCGATGGGGTCGACCTCGTAGCCGAGTTCGGCCGCGGCCTTGCGCACCCGCTCCTCGGTCTCCTTGGAGACGTGCTTGCCGCGCAGCGCGTAGGAGACGGCTGCGGTGGAGAGGCCCGTGGCCTCGGCCACCTCCCGGAGGGTGGTGCGCTTGTTGGGCCTGGCCATGCCGGGAAGCCTACCTGGATGAATGCCCGCCGGGGGCGCAAGGCCCGCCGAACGACCCTCGGCAGTGGGGCTCGTGTGGCGCCCGTATCACTGCCGGATGCCGGCCCGATCCCCGCAGCCCCCTTGACACTCTCGCTTGTTAAGCGGTTAAGTTAACCGCATAAGTGAATCGGTTAACAAAACCCTCCCGACCATCCCGTACCTGCCCGCCCCGAGGAACGTCCCGCGTGTTCACCGACGTCCACCAGCACATCTGGCCGCCCGCCCTCGTCGAGCTGCTGCGCTCGCGCACGGCGCCCCCGCACCTCGACGGCTGGACCCTGCACCTGGCCGGCGAACCGCCCTACCGCGTCGATGCGGCCGACCACGACATCGCCGCCCGCACCCGCCTCGCCGCCGACGACGGACTCGACCTGGCCCTGGTGTCCCTCTCCAGCCCGCTCGGCATCGAACACCTGCCGCCCGCCGAGGCCGCCCCGCTCCTGGCCGCGTTCCACGACGGCGCCCTCGCCCTCCCGGCACCCTTCGCCGTGTGGGCCTCCTGCTGTCTGCCGGCACCGGACCCCGACGCCGTGGAACGCGAGCTCCGCCGCGGCTGCGTCGGCCTCCAACTCCCGGCCACAGCACTCCTCGACGCGGCCGGCTGGGCCCGCTGCGCACCCCTCCTCGACGTCCTCACGCGCCACGACAAGCCGCTCCTCGTCCATCCCGGCGCGGCCCCACCCGCCGCCGGCACCCCGCCGTGGTGGCCGGCCCTGGTCCCCTACGTGCAGCAGATGCACACGTCCTGGTTCGCCTTCCGCACCTTCGGTCGCACCCGCCACCCGCGCCTGCGCGTCTGCTTCGCCGCGCTCGCGGGCCTCGCGCCACTGCACGGCGAACGGCTCGCCGCCCGCGGCGGCGGCCGCGGCAAGATCGACTTCGACGTCTTCTACGACACCTCGTCCTACGGGACCCGGGCCGTCGACGCCCTCGTCCGGGACGTGGGCATCGACGTGGTCGTCAGCGGCAGCGACCGCCCCTACGCACCCCTCGTGATCCCCGACCTCGGCGCGGACGCCGCCGTCCACGCCCTGCGCACCGCCAACCCCGCCCGCCTGCTGCACGGCCGCACCCCCACCGTGCCGCACACGGGACGCAGCCGAGAAAGGAGCCACTCATGACGTACGAGTCCCTGCCCGAGCGGACCCTCGAGAAGCGCGAACTCCAGGCATTCGTGACCGACCTGGCCGCCCGCCCGGACCTCTGGCGGGCCCACGTGGCCTTCTCCGACAGCAAGCGGCACTACGCGTCCCTGCACCGGGACGCCTACGTCGACATCTGGCTGCTGTGCTGGACCCGGCAGAACGACACCGGCTGGCACGACCACGACACCTCCGCAGGTGCCGTCACCGTCGTCCAGGGTGAACTCAACGAGTCCACGCCGCGCATCGGCGGCAGCCACTGCTCCGTCACCTTCGAGGCGGGGGAGTCCTTCTGCTTCGGCCCGGAGCACATCCACCGGCTCACCGGCGCGACCGACGACGCCGTGTCGATCCACGCCTACTCGCCGCCGCTGTGGCGCCTGGGCCAGTACGACATCGCCGAGGACGGGCTGATGCGCCGCCTCTCCGTGTCGTACGCGGACGAGCTGAGGCCGCTGGACACACCGGCGGCCTGACGCTGCGCCGTTGGTCCTACGACGGCAGGGCCAGTACCGCGCGCACCCGCTTGCCGCCCCCGGTCACCGTCGAGACGTCCAGACGCTGCGCGAGGCACCGCACCATGGCCAGCCCGCGGCCGTGCTCACCGTCGGCGGTGAACGGCCGTACCCGAGGCGGGAGCGGGCTGTCGTCGTAGACCTCGACCGTCACCCGCTCCTCGGACACGTGGAGCCTGAGCCGGCAGGCGCTGCGGCCGTGCTGGGTGGCGTTGGTGACCAGTTCGGACACGACGAGCTTCACGTCGTCGATCTGGGCGGGCGCCGTCCCCGTCCGAATGCGGGAGCGGGCAAGGAACTTCGAGGTGAGCCCCCGTGCCCGGCCTGCCGATGCGGCCTCGTCGAGCAGCAGGTACTCCACTCGTACGGAACGTCCATGGGTACGCCTCTGCGTACGCATGGTGGATCACATCCCCTCCTAGGACAACCCGGTTTCCCCGCGGCCAGTCCGCCCACCCGGGGGCCGCGTCATCTCGCGCGGCCGGTCCTGCCCACTGCTGATGCCCTGTGCCCTTGATCGGCAACCCTTGGCGCCCGAATTGGCTCGTGCACGGGTCGGGAAATATCAGCCCTGGGACTCAATTGGGTAAAACTCCGGGCCGCCGACGCGGGCCACCTGGCAGTTTGTGGTGTGTCCGAGGGTGAAAGAGGGGCCCCCGCGGAAGGCGGCTCCCGGGTGCCTGGTCACCGAGGAGCACGTCATGGCCGCACAGAAGGCGCAGCGCAGTCACACGCTGCTGCTCTGGCTGCCCGCAGCGGTGATGGCGGTGGTCGCGGTCGCGGACATCCTCACCGTTCCCGGGCTGGGATTCCTGCCGCTCGCCTCGCTCGGCCCGGCCTTCGCCGGACTGGTCGGCGGATGGCGGCGTACGGCGTGGTTCGGCCTGGCCGCCCTCCTGTTGTGCGTCGCGCTGGGGCTGTACGACGGGCTGTTCCAGGAGCGCCGCGGCTTCATGGCCATGGTGTCGGTGGTGGGGGTGACCTGCGCGGGCATCGCGGCCGCCGTGATGCGCGGACGCCAGGAGGCCGAACTCGCCAGCGTGCGCTCGATCGCGGAGGTCGCCCAGCGCGTGCTGCTGCGGCCGGTGCCGCTGACGGCCGGGCCGCTGCAGGCCGCGGTGTCGTACACCTCGGCGGTCGCCGAGGCGCGTATCGGCGGCGACCTGTACGAGGTGGTCTCCTCACCGCACGGCGTGCGGATGATCGTGGGCGATGTGCAGGGCAAGGGACTGGCCGCGGTCGAGACGGCCGCCGTGGTGCTCGGCGCGTTCCGCGAGGCGGCGCACGACGAGCCCGACCTGGTCGGCCTGGGCGAGCGCCTGGAGCGCAGCGTGGCCCGCGTGCTGGAGGGGGAGAAGTTCGTCACCGCGGTCCTCGCCGAGGTCGGCACGCGGCACGAGGCCGTCTTCCTCAACTACGGCCACCCGGCGCCGATGGTCGTCCGCGAGGACGGCACCGCCCACTTCCCGCAGCCGCCGGCCTACGCGCCGCCCCTCGGCCTCGGTCTGCACTCCGAAGGCAGCCCCAAGCCGTTCTCCGTCGGCTTCGCGCCCGGCGAGCAACTGCTGCTCTACACGGACGGCGTGAGCGAGGCCCGCGACCGGCACGGCGACTTCTATCCGCTCGGCGAGCGGGCCTCGCTCCTGAAGAACACCGACGCCCAGGGCGCGCTGGACACCCTGCGCGAGGACCTGGTCCGGCACACCGCAGGGCCGCCCCACGACGACGCGGCGATGCTCCTGCTGCGCTACCACCGTCATACGGCCGGCGAATCCGGCGAGGACCTGTGACGCGGCGTTAGTGTCGTCACCATGACCGAAGACTCCCTGCGCTCCGTCACCGTCGAGCGATCCAGCACCGGACACTTCGTCGCCATGAACACGCGCGGCGGCACCATCCGCTTCGGCAGCGGCTCCGGATCGGACACCGAGTTCACCCCGGTCGAGCTGCTGCTCGCCGCGATCGGCGGCTGCACGGCGGTGGACGTCGACGTCGCCACCAGCCGCCACGCCGAGCCCGCCGGCTTCTCCGTCAAGGTGACCGGCAACAAGGTCGACGACGACCTCGGCAACCGGATGACCGACCTCGCGGTCACCTTCACCGTCCTCTTCCCCGGCGGCGAGGGGGCGGACCGCGCCCGCGCCATCCTCCCTCGGGCGGTCAAGACCTCCCACGACCGCCTCTGCACGGTCAGCCGCACGATCGAGATCGGCACGCCCGTGACGGCGACGGTCGAGGACGTCTGACACGGCGATGGCTCCGGGGCACGCACGGTCGTGCGAGACCCGGAGCGAGGATCACGGCGATCAGCCGGCCAGTTCCTTCGTGATGCGGTCGAGCATGAACGCCGAGGATTCCTTGGCGCGTTCCTCCCAGGCGAAGACGCACGCCGTGGCCACACCGTCGAAGTCAAGCTCGCGGAGCGTGCCGAAGAACGCGTCCCAGTCGACCTCGCCCTGACCGATGTCGAGGTGCTGGTGGATCCGGGCGGCGGTGCCGGGCGGGTTGAGGATGTAGCGCAGACCGCTGGAACCCTTGTGGTTGAAGGAGTCCGCGATGTGCACGTGCTGGAGCTTGTCCCCGGCGTGGCGCATCATCGCCGCGACGTCCGCCGTCGGGTCCGCACCCGACAGGTGGAAGGAGTGCGGCGCGCAGTAGAGGTAGTTCACCCACGGCTTGTTGATGGCGCGGACCAGTTCGACCGCGGGGGCGTTCTCCTCGCAGAAGTCGTCCGGGTGGGCCTCCAGGTTGAGGGCGATGCCCTCCCGCTCGAAGACCGGCAGCAGCTCCTCCATCGAGCGCCAGAAGGCGGCCTCGCTCTCGGCGCCACGCTCCGGCCTGCCGTTGAACTCCGAGTTCATCAGCGGGCATTCGAGGTCGGTGGTGATCTCGATCATCCGCTTCCAGTACCGGACGGCGGACTGCCGCTCGGTCTCGTCGGGCGAGGACCACTTGTACAGCGGCAGCACCGAGGAGAGCCTGACGCCGTGCGTGCGCAGGGCGTTCTTCAGTTCGGCGACGCGTCCGTCGTCCGCCCGCGGGTGCAGGAAGAACGGCATGAAGTCCTCACGCGGCGACAACTCGATGTACTCATAGCCGAGTTCGGCGACCGTGCGCACCATCTCGTCGATCGGCAGGGCACGGAACATGTACGGGTCGATGGCGATCTTCACGCGGCACCTCCGTAGAAGGCGGGACGGGGCTTGAGGCCGGTGCTGACGGCATGGCCCGACTCCAGGGCCTCGACCGTCGCGGCGGTGATGACGGTGGCGGCGTAACCGTCCCACGCCGAGGGGCCCGTGGGCTCCTCGCCGGCGGCGATGCCGGCGATCCACTCGCGGAACTCGGTGTCGAACGCGTCCCGGAAGCGGCCCACCCAGTCCGTGAGCACCTCGGTGCTGTGCTGCGCGGCGGTGCGCACGCCGACGGCGGCCGGGTCGGGCAGCCGCACGAGACCCTCCTCGCCGACCGTCTCGCACTGGATGTCGTAGCCGTACTGGCAGTTGACGAAGACCTCCAGGTCGATGCGGACGCCCTTGGCGGTCTCGAAGAGCATGATCTGCGGGTCCTTCAGGTGCGGGAACCGCTTGGTCGTGGCGCGCGGCGTGACGACCTGGGTGGAGACGATCTCGTCGTCCAGCAGCCAGCGCAGCACGTCCACCTCGTGCACGGCCGTGTCCAGCGCCGCCATCGCGGAGGTGTACGACTCCGGCACCGTCGGGTTGCGGTGGGCGCAGTGCACGATCAGCGGGGCACCGATCCGGCCGGAGTCGATGACCTGCTTCATCTGCCGGTAGCCGGCGTCGTGGCGGCGCATGAAGCCGACCTGCACCAGGCGGCGGCCGTGGGTGGTCTCGGCGTCGATGATCTTCAGGCAGTCCGCGGCGGTGGTGGCCAGGGGCTTCTCGCAGAACACCGGTTTGCCCGCCGCGATCGCGTTGAGCACGTGCTCGGCGTGGGTCGGACCCCACGACGTCACGAGGATCGCGTCGACGTCGTCCGCGGCGACCACGGCGGCGCGGTCGGGCAGCACCCGGGCGCCGACCGGCGCCGCGGCCTCCTGGGCGCGGGTGGCGTCGATGTCGGTGACCGCGGTGACGCGGGCGCCGGTGATGGTCTCGGTGAGGCGCCGGATGTGCTCATGGCCGATCCAGCCGGCTCCGACGACACCTACACGTACGGTCATGGTCGTTCCTTCACAAAGTCAGGAGAAGCGAGCCCGGAGTTCGGCTTCGAGGGATTCGAGGGTGCGGCCCTTCGTCTCGGGGACGTAGAGCTTGACGAAGGTGAGCGAGAAGATCCCCGCCACCACGAACAGGAAGAAGGTGCTGGAGATCCCGATCCCGGACACCAGGGACGGGAAGACCAGGCCGATCACGAAGTTGGTCAGCCACAGCACGACGGCCGCGACGCCCATCCCGAAGCCGCGCATCCGCATCGGGAAGATCTCCGACAGCAACAGCCAGGTCACCGGCGAGATCGCGCCCTGCTGGAAGGCGAGGAAGGTGACCGTCATGGCGAGCACCGCGAGCGCCCGCGCGTCGCCCGAGGGCAGCACCAGGGAGAAGACCCCGATCAGCAACAGGGCCGCGGTGGTGCCTACCTGACCGGCCATCAGCATCGGCCGGCGGTTGACCCGGCTCAGCAGCCAGATGCCGACGAAGGTGGCGAGCACGGAGATCACGCCGTTGGCGATGTTCGCCGTCAGGGCGCTGTCGGCGGCGAACCCCGCGTCGGTGAGGATCTGGGTGCCGTAGTACATGATCGTGTCGACGCCGGTGATCTGCTGCACGATCGCGATGCCGCCGGCCCGCGACGATGGCCCCGGCGGCGTTGGCGAAGGACACCGCGCGCCGGGTGCCCCAATCGGACAGCAGCCCGTGGCACAGCGCCCCGCCGAACGCGTCCCCGGCGCCGAGCCCGTTGACCACGTCCACCGGCACCGGCGCGATCTCCGTCGCCGTACCGTCACGATCCATGGCCAGCACACCCCTCGGGCCCTGCTTGACCACCGCCAGCTCCACGCCCGCGGCCAGCAGCGCCTTCGCCGCGGTATAGGGCTCCCGCTCACCGGTGGCGACCTCGACCTCGTCGAGATTGCCCACGGCGACCGTGGTGTGCCGCAGCGCCCGCGCGTAGTACGACCGTGCCTCGGCCGGATCCGCCCAGAACATCGGCCGCCAGTCCAGATCGAACACGGTCGTGCCCGCCCGGGCCCGGTGCTCCAGCGCCGCCAGCGTCGCCGACCGGCTCGGCTCCTCGCTCAGCCCGGTCCCCGTGATCCAGAAGACGCCGGCGTCCCGCACCGCGCCCAGGTCCAGCTCGTCCGGCGCGAGGTCCAGGTCGGGCGCCTTGGGCAGCCGGTAGAAGTACAGCGGGAAGTCGTCGGGCAGGAAGATCTCGCAGAACGTCACCGGAGTGGGCGCGATGTCCGAGGTGCCCACGAAGCGGGCGTCGACCCCGTACCCGGCCAGCGCGGTGCGCACGAAGTCACCGAACGGATCCCGGCCCGTCTTCGTGATCACGGCCGCGGAGTGCCCGTACCGGGCGGCGGCCACCGCGACGTTCGTCGGGCTGCCGCCCAGGTACTTGCCGAACGACGTGACCTCGGCCAGCCCCACGCCGGTCTGAAGCGGATACACATCCACCCCGCAACGGCCCATCGTCAGCACATCCAACGGCATAACGCAGATTTCCCTTCGCTCCGGAGACTCGTGGCACTCTCGCGGAAGAGTTTCTGGTGCGCTCTACTAGCGCGCTCTAGTCCGAGTACGATGGCCCCTGTCCAAATGTCATGTCAATAGCTTGTTGCAGGGAGATTTCCGGACCGCCGCTAAGGTGGCCAGGTCGGAGGGTGGATCACAGGTGGATGCTTCGGGCAAGCAGCGGCCCACGATGGCGGACGTGGCCGAGAAGGCGGGCGTCTCCCGGGCGCTCGTCTCGATCGTGTTCCGCAACCAGCCGGGGGCGAGCGAGGAGACCCGGCAGCGGGTGCTGCGGGTCGCCGACGAGATCGGCTACCGCCCCGACAGTGCGGCCCGGCTGCTGGCCCGCGGCCGTAGCCGCACGATCGGTGTGATGTTCACCGTGCAGCAGACCTTCCACACGGACCTCATCGAGGGCATCTATCCCGAGGCCGAACGGCTCGGCTACGACGTGCTGTTGTCCGCGTCGGCCCAGGGACGAAGCGAGGAGAAGGCGGTCGAGGCGCTGCTCGGCCACCGCTGCGAGGCGCTGATCCTGCTCGGTCCCGACGCCGATCCGGGCTACCTCGACCAGCTCGGGCAGCGCGCCGTCACCGTATCCGTGAGCCGCCGACTGCCGCGCGCCCGCGTCGACTTCGTGCACAGCGCCGAGGGCAAGGGCGTGCGCCAGGCGATGGACCACCTGGTCGAGTTGGGGCACCGGCGGATCGTGCACATCGACGGCGGCCGCGGTCCCGGCTCGGCCGAGCGCCGGCGCGCCTATCGCGCCGCGATGCGCCGCCACGGGCTGCAGGCGCAGGAGCGGGTGATCCCGGGCGAGCACACGGAGAAGTCCGGCATCGAGACCGGACGCATGCTCGTCGCCGAGCGCGACCGGGGCCTGCCCCTGCCGACCGCGGTGCTCGCGGGCAACGACCGTTGTGCGTGGGGCCTGTTGATGACCCTGACCCGGGCCGGTGCCGAGGTTCCGCGCGACGTGTCCGTCGTCGGCTACGACGACACCCACCTCTCCCATCTCATGCCGATCGGGCTGACCACCGTGCGCCAGGACGCGCGGCTCATGGCGGAGCACGCGGTGCAGTTCGCCGTGGAGCGCCTGGAGAAGCCGGAGTTGGAGCCGCGGGAGGCGGTACTGGACCCCAAGCTGGTGATCCGCGGGACGACCGGACCCGTACCGGAACCGGCTGCCTGACCGGGCTGCGGCGCGCACCGGGCGCGCGTCGCCGTCAGGTGCCGGCCGCGACCGCCACACCGAGCAGGAGCAGCACGACACCGGTGACCATGCCCAGCTTGCGCTGGACGGCCGGCCGGGAGCCCAGGGAGCTGCCGCGGTTCACGAACCAGGTGAACAGCAGGTACCAGCAGAAGGTCACCAGGGCCCACAGCCCGACACGACCCTGACTCCGCTGGTGGAGGTGTTCCCGGGGCTGCTGCGCGATGTGGCGCGGGAGCGGGTTGTCGCGTGGCAGGAGGCCGATCAGGAGCCCCCTGCGTGAGGCCCCCTGTGCGATGGCTGTGAAGTCGTGGGAGGGGCAGGCCGGTCATGGCCGATCCCTGCTGCGACGGCGACCGGTCGTCAGGGGGATCGGGTCCGCTCCGGTGACGACGGTGTTGGAGACCGTGCCGATGCCCTCGACGGTGAGCGTGACCGTGTCGGAGCCGAGCACATCGCCGGGGCGCACCCATGTGCCGCGCGAGGCGTAGGAGACCATCTCATCGAAGGTCCAACTCATGTTGGGACTGTCAACCACATGCTCAACTGCCGCGTCAGCGAAGCGTGGTGACCGCGGTGTCATGGAGGACTTCCTCCGCGCGGTCCCATGACCAGCCGCGCTCGACCACGAGCGTCCGCCAGCCGGAGGGCCCGAACCAGAACCACAGAAGGTCGGCCGTCTCCTGCACCGAGTGGGAGGGCGACGCGCTCAGTGCGTGCAGATGGCGCGCGGCGGTGTCGAGCGCCTCGCGGTACGCCGCGGTCGCCCGTTCCCACAACGCCTCGCCGTTCTCGTGGACGGGCAGCGCCTTGCGGATGGCCTCGTGCACGGCGAACTGATCCTCGTTGCCCACGCGCGTGCCGTGAGCCAGAGCCTTCAGGACCGACTCCAGTGTGCGCAGTTCGAGCAGGTCCTTCATGGCCTGCTCGTGTCCGGAGGCGGACACGCCGCGGTCCACGATCCGGTTCAGGATGTCGCTCTTGCTTCCGACGCTCGCGAAGACGGTCTTCGAGGCGACGCCGGCCGCCGCGGCGATGTCGGCGACGGTCACCCGGCCGTAGCCGCGCTCGGCGAAGAGTTCCGTGGCGCGATCGAGGATCAGCGTGTGTGTCCGCGCGGCGGACTGCTCGCGCAGAGGGGAGACGTAGCGGCGCTTGGACGGCATGGCGTCATCGTAAGGTGATGAATTCATTAGGCGTGCTATAACCTCAATACGTCGATCGCAAACCTCACCTCGTGTACCCACCGCTCGCACCGCACACCCGTTGCTCGCACCGCACACGCACCATGCGCTTCGCCGAGCCGTCGAAAGGGATCAACGCAATGGGCATGGACGCCACCGACCTGGCCCACGGCCTCTTCCGGATTCTCGAGACCGGTGATCCGGCGCTCGCGGCGGAGGTCGTGCACGAGGAGTTCCGCAACCGTGAGTCGGCCGTGTCGCCGGCGGCCTGCGCGCTCGCCGGTCCGGCGGGAGTGCTCGCCTCGAGCGCGTGGATGCGCTTCGCCTTCAGTGACCTGCGCTTCCCCGTCCTCGGTGTCGCCCACAACGACCGGCAGGTCTGGATACGGCTGCGCATGCAGGGCCGTCACACGGGGCCCTTCGTCCGCTTCCGGGACGGCGCGCTCGATCAGGCCGTACCGCCGACCGGCCGCGCCGTCGACTGCGAGCAGATCCATGTCCTCGACCTCCGCGACGGCAAGGTGGCCGGCCACGAGGCCGTGCGCGACGACATCGGCATGCTGGGCCAACTGGGCGTCTTCCCGCCGGCCCCGGCCACCGCGCTGCGCATGCTCGCCTGGAAGGTGACCGGGAGGGCGGGCCGCGCCGCCACTCAGGTGGCGGAAGAGTCCGCGACGGCGTCCGCACTGGCGCAGGGCGGTCAGGGTCGGCGCCACTGAGAGGGGTGGGAGGGGTGCGGTGTTGCCGCGTCTGTGTCAGGGCCGGGGTGCGGTGTCACGGCCCCTGTGTCCCGACCGGGGGTGTCACCGCTTCCGCATTCCGGCTGGGGTGCGGCGTCAGCGCTTCCGCATTCCGGCTGGGGTGCGGTGTCACGCGTCTGTGTCCCGGCTGGGGTGCGGTGTCGGGCGTCTGTGTCCCGGCTGGGGTGCGGTGTCACCTCTCCCTCGGTCAGGCCGCGGTGAAGTGCCGCCGTGTCACCCCTCCCGCATCCAGGCCCGGGTGCCGAACGAGGCGCATGAACGCGCTGCCACCGCGGCCGCGCCACGGAGCGCTTCGGCGAACCCTTCCGATGTGAGCGGGCCCTGGGCGGCGGCGAGGTGGTGGGCGAGGGCGCCGTGCAGGAAGTCGCCCGCTCCGAGCGTGTCCGCCACCCGCACCGTGGGCACCTCCACCGCGTCTCCGTCGCCGTCGGGGCCCGCCCACACGATGGGCCGCCCTCCGCGGCTGACGGCCGACCACGCGACCCCGTGTCTCCGCAGAAACCGCAAGGTGTCCGCCACGGTGCCCGCGCCCGGTGGATGGAAGTCGGCCGAGCAGACGGCCACGTCGATGAACGGCAGCAGGTCCTTGGTGCCGTCCTTCCAGCTGCCCGCGTCCAGGACGGTCGTCCGGCCCGCGGCCCGCGCGGCCCGAGCCGTGGTCAGCGCAAGTTCCATGTGATGGCCGTCGAACTCGACGATGTCGCAGGCCGCCACCAAGGTGTCGAGGGCGCCGGGCGGGGTGAGCCGAACGCCGGTGGCGTTCGTGGAGGCGACGGCGCGTTCCCCGCTGGACGCGGTCACCAGGATGGAGGACACGGCGGGCGGCTCGGGTGAGTCGGCCGCCAGATCCGTCACGGTCACGCCCAGTCGTTCGAGGTCGGCCGTGGCCGCCCGTCCGAGCGGATGGGAACCGACCGCGGTGAGCAGCCTGGCCGCACCCCCCAAGTGGCCGAACGCCGCGGCGGCGTTGGCCGCAGGACCGCCCGCTGCGACGGCCTGCGCGCGGGCCGTCAGCTTCTCGTCGGCGCTCGGTACACGGTCCACGAGCTGGATGACGTCCAGCGTGCACAGGCCGACGAACAGCCCTTCAGAGCGACCTTTCCTCGTCGGCTCCACCCGCCGGCACCTCCTCCCGCCCCGACCCCGGTCAGTGTACGAACCGCCGGAAAAGACAACACGTCAGAGCCGGAATGCCTTCTTTGGGCGGTACTTGACGTGCGCTACGGAACACACCGGGTTCAGATGGATTGCGTGCGAAGCCCCATATCTACCCAGCATGGCCGCCCACGACTGCGTCTCGTCGCCGCCCTGGCCGGCCTCCTCCTGTCCCTGTCCGGACTGCCGGCCACGCTCGCGGCAGCCGACGACGTGACCCCCGAACCCCAACCCGTCCCTGTCCCCACACTCATGCGCGGCAGCGCCTACATGGGCATCGGGGTCCGGGCCCACGAGGACACCGGCATGGTGCCCGAGGCCACCCCGGCCCCGCGGGTGACCCAGGCCGAAGGCGTCGACGTCGCCAGCTACCAGGGTGATGTCGCCTGGCCCACCCTGTGGAGCAGCGGCGTCCGATGGGCCTACACGAAGGCCACCGAGGGGACCTACTACACCAACCCCTACTTCACCCAGCAGTACGACGGCCCCTACGGCGTCGGCATGGTCCGTGGCGCCTACCACTTCGCCACGCCGGACACCACCAGCGGTACCACGCAGGCCGACTACTTCCTCGCCCACGGCGGCGGCTGGACCGCAGACGGCAAGACACTTCCCGGCGCGCTCGACATCGAGTGGAACCCCTACGGTGACGCCTGCTACGGCATGTCCAAGAGTGCCATGGTCACCTGGATCAGCGACTTCCTGAAGCGCTACAAGGCGCGCACCCATCGCGACGCCGTCATCTACACCGCCACGGCCTGGTGGTCCGACTGCACGGGCAACTACAACGGGTTCGGTGCCACCAACCCCCTCTGGATCGCCCGCTACGCCTCCTCGGCGGGGACACTCCCCGCGGGCTGGAAGTCGTACACGATGTGGCAGTACACCTCGTCCGGTCCGCACGTGGGCGACCACGATCGTTTCTACGACACCGTGGACAAGCTCCGGAAGTTCGCGACCGGTTGACGGAGCGGAAGCCGACCGAACGCGAACACAGGCAACCCCGATACATCGGATGAGCCAAGCAACACCCATCGGTACTGTTGGTCTGTGTATGAAGCCCTGAACCTGCTTCGTACTCAGCCTGGTTCGGTCATTTGCCCGACAGCACCACTTCTGCCGCCGTCGTTGACAGGGGCACGAAGTCTGCTTACGTTCCCCCAGACACCCGATGTATCGATGATCCGTCAGGTCTGGAGGACGACGATGACCTCGTCGCCGGGGAAACGCTCGCCGATACCGTTCAGAGCCGTGGTCGCCGCACTCTGTGCCGGCCTGGCGTCGACGCTCATGACGACCGGGCCCGCACGGGCCGACCAGGACGCCGCACCCAAGGAGCATGTCTGGGCCGTGTCCGGTCCAGAGCGCGCAGCCCAGGCGCGCGAACCACAGGCGCGGATATCCCTGGACGACACCACCGGGGCACTGAGCCTCGCGGTGTCCCGTGGCGGCCGGGCCGTGATCGAGCCGTCGCCTGTCGGCATCGTCACCGAACAGGCCGACTTCTCCCGGCAGTTGCACTTCCTGCACCGCAAGGACCGGGTGGTCGCCGAGCGGTACCGGGCGAAGTCCGGCAAGCGTTCGGACCGCCGGGTCCTGATGAACGAGACCCGTCTGTCGTTCGCCACGACCGCGGGCGCCCGGATGGACCTCGTCGTCCGTACGTCGGCGGACGGCGTCGCCTACCGATATGTCCTGCCCACCGCCTACGGCGACGTGCTCGGCGAGTCGTCGGCCTTCAACCTGCCGCCGGACGCGAGCGCCTGGCTCAGCACCTACCGGGTCGACAACGAGGGCCCGTTCAACCGGTCGACCGCCGCGACCGCGCCCACCGGCGAGTACTCCGACCAGGCCCTGTTCTCCACCGCCGGCGGCTACACGCTGCTCGCCGAGTCCGACCTCACCGGCCGGTACTCCGGG
Organism: Streptomyces sp. NPDC048419; assembly: GCF_043200415.1. Classification (NCBI taxonomy): domain Bacteria; kingdom Bacillati; phylum Actinomycetota; class Actinomycetes; order Kitasatosporales; family Streptomycetaceae; genus Streptomyces; species Streptomyces sp. NPDC048419. The sequence goes on along the minus strand of NZ_JBICXT010000008.1, from coordinate 240,430 downwards.
GCCCGCCTCGCCCACGACCAGGGCACCGGCACCTACCACATCAAGCTCGCCGACGACCGCGTCCACACCGGCGGCCCGCTCGCCACGCCCTGGCGGGCGATGGTGACCGGTGACCTCGCCACCGTCACCCGCTCCACCTTCACCGACGACCTGGCCCCCGCCGCCAAGGTCGACGACACCTCATGGATCCGCCCCGGTACCGTTCTGTGGACCTGGCTGGCCGGTGGCAAGGAAGCCGGGCAGAGCCTCGCGGCGCAGAAGGCCTACGTCGACTACGCCGCCGCACGGCACTGGCCGTACGAGGCCGTCGACGCCGGCTGGTACTTCAGGACCGACGCCTGGGACACCACCGACCCCGACTGGCAGACCGACAGCTGGCTGCCGGAACTCGTCGACTACGCACGGGCCAAGGGCGTCGGCATCGTCGTCTGGATCCACCAGCGCGACCTCGACACCCCCGAGGAACGCGCGCAGTGGCTGCCCACCCTGGAACGGTGGGGAGTCAAGGGCGTCAAGATCGACTTCATGAACTCCGAGGCGCAGTCCATGCTCCAGTGGTACGACGCCATCCTTCCGGAGACCGCCGCCCATCACCTCATGGTCGACTTCCACGGATCGACGATCCCCAAGGGCATCCAGCGCACCTGGCCCCAGGTCATGACCCTGGAGGGCGTCGGCGGCGAGGAGAAGCGGACCAACACCTCCGCCCACCTCACCACCCTGCCCTTCACCCGCAACGTCATCGGCTCCATGGACTTCACCCCCGGCGCCTTCCAGCGCGTCGGCCTGCGACCCAACTCCGACGCGGCCGAGGTCGGTTTGACGGTCGCGTACGAGTCGGGCCTGCAGATGCTCGCGGGCACCCCCGAGTCGTACGACGCCCGGCCGCGCGCCCGCGCCTTCTTCGAGCAGATCCCCGCCGCCTGGGACGACACCCGGCTGCTCGCGGGAGAGCCGGGCCAGGAGGCCGTACTCGCACGCCGCAGCGGCGACCGCTGGTTCCTCGGCGGGGTGTACGCCGGCGCCGCCCGTACCGCGCAGGTCCCTCTGGCCATCGGCACGGGACGGTGGCTGGTGGAGACGATCCAGGACGGCACCGACGGACTCGTCCCGCATCGCCGGGTGCTGCGCGGCGGCGACACCTTCGACGTCGATGTCGTCGCCGGCGGCGGCTTCGGCGGAATCGCCTGCCCATGGCACCCGGGCGTCACCAGCTGCTACCGGTGACACGGCAGTTGGGCCTCCTGCGCCGCCGCCGTCATTGACGGCGGCGGCGACACAGCCTCGTCCGGCGGACCGGGCGTAAACCGGGTCAGGCCGTACGGCTCCGGGAGCGAAGCATCCTGCGGACGACGTCCGAACGCTCGAGAAGCGTCTTGCGGACCACCGGAGCCGCGTCGTCGGCGGCGTGCCGGGCGGTGTCGACGTAGGCGTCGTCGACGGCGTGCGGCGGGAAGAGGCGGTTGGTGAAGACCATCGCCAGGATCATGCCGCCCTGGTCCAGACGAGGAATCGCCTCCAGGTAGTGCTCGGCGTACGGGGCCAGAACTGTCTCCTGGGCAGGGCGCCAGAAGGCGGTCGCCACCTGGCCGACCGCGTGCACGGGAACGGCGCGCTCCACGGCGACCTTCCGCCAGACCTCCGCCTTGGCGTCGGCGTCGGGCCGGGCGGCCCTTACCGTGAGGGCGCGGATCCAGGCGTCGGGGTCAGGGTCGCGTTCGAGCAGCCGGGCCGCGTCGGAGGCCACGTCACCGCCCAGCTCCGCCTCGCGGACCAGCGCGCGCCAGTGCAGGTCGACGTCGTCGCCCGCCTGTTCGCGCAACCAGGCCAGGTCGTCCGCGGTCGTCGCGGTGCGGGCCAGCCCGCGCAGTGCGACCTGCCGGCGGCCCGGGTCGGAGGCGAGACGGCGGCAGACGGCCGCCACCGCCGCGGTCAGAGCGGGGCGTTCGCCGGGCGGTGCCCACAGTTCGGCGATGTCGGAGGCGAGTGCCAGATACGGCTCGATCACCGCGTCGGACGTCTCGACCTCCAGGATCGAGGTGATGCACCGGCCGGCCTCCGCCGCCGAGACCTCACCGGTCGTCAGCATGTCCCAGACGGTGGCGGCGGCCACGCCCCGCGAGATGGCCGTGGGCAGTTGCGCGGCCGCGGCGAAGAGGGCGTCTCTCGTGGCGGCGTCGGGGCGGGCGGTGGCGAAGGTGAGGTCGTCGTCGTTGATCAGGAGGACGTCCGCGCCGGCCGGGAGACCGGTGAGCTCGGTCCGGGTCCGCGTCACCTCCACGCGCTCCAGCGCCGTACGCTCCAGCGCCCGGCCGTTGCGGCGGTACGCGCCCACCGCGAGCACCTGCGGACGCGGGGTGCCGGCGGCGACCAGCGTGACCCGCTCGCCGTCGCGCTCGACGGTGAAGCGGTCGGTGCCGGCCGTCGCGAGCCATGCCGTGCGCCAGGTGTCCAGGTCGCGTCCGCCGGCCTTCGCGAGGGCGTCGATCAGGTCCTGGAGTGTGGTGTTGCCCCAGGCGTGCCGGGCGAAGTAGGCGGCCATACCGGCCCGGAAGTGCTCCTCACCCACGTACGTCATCAGCTGCTGGAGGACGGACGCGCCCTTGGGATACGTGATGTTGTCGAAGATCGACGCGGCCTGGGCGACGTCGTGGATGGGCTGGTGGATCGGGTGCGACGCGGGCCCCTGGTCGGCCAGGTACGCCTTCAGTTTGTCGCCGACCAGATGGCCCGCCCAGGCGTCGGTGTACCGGGTGGCGCCCTCGGCCGCCCAGTGGCAGGCGAACTCCGCGAACGCCTCGTTCAGCCAGAGGTCGTCCCACCAGCGCATCGTGACGATGTTGCCGAACCACATGTGCGCCATCTCGTGCAGCAGCACCACGGCCAGCAGCTCCCGCTCCGCGGGCGTCGGCGTCGCGCGCTGCAGGAAGCCGTCCGACCAGGTCACACAGCCGTAGTTCTCCATCGCGCCGCCGAACTCCGGCGCGAACACCTGGTCGTACTTGCGCTGCGGGAACGGCATCGCGAAGGCCTCGCCGTAGAAGGCCAGACCCTGGCGGGTGAGGGTGAAGATCTCGTCGGCGTCGCGATCGAGGACGTCGGCGAGGGAACGGCGGGCGAAGAGGCCGAGGTCGTGGCCGTCGGCCTCGCGGCGCAGCTCGTGGAAGGGCCCCGCGTTGACGACGGTGTTGTACACGGCCAGCGGCGGAGTGTCGGGGAAGACCCAGCGACGGGCCGCGCCCAGGTCCTCGACGCGCGGGTCACCGGAATTGCTCGTGACGATCCACGCCGAGGGGGCCGTCACCGTGAAGGCGTGCGGCGCCTTGAGGTCGGGCTGGTCGAAACAGGCCCAGACGAACCGGGCCTCGTCCGGCTCGAAGCTCGTCCACACATAGACCTCGCCGTCCGCCGGGTCGACGGCCCTGTGCACGCCCTCGCCCGTCGCGGTCTCGGCCTGGACACTCTCCACGCGTAGAACATTGCGCTCGCTGAGACCCGGCAGCGGGATACGGCCGTCCGCCGTGGGGGACACCGGCCTGCCGTTCAGCGTCGCGCCGACCACCTGCGCCGCGCAGTCCACGAAGGTCTCCGCGCCCGGCTCACGACATGTGAAGGCCACGGTGGAGACACAGCGGACCTCCGGGCCGTCGGGCAGGGCGGTGAAATCGATGTCCACGTCGTACCGCTCGACGGTCAACAGCGCGGCCCGGCGCTCCGCTTCGGTGCGGGTCAGGCTTCGGATCCCCATGCGTTCTCCCTCTTCGGACATCGGGCGCAAGCGTATGCCGGAGGACGGCGGAGTCCGCAGCGGTTTTTCGGGGGTGTGTCCCTGAGCCGGCATGCGCGGGCGGGCCGCGCATTAGACTCGCATCATGATCTGTCGCGTATGGCGAGGATGGACCACCACGGAGGACGCCGACGCCTACGAGCGCATCGTCCGGGGGCAGGTGATCCCCGGCATCGAGGAGCGGCACATCCCGGGATTCCTCTCGATCGACCTGGCGCGGCGCGAGCGGGACGACGACGTGGAGTTCATGACCATCATGTGGTTCACATCCCTCGCGGCCGTCCAGTCCTTCATGGGTGAGGACTACGAGACGGCACACGTGCCCGCGGCGGCACAGGCGGTGCTCTCGGACTACGACAGGCGATCGGCGCACTACGAGGTCCTGGACCGCCGCGAACAGCAGAGCTGAGCGAGCGGTCAGATCCCCACCGGCAGAGGCGCCCCCGTGTCGCACAGATGCTTGAGGGCCGCGGCGAAGGAATAGCAGTCGAAAAGAGCCGAATGCTCTTGCCCGGCCGCGGGCTTGGGGAGCCCGAGCAACTGCCAGAGGCGCCCTACGTTGGCGGACGAGGTCACCGGTGCGACGGTGTTGACCCAGGGCCGCACATTGACGAAGTGGGCACCGAGAAAACCGTTCTTGACCTCCTCGCCCCGGGCTCGCGCCCAGCCCACATTCTCCCCGAGCACGACCATGTCGTTGCCGTAGGAGAGCACCGACTGATCCCGGCAGAAGCCCAGGAACTCACCGAGTGCCTCGGCCGGGGACAGCCCGTCCCGGTCCACGGCCTCCTGGCCGATTCCGGTGAGCTCGGTGAAGTACGCCGACAACCGCGGATTGACCACGGGCCGGACCAGCGCCTCGTACTCCTCGGCGACGGAGAAGTCCTCGCGCAGGCGCAGCGCCCCGACCTGCACGATCTCCCGAAGCTGCCCCGTCGCCGACCAGTCCTGCTCAAGCGACCCCGGCCAAGTCGTGAATTCGAGATCGAACAGAACGAACGTACGCACAACGGCTCACCTCTGGCTGGGTCGTCAACTGTGCCTGCGACGGCTGAGGTTCATCCTCGCCCGGTCAGAGCGGGAAGTGCGGGAACCGTCCCCGCGAGCCACCCATCGGGTTCGGTGTTGAAGCGCGGGGCCGCCGTGGTCTCCCACCAGGAACGGACCGCCGTGGTGCGTACGGTCTCGCCGGTCCGTTTGTCGACGTACTCGACCGGGCGCTCGCCGGTACGGCGTACGGTGACGCGTCCGCGCTTGCAGCCGTCGGGGTAGTCGTTCCAGTTCACGCCTGCCTCGGACCACAGCAGTTCCTGCATGCCGTTCGTGGATACGCCGTTGAGCCGCCGGTGGGAGAAGTGGGTCTGCGCGGCCATGCCGATGGAATTGCGCACGGCGTCGCGCTGCCGCCACAGGAAGTAGTTCGCCACCTCGACGGGATCGGAAAGGGTGAACACGCGAGCGTCGAAAAGCGCACGCCGCCCGGGCCGGCGCTCATTGAGCACCGCCGTCGCCAACGAGGCCGTGACGCTGAGCCACTTCGCCGCGACGCCACCGAACCAGGGCTCGGCGTGCTCACTGGCGAAGTCCGTGACCAGCACGCTGACCTCGTCGGACTGCGTGTAGGCGAACACGGCACCCGAGATCTCGGCACACAGGGCCTCGGCGGTGGCGTCCATGTCGCCCATGAACACCTCGTCGAACGGCGTGGCCGCAGCCCGCAGATACGAGTGCGCCGAGCGGATGTCGACCCTGATCATCGTGTACGTGCGACGAGGCAGAAGGCTGCGATACGACGCCTCGTGCCTCTTCATCCTGTCGTCGAGCGCGGTCGCGGCACTCACGGTCTTGGCTCCCCCTTCAGACTGGGATCTCTACCGGCCCGCTCGCATCTTTCACGAAACCTTCGGTTGCAGGCGAGGCATTTGAACTGCTGCGCCCCTTCGCGGCTCCCTGTTGAACCGGATCGGTTCGATAAGCAGTGGAGGCGCTCGACCCGGCATGTCAGCCTGATGCGCATGTCCTCGACCTCCGAGCAGCTGCTGCGGGAGCTGCATGCCTCCCTCGGGCAGCGCAAGCGCCCCGAGGACGTGGCCCAGTTGATCCATGACCTCCTCGACGCGACACCGGGCGGGCTGGACCGAACCACCCGCAAGGCCCTCGACAAGGCCACCCGGAACTCACTGCGCCGGCTGTGGCACGGCTACACCTCGATGCTGGAGGAGTTCGCGCGGCCCGTCGGCGCCCAGCGCCAACTGGCGCGTGCGGCCCAGCTGTTCGGCACGGTGAGCGAGCTCCCCGCCGAGGTCGGCGACGACCCGGAGCGGGTCGAGGCGGTCATCCGGTCCGCGGGCGAGGAGATCAGCAAGGAGTACGGGCGGAGTGACTTCCTCGCCGACCGGCTCAACCGTGACGAGCGCGCCGGGGCAGGGCTGGGTGAGATGTCCAAGCGGCAGTACAACAAGCGGTTCCGGCTGCTGCGGCGCTTGGAGGCCAAGCTCGCGCGCATCATGGTCGAGCAGCACAAGCGCGAGATCACGATGATCGGCAAGAGCGGACTCGCCTCGCGGCTGCCGTACGAGGAGTTCGCGGCCGATCCCGGGACGGCGGCGTTCATCGCGTACCTGACCGCGCGGGCCAATCTGCGCAGCGAGTTCACCGTCCAGGGACAGCAGCGCCCGTATGACGAGGTGGCTCATGCGCTGTTCCGGCGGCTCGACGCGCGGACGGCGAACTGGTTCGCCGTCGCTCAGGTGCACCCCACCGCCGAGGTGCTCAAGCAGGTGGGCGACGAGCAGCGGGGGCTGCTGCTGGGCCGCTGGTACCGCATTCTGCTCGACGTGGCGGAGCAGTTGGAGACGTTGTGGCACAGACGGGGGGTGGACCGTACGACGATGATCGTCGAGCGCGGGCAGGACTCCACCAGCTGGAACCAGGCGGCTCGGGCCTGGACCACGGCGCGTGCGAACTGGTTCGCGCTACTGGAGGCGATGGGCGCGCAGAGCATCCTCGAGCGGCTCTGCCCCGGCAAGGTGCCGCTGCTCGTCGCGGCAGACGTGGCCGCCTGGCACCGGGAGTCGGGCGGGGGGCTGCACCCGGACACCGATGTGTGGGCCGAACTGCCCCTGCCCTGGCACGTGTTGCGCGGTGAGGCTGAGTGCCCGCAGTGGCTCGTCGAGCAGGTGTGCCGACGCCATGGGGTCGATGCGGAGCGCGGTGGCTGGACGCGCGCTCGGCGGGTGGTGCACGCGGTGCCGTTCCGGGCGACGCCCGAGCTGGTGCACGGCGTGAGCGTCGCCGATCCTGTGCTGGCGTCGCTGCTGCGGTCGGCGGGGTTCTTCTCCGGTAAGCCGCTGCGGCCCGCGGCGGCGGAAATCCGTTGACCTCCCCGCCGGGCGGTGGGGAGGATCAGGACCCGACGAGGTAGCTCAGTGGTGGAGCGGCCGGCTCCAAACCGGCTGGACGCAGGTTCGAGCCCTGCCCGCGTCGGTCGGCTCATGGGCACCGGGAAGCTCTGCGGTGGAGCGCCTGGCTCGGGACCGGGTGGACGTAGGTTCGAATCCTGCCCCGGTGTCCATGTGCCGTCCCGACGGGTTCGAAAAAAAACTTGGGCGGCGATGTCGAGAACCGTGGGCCTGCTCCGTCCCCGCAGTGAACGTGACCACAATGGGTCGCACCAGCGAGGAGGATCACGATGGCCAAGTACCTGCTGCTCAAGCACTACCGCGGCGCTCCGGAGGCGGTGAACGACGTCCCCATGGAGCAGTGGACGCCGGAGGAGATCTCCGCGCACGTGCAGTACATGAACGACTTCGCGGCCCGGCTCGAGAAGTCCGGCGAGTTCGTGGACAGCACGGCGCTCGCGCCCGAGGGGACCTTCGTCCGCTACGACGGCGAGGGGCGGCCGCCGGTCACCGACGGGCCGTTCGCGGAGACCAAGGACCTCATCGCCGGGTGGATGATCATCGACGTCGACAGCGAGGAGCGCGCGGTGGAGCTGGCCGGGGAACTGTCGGCGGCCCCCGGGGCGGGCGGCAAGCCGATCCACGAGTGGCTCGAGCTGCGCCCGCTGCTGACCGCGTCGCACACCGACCTGGAGTGTCCCTGCACGTGACGCAGATGAACGAGGTCCTGCTCAGAGGCCTCACGCCGAGCGTGCTCGCCGTCCTCGTCCGCCGCGGAGCCGACTTCGCGGCGGCCGAGGACGCGGTGCAGGACGCCCTGGTCGAGGCGGTCCGCGTCTGGCCGGCCGACCCGCCGCGGGACCCCAAGGGCTGGCTGATCACCGTGGCCTGGCGCAAGTTCCTCGACGCGGCCCGTGCGGACTCCGCCCGCCGCAAGCGCGAGGACCGCGTCGAGGAGGAACCCGCGCCCGGCCCCGCGCCCGGGGCGGACGACACGCTGCAGCTCTACTTCCTCTGCGCCCACCCTTCGCTGACCCCGTCGTCCGCGGTGGCGCTCACGCTGCGCGCGGTCGGCGGGCTGACCACCCGGCAGATCGCCCAGGCCTACCTGGTGCCCGAGGCGACCATGGCGCAGCGCATCAGCCGGGCCAAACGCACCGTGTCCGGCGTGCGGTTCGACCAGGCGGGCGACGTCGCCACCGTGCTGCGCGTCCTCTACCTCGTCTTCAACGAGGGCTACTCCGGCGACGTCGACCTGGCCGCCGAGGCCATCCGGTTGACCCGGCAGCTCGCCGCCGGGATCGACCACCCCGAGGTGGCGGGGCTGCTCGCCCTCATGCTGCTCCACCACGCCCGGCGCGCCGCCCGGACCGCGCCGGACGGCAGCCTGGTGCCGCTCGCCGAGCAGGACCGCGGCCGCTGGGACACGAAGGCGATCGCCGAGGGCGTCGACATCCTCCAGGCCGCCCTGGCCCGGGACCGGCTGGGTGAGTTCCAGGCCCAGGCCGCCATCGCCGCCCTGCACGCCGACGCCCTCACCGCCGAGGAGACCGACTGGGTCCAGATCGTCGAGTGGTACGACGAGCTCGCCCGCATCACCGACAGCCCCGTCGTCCGCCTCAACCGCGCGGTCGCCGTCGGCGAGGCCGACGGAGCACGCGCCGGTCTCGCCGCGCTCGCCGAGCTGGACACCTCACTGCCCCGCCATACGGCGGTGGCAGCGCACCTCCACGAGCGTGACGGTGACCTGGACACGGCGGCACGGCTGTACGCCGAGGCGGCGCAGAAGGCCCTCGATCTCGCCGAACGCGACCATCTGACGCGGCAGGCGGCCCGGCTCAACTCACGGCGGAGCCGCTGACTGAGCTGCTGACGGAACCGCCCTCGGAGGCACCCGTGCCGCGCACGCACCGTCCTTCCTGGAACGCCGCGCGGACGCGCCCCTTCAGCCCGGTGAAGTCGTACGGGTCGCCGTCCACGACGACCAGGTCGGCCCGTCTGCCAGGGGCGATGGTCCCCGTCGTGTCGTCGAGGCCGAGGAGTTCGGCCGCGGAGGAGGTGGTGGCCGCGAGCACGGCGGCGGGCTTCATGCCGCCTGCCGCCATCAGGGCGAGCTCCTCCAGGTTGCGGCCGTGCGGGGCGACGCCCGAGTCGGCAAGTCACCGGGCAACCGCCAGGCCGTCTACGAGTGGCGCGCCGACGCCTGGGTCGGCTGCCTCCAGCACCAGCTCGAACGGACCAGGCAACTGCAGGAGCCGGCCGAGATCGTGCAGGACCACGGCGGTCGGCTGCCGTCCGCCCAGCGGGCGCGTCTGCGCGACATGCGGGACTACTACGGCTTCATGGTGCGGGAGTTGGAGCGGCCGCCGGCGGAGTACACGGGGCGGTTCGGGGAGCGTTGACGCGGGCTCGGCCTGCCGGCCGGGCGGGGCAGGGTGGGCCGGTGCGGATGAAATCGGTTGCGGCGAGGTCGGCGAGCCCGGTGAGCTGGGTACATGGGCGGTGTCACGGAGCAGGCGCAGCGGCCGGGACCGGCCGTGCGCCCGGGCGGCAACCCGCTCCGCGGCGGAGGGCGGCGGTGCTGGGGGCCTTGATGCTGGCCGCCTTCACCTTCAACACCGCGGAGAACCTGCCGGTCGGCCTGCTCCAGCTCATCTCGGACAGCCTTCGGGTCCCGCTGTCGGCGGTCGGCCTTCTGGTCACCGGATACGGCGTGACGGTGGCCCTCACGTCCGTGCCGATCGCCCATGTCGTGCGGGCCGTGCCCCGTCGCAGCCGCGTCCCGACAAGTGGGGCACCATGCGCCTGACCACCACCGGGCGCCGCACCGGCCGGCAGCGCAGCGTCATCGTCGCGTACGTCGAAGACGGCCCGAGACTGGTCACGTTGGCGATGAACGGATGGGGTGAGGCCGAGCCCGCGTGGTGGCTCAACCTGCAGGCCCATCCGGACGCGACGGTCGACCTGGTCGGCGGCCGGCGCCAGGTGCGAGCCTGCGCGGCAACGGGCGACGAGCGGTCGCGCCTCTGGACCCGCTGGCGCGAGATCGACGCCGACCTGGACGCCCTCGCGGCGCTAAGGTCGTCCGAGACGGCGGTGGTGATCCTGGAACCCGAGAACCAGGGAGCCGAGCATCGCACCGGGTGAGTGTCTGGAGGCGGCGGCGTGAAAGAGACTGATCTGGAGCTGGGCGACGGGCGAGGACTGCATGTCTACGACACCGCCGCGGAGGACTCCGACGGCCGCCCCGTCGTCTTCTGGCACCACGGCACGCCGAACATCGGTGCCCCGCCCGAGCCGCTCTTCCCGTTGTCCGACCGGCTCGGCATCCGCTGGGTGTCGTACGACCGGCCCGGCTACGGCGGGTCCACGCCCCGGCCCGGTCGCGACATCGCCTCGGCCGCGGCCGATGTGGCCGCTGTCGCCGACGAGTTGGGCATCGAGCAGTTCGGGGTCATGGGCCATTCCGGTGGCTCCCCGCACGCCTTGGCATGCGGCGCCCTGCTGCCGGACCGTGTCCTCGCGGTCGTCGCGATGGCGGGACTGGCTCCGTTCGGGGCCGAGGGGCTCGACTGGTTCGCGGGCATGTCGGACTCCAGCCTGGCCTCCCTGGGGGCCGCCGCCGAAGGACGCGCGGCGAAGGAGGCCCGCGAGGCGTCCGCCGAGTACGACCCGGAGATGTTCACCCCGGCCGATCACGCCGCACTGGCCGGAGAGTGGTCCTGGGTCATCGATGTGGTCGGTCCTGCCCTGGAGGTGGGCCACCCGGCGGCGCTGATCGACGACGACCTGGCGTACGTCGCCCCCTGGGGGTTCGACCCCGGGCAGATCAAGGCACCGGTCCTCTTCGTGCACGGCGAGAGCGACCGCGTCGTGCCCAGCTCCCACAGCCGGTGGCTCGCGGCCCGATGCCCCACGGCGGAGCTGCGGTCGGTCCCGGGCGCCGGACACGTCTCCGTGCTCGGCGAGGCCGCGAACGCCCTCGAATGGCTCGCGGAACGCGTCATGTCCTGACGCTGACGGCCTCGACGCGCGCCGCCGTCAGGACCCGGCGGTGGACGCGTGGCGGGCCAACTCCGCGGCCAGGCGCCGCATGACCGTGCGGTTCGCGCGCCGCATCACCGTCCGTACCACGGGAGCCAGCAGCCGGTCGGCCAGCGGGTCGCGCTCCCAGGCGTAGGTGAACGAGACGCGGCTGCCGCCCGCCGGCAACGGCTCGACGGTGTAAGTGCCGTGGGCCACGCGTCCGCCGGCCGCGCTGACGTTGCGCTCGACGATGCGGCGCGGTGCGTCGGCCTCGACGACCTCGATGGTGACGTCCGTCTTCGCGCCGCCCAGCGCCGCGGCGACCGTGGCGTGCGAGCCGATGCCGCGATCGGGGCCGCTGCGGCGCCAGTTGGTCAGGTAGTGGTCGGTGAACCGCTCGTGGTGCGCCATGACATCGAGGAAGCCGTAGACCTGCTCGGGCGTCTGCGGCACTTCGGTCGACACGGTGACGGGCTTCATGTACCACACGGTACATCTGGCATGTACCGATTGGTACACTCGCGACGTGACGAGCACGGAGGAAGCGCATCCCGAGGACCGGGCCGGGCGTCGCGCGGAAGGGGACCGGCGCGCACAACTGGTGGACGCGGCGGTCGAGCACGTGGCGGCCCACGGCATCGCGGACCTCAGCCTGCGCCGCCTGGGCGCCGCGATCGGCGTCAGTCACCGCATGCTGATCCACTACTTCGGCTCCAAGGAGCAGCTGCTCGTCGAGATCGTCCGGACGTCGGAGCGGCGCCAACGGGAGCTGCTGTCGCGCCTGCGTCTGGAGCCCGGCCTCTCGCCCGCCGACGCCGCCCGGTTGCTGTGGCGGCAGCTCACGGACCCTCGACTGGCCGGTCAGGAACGGCTGTTCTTCGAAATCTACGGCCACGCGCTGCGAGGCCGCCCGGAGGCCGTGCCCATCCTCGGCGGACTCGTGACGGACTGGCTGGAGCCCCTCGTGGCCGCCGAGGTCGCCGCCGGAGCGGACCCGGTGGCAGCCCGGAATCGTGCCAGGCTGGGCCTCGCCACGGTCCGCGGCCTCCTGCTCGACCTGCTCGCCACCGGTGACCGCGCCGGCGTCGACGCGGCCATGGAGGAGTTCCTTCGGCTGTACTACGGCTCGGACTGACGGTGCGGCCGGCCCGCTACACCTTGCCGACGACCTCGGCGCGCAGCACGGAGTACATCACCATGTCGCGCCATCTGCCGTCCCGGAAACAGGCGCCCCGGAGGACGCCCTCGCGGGTGAAGCCCGCCCACTCCAGGGCCCGTTGCTCGGCGATGTTCACGATCTCGGTGCCGGCCTCGATGCGGTTGACCTGTGTGTGGGCGAAGAGGTACTCGACGAGCCGGCGCTGCGCCTGCTTGCCGTAGCCCTTGCCGCGTTCGGCGGTCAGCAAGGAGATGCCGATGTTCCAGCAGGGCGACTTCGGGCCCTGGAAAACCTGATGCCATTGCACTTCGCCGACGAACCGGTTGTCGTCCCCCGCGACGGTCAGGCGTCCGCCCTCGGCGGAGATGAATCCTTGGTCGGCCCATTGCCGGCGGAGCAGGCCGGGATTGCGGTATCCGAAGAAGCCCAGCTCGCCGGCCTCGGCGCGGTCCTCATGGAGGCGCTCGAGCAGGTCGAGGTCCTTCTCGGCGATGGGGCGCAGGTGAACGTGATCAGGCACGTGCCCCAGGCTATGTGCTGCGATGCAAATGATCTAGGTGGGCGCAGTACCGGGTGGGGCGACGCAGGGACACCGGGGCCGGGGCCCGCGGCGTCCCGCACGGCGGACCGTCAGCCGGCCGCGTCGACGCTGCCCCGAGCGGCGCGCACCTCCTCCGCGAGCGCCGCGTACCGGCGTTCCAGCGCCTTTCCCGCACCGCCGCGCCAACTCTGCGCCATCGACGCCGACATGGGATCCGGGAAGATGTCCTCCTCGCCCTTCTCCACGCCGTCGAAGATGCCGCGAGCGACGGACTCGGCGGACGCCTTCGGGGCGTCGAGATCGCGGGTCATGTCGGTGTCGACGATGCCGGTCAGGACCGCGTGCACGCTGACACCCCGCTCGGCCAGCAGCGCACGCAGCGACTGCGTCAGCGAGAACGCCGCCGCCTTCGAGACCGAGTACGCCGGGATGAGCGGCAGGGGAGCGAACGCGTTCACGGACAGGTTGTTGACGACGGCTCCCCGCGATCGCGTCAGCAGGGGCAGGAACGCCCGGGTCACCTCGTGAAGCCCGAACAGGTTGACGGCGAGGTGCTGTTGGAGCGTGGCCGCCTCGCTCAAGTCGTCGTAGAGCGCCAGGCCGGCGTTGTTGACCAGGAGGTCGAGCGAGGGGACCTGCTCGACGGCGCGTCGGATCTGTGCCGCGTCGGTCACATCAAGAGTCAGGGGCGTGACGCGCGCGTCCGAAAGGGGCAACGGCACGCGGGTGCCGGCGTAGACCTGCCTCGCGCCCCTGCTCAGGGCCTCCTCGACGAGCGCTCGTCCGATGCCGCGGTTGGCGCCGGTGACCAGTACGGTCCTGTCTGCGATCTGCATCATGATGTGGTCTTCGCTTTCGTCATGGACTCGAACGTCGGTACCAGGAGGGGGTCGTTGAACGCCGTGATGCGGGAGATCCGGGAACCGATCAGCGTCAGGACCTGGACGCCGTACGGCTGGAAGTGGCCGTCCCCCGTGTGCTGGTGGACGACGAAGGCGGGCCGGCCGTTGGCGTGGGTGGGCGAGAGTCGCCACAGGCCCGCCCGCATCACGCGATGAGCCAGGAAGCCGGCCACCGCGTGCCGTCCCGTGAACCAGGTCGGGATCGGCGGCATCTCCATCTCGACGTCTGCTCTGAGCAGTTGGACGAGTGCGTCGGGGTCGGCCCGGGTGAAGGCGTCGACGTAGCCGTCGAGAAGCGCGCGGCGGGCCTGCTCGTCCGGTTCGGCGAGGTCGTCCTCGACCGGGCCCGCCTCGGCCAGACGGGTCCGCGCGCGGCGCAGGGCGCTGTCCACGGCCGCGGGGGTCGTGTCCAGCATCTCGGCGACCTCGGACGTCCTGAACGCCAGCACGTCGCGCATGGTCAGCACGGCCCGCTGCCGGGCGGGCAGGAACTGGAGCGCGGCGATGAAGGCGAGGCGCACTCCGCTGCGTGCGGCCACGGTCGTGGCCGGGTCGTCGGCGCCGAAGAGCGCGTCCGGCGCCGGCTGGAGCCACGCCACCGACGGCTCGCGATCGGCCATGGCCACCCGGTGGTCCTCGGACGGAGCGCCCAGCCCCGAGGGAAGCGGCCGCCGCCCGCGAGTCTCCAGCGCCGTCAGACAGGCCATGGTGGCGATCTTGTACAGCCAGCGGCGCAGCGTGGAGCGGCCCTCGAAGCGGTCGTACGCACGCCACGCGCGCAGGTAGGTCTCCTGCACCAGGTCCTCGGCGTCATGGATCGAGCCGAGCAGGCGGTAGCAGTGAGCGAGCAGTTCCGGCCTCAACGGCTCGGTGAGAGTGGCGAATTCGTCCGATGCCGGCATGGTGCCTTCCTTGGGTGTGCTCAGCCGAGCGGGCGCAGACCGGCGCCGCTGATCCGGTACTCGGGCGCGCTGTCCGGGTCGGCGGCGAGGTCGGTGACGGCCTTGGCGACCTGCTCCGGGGTGAGCACCGGCTGCAGGCCCGCGACGAAGGTGTCCCGGTCGACGCCCTGCCGTGCGGCGTAACCCGCGACGCCGGCCGAGCCGAGCGCGGTCGCCGGAGTCAGCTGCGGAAGGAGCGTGACGAAGCGGATGTCCAGCTTGGCCCGGCGCGACTCCTCCGCCGCGTAGCCGGTCAGGTACCGGACGGCCGCCTTGGCACTGGCGTAGCCGCCGCTGAGCGGGGATCCGGCCAGGACGGCGCCGCTGGAGAGGGCGACGACCACGCTGCCCGGCGCCAGCGGCTCCCGTAGCGCCGCCTGGGTCCAGGCGAAGGCGTGCCGGGTGTCGGTGTGCCAGTTGCCGCTGAATGTCTCCCAGGTCTGTTCCTGCAGGGGCGCCATGTGCGGGGTGGCCCCGGCGTTGAGGACGAGCAGGCCGGGGCGGTGGTCGCGGATGACCCGCTGCGCGACGGACTCGTCGGTGGCGTCGGCGGTCACGGGTGTGAAGCCGTCGCCGAGTTCGTCGCGTACGGCGCGCAGGTCCCGCTCGGTGCGGGCGATGCCGACGACGCGGGTGCCCGCGGCGACGAGCGCGGCGCTGATGGCGCGCCCGAAGCCGCGGCCGGCGCCGGTGACGACGGCTGTGTGGAGGGGATCGGACATGAGGTACTCCCGGGGCGGTGGTCTCGGTCGTTCGGGTTCGGTCGGGTATCAAGACCAGCCGCCGCCGGGAAAACCGTCGCCGCGGCCGACGGCGGGGGAGTGACATGGGTCACACCTCCGCCGTCGGCGCTCCGGCCGCCCCGGCCGGTCCTCAGACCCGCGACGGCAGCCCGAACCGTCGTACGAGATCGGCGTCATGGAACGCCGTGACCTCGGCGATCGCCGGGCCGCGCAGGGTGAGGACGTCGACGCTGAAGGCTTCGCCGTCCACGTACTTCGCGAAGCCGGGCTGTCCGTTGGCCCGCAGCGGGAGCAGGTGGAAGCGCCGGCCCGGCATGCGGGCCCAGAGCAGCCGGACGACGTGGTCACGACCGGCGAACCAGGCCGGATTGGGCGGCATCTGCCAGACCGCGTCCTCGGTGAGCAGCCGGGTGAGGGCGGGGATGTCGGCCCGTGTGAAGGCGTCGGCGTAGCGGTCCAGCAGGTCGCGCTGCTCCTGCTCGTCCGGCTCGGTGATCTCGTCGATGGCCGGTGCCAGCCGCTCCAGCCGGGCCCGGGCGCGCTGGAGCGTGCTGTGCACCGCGGCCGGGGAGACGCCGAGCACGTCGGCGGCCTCCTCCGCCGACCAGGCCAGCACGTCACGCAGGATGAGCACCGTCCGCTGCTGCGGCGGCAGGTGCTGCAGAGCGGCGATGAGAGCCAGCCGCAGACCGGTCCGCCCGGCCACGATGGCCGCGGGATCAGCCCGGTCGTCCGGCATCGGCTCCAGCCAGGAGATCTCCGTGTCCCTCCCGCCCGTGGCGATCGGGTCGGAGGCGGGGGCGCCCAGTCCGGCGGGCAGCACCCGGCGGCTGCCGTGCCGCAGGGCGTTGAGACAGGCGTTGGTGGCGATCCGGTACAGCCAGGTGCGCAGCGAGGCACGGCCCTCGAAGTCGCCGTAGGACCGCCAGGCCCGTAGATAGGTCTCCTGCACCAGGTCCTCGGCGTCCTGCACCGACCCCAGCATCCGGTAGCAGTGGGTCAGCAGTTCACGCCGCAGCGGCCCGGTCAGGCGGACGAACTCGTCATGCTGCTGTTCGATCACGGTCACGCGAATTTCCTCCCTTTCTTGTGCAGACCCTTCGGGCCGCCGGAATTCGTCGGGCCGGGCCCGGCCAATCGCGACGGGCGACCGGTCGGTACGGGCATGGACAGAAAATGGGTTCTGGGGCTCGCCTCCGCGGGCTCGGTGATGGTGGCGCTCGACGCCACGGTGGTGACCACGGCGCTGAGCCGGATCCGGCTGGATCTGGGCACGTCGATCGAACAACTCGAGTGGACGGTGAACGCCTACAGTTTGAGCTTCGCCGTCCTGCTGATGACCGGGGCCGTGCTGGGCGACCGGTTCGGGCGCCGGAGGATCTTCACCGTCGGGCTGGCGCTGTTCACGGCGGCCTCCGCCGCGTGCGCGCTCGCGCCGGGCGTGGGCTGGCTGATCGCCGCACGGGCCGCGCAGGGTGCCGGTGCCGCGCTGGTGATGCCGCTGGCGATGGCGTTGCTCGGCGCCGCCTATCCGCCGCCCGAGCGGCCCCGGGCGCTGGGCCTGTTCGCCGGCCTGACCGGGCTCGCGGTGGTCGGCGGCCCGGTGGTGGGCGGCGCCGTGACGCAGGGGCTCGCCTGGCAGTGGATCTTCTGGCTGAACCTGCCGATCGGCCTGACCGTCATCCCGCTGGTGCTGCGCCGGGTCCCGGAGAGCCGGGGCGCCGCGGGCCGGGTGGACGGCGGCGGGCTGGTGCTGGTCACGGGGGCCGCGCTCGGCCTGGTGTGGGGACTGATCCGCTCGAACGCGGCCGGATGGGGCAGTGCGGAGGTGGTCGGAACATTGGCCGGGGGCGTGGTCTGCGCCGTCGCCTTCGTCGCCTGGCAGCGCGTCGCCGAACGGCCGATGGTGCCACTGGGCCTCTTCCGGCTCCCCGGCTTCGCCGCGGGCAACGCCGCCGGCGTGTTCCTCTACGCCTCGCTCTACGGATCGTTGTTCTTCGCGGCGCAGTTCTTCCAGACGGGGCGCGGTGACCGGCCGCTGGCGTCCGGGCTGCACCTGCTGGCCTGGACCGCGGCGGTGACGGTCGTGGCGCCCTGGGCGGGACGGCTGACGCCCCGCGTCGGCGCGCGGCCGCTCGCGGCGCTCGGACTGGCCCTGCAGGCGGCCGGGATGGGCTGGCTCGCGCTCGTCGCCACTCCGTCCGCGCCGTACTGGGAACTGATCGGCCCGATGCTCATCGCCGGAACCGGCGTGAGCATGGCGATGCCGGCCACCCAGACGGCCGTGCTCAACGCGGTCGCCCCCGAGCAGATCGGCAAGGCGTCCGGCGTCTTCAACACCGGCCGACAGCTCGGCGGGGTCTTCGGGGTCGCTGTCCTGGCCCTGGTGTTCGGCAAGTCCGGCGGCTACACGGGGCCGGCGGCCTTCACCGACGGATTCACCGCGGCGATCGCCGTCAGCGGCACGCTGTCGCTGGCCGGAGCGGCCGTCGCCCTGGCCATCCCGGGCCGACCGAAGGTCACCCCGTCCCCCGCGCCCGCCGAGCCGCCCGTACTGACGACGAACCGCTGACCGGCACGGCCCGGAGGGCGTCCAGGGCGACGCACGCCTCGAGGGCGCCCCCGAATGCGCGCAGCACGCCTGGGCCGCACGCTTGGATCATGGCCACTGACCAGCCCGTCGTCATCTACCCGCCCACCGATGACGGCGGCCGCCGCGTCCGCATCGGCGACCACTTCGTCGGTCTGGCCTACGGACTCCTCGACGTCGCCGCCTTCATCCAGGAGGCCGGACTGCAGGACTGGGACGAGATGGACGTCGCCCGCTCCGCGCTCATCGAGTGGCGGGGCGGCGGCGCGGACGTGTGGAGCCACTGAGCACCGCGGCACGCACGGCGTTCAGCCCCCCGTGCTCTCCCGGACGATGACCCGGTAGCCGACCACCTCGTCACGCAGGGTCACGGAATCCGGTGCGTCGATCCGCTCCAGGAGCAGGGATACGGCGGCCCGTGCGATCTCGCGCTTGTCGGGGGCGACGGTGGTCAGGCTGGGCACGCTGAACCGGGACGCCTCGATGTCGTCGAAGCCGATCACGTCGAGCTCGCCCGGTACGGAGTGGCCGCGCTCGTGCAGGGCGCGCAGCGCGCCGAGCGCCAGGTGGTCGTTCAGGCACAGCAGCGCGTCCGGACGGGGGCGGCGCTCCACCAGCGCGGCCGCCGCCCGGGCACCGTCCTGCCAGTGGTAGGCATCCACCGGAAGCACCAGGTCCGGCTCGAAGGGCAGGCCGGCCGCCTCCATGGCCTCGCGGTAGCCGTCGGTGCGCAGCCGGTCGGTGCCCTGGCGGCCGCGGACGGCGCCGCCGATGACGGCGATGCGGCGGCGGCCCCGGGAGAGCAGATGCTCGGTGGCCTCGCGGGCGGCCCGTACGTTGTCGATGCCGACGTGGTCGGTGCCGCCCTCGGCCGGGCGTTCACCGAGCAGTACCACCGGAAGGCGCCGGTCCCGGGTGGCGAGGTCGCGCGGGTTGAGGGCGAGCGGGCTGAGGATCACGCCGTCGGAGAACTGGGCGTCGAAGCCGTGCAGCGCGGCCAGTTCGCGCTCGCGCACGGCGCCGGTCTGATGGATCAGCACCGTCTGGCCGCGGGTGTCGGCCTCGGCCATCACATGCTTGGCCAGTTCGGAGAAGTAGGCCACGTCGAGCTCGGGAACGGCGAGGGTGATCATGCCGGTTCGGCCCTGGCGCAACTGGCGTCCGGCGATGTTCACGCGGTAGCCGAGGGCGTCGATCGCCTCCTGGACGGCGGCGCGGGTCCGCTCCGAGACGTGCTCGAAGTTGTTGATCACGTTGGAGACGGTCTTGGGCGAGACGCCCGCATACTCCGCCACGTCCTTGATCCTGGGTCTGGCCGCCACGCTGTTCATCCTTCCGCCTGCCCGTGATCGTACCGACCGTAAAGAAATCGGTTGCGGGCCGGATCGGTTTCCGCCGAACCATTTGCATCGATGTAATCGCCATGGTGACATAGCGCCGCACCACCCCCGCAGCACCCCCGGCACCGCTTCACGGCGCGCGCCCCGGCATCGCTTCAGGCGCATGCCTCGGCACCGCCCCGAGGCGCGCCCCAGCACCACCTCAAGGCCCAAGGAGACCCATGTCCTTCCCCCGTCCCTCGGATCAGCCCCGCCCGGAGTACCCCCGGCCCCAGTTCGTGCGCGAGGCCTGGCTCAACCTCAACGGCGAGTGGCAGTTCGAGATCGACCGGTCCGACACCGGGCTCGAGCGCGGCCTGCGCGAACGCGAGCTCGCGGGCCGCATCGTGGTCCCGTTCTGCCCGGAGTCGGCGCTCTCCGGGATCGGCGAGACCGACTTCCTGGAGGTCGTGTGGTACCGGCGCACGGTGACCGTCCCGGACGCCTGGACGGACTCCCGCGTCCTGCTGCACTTCGGAGCCGTGGACCACGACACGACCGTGTGGGCCGACGGCGTCGAAGTGGCCCGGCACCGGGGCGGCTTCACCCCGTTCACCGCCGACCTCGGCGAAGTCGCCGTGGCCGGGCAGGAGATGACGATCGTTGTGCGGGCCCGTGACAGCCGGCACGGCGTCCAGGCCCGCGGAAAGCAGTCCACCTGGTACGCCAACTCCCACTGCCACTACACCCGTACGACCGGCATCTGGCAGACCGTGTGGCTGGAGCCGGTCCCGCGGGCCGCCGCTCTCAAGCGCCCGCGCATCACCCCCGACCTGGCCTCCGGCTCCTTCCACCTGGAACTGCCGCTGACGGCCAACCTCCCGGGCCACCGGGTGCGTGCCACGCTCGCCGACGAGCAGGGCGACATCCTCACCGCCGAGACCCGCGCTGACCTCGACCTCGCACCCCGCCTGGTCCTCACCGTGCCCGCAGACCGCCTGCGCCCGTGGTCGCCCACGGACCCGCACCTGTACGACCTCACCCTTCAACTCCTCGACGCCGATGGGCGGATCGTGGACACGGCCACCTCCTACGCCGGTCTGCGCTCGGTCTCCGTCCAGGGCAAGCGGCTGCTGCTCAACGGCGAACCCGTCTTCCAGCGTCTCGTGCTCGACCAGGGCTATCACCCCGACGGCCTGATGACGGCGCCCACCGACGCCGATCTGGTCCGCGACATCGAGCTGGGCCTGCGCGCCGGCTTCAACGGCGCCCGCCTGCACCAGAAGGTCTTCGAGGAGCGCTACCTCCACCACGCCGACCGGCTCGGCTACCTGGTCTGGGGCGAGTTCGGCGACTGGGGCTGCGAGACCGGCGCCCGCGACGACAACCAGCGGCCCGACGCCTCGTACGTCAGCCAGTGGCTGGAGGCCCTGGAGCGGGACTACTCGCACCCCTCGATCGTCGGCTGGTGCCCGCTGAACGAGACGTACCAGCCGCTGCACGACCGCATCACCCAGCTCGACGACGTCACCCGTGCCATGTTCCTGGCCACCAAGCAGGCCGACGCCACCCGCCCGGTCGTCGACGCCTCCGGCTACGCCCACCGCGTCGCCGAGACCGACGTCTACGACTCGCACTGCTACGAGCAGGACCCGGCCGCCTTCGCCAAGGCGATGTCGGGGCTCGCGGAGGACCGGCCGTACGTCAACACCGCCCCGGACGGCCGTCCGTGGTCGGTGCCGTATCGCGGGCAGCCGTACTTCTGCAGCGAGTTCGGCGGCATCTGGTGGGACCCCGAGGCCGCCGCCGCGGCGGGCGACCAGCGCGACGCGTCCTGGGGCTACGGCGAACGGCCGTACACGGAGGAGGAGTTCGCGGACCGTTTCGCCGGTCTGACGGGCGTGCTGCTCGACGACCCCGACATGTTCGGCTACTGCTACACCCAGCTCACCGACGTATTCCAGGAGCGCAACGGCATCTACCGCTTCGACCGCTCCGAGAAGCTCGACATCGAACACCTGCGGCGGGCCCAGACGCGTCCGGCGGCCTACGAGGGCACGCCGTAGCGCCGGCTCAGGTGCAGCAGACACTCCTGCCTGAAATTTACATCGATGTAAAACCGTGCGGCGTCGGTGCGTGAGTCACGATCTTCGTGCACCGCCGCCCGTGGAAAGGAGCACCATGACCGGCACACCCGGACCAGTCGGTCCGCCCGGCCCGAGCCGGCGCCGCCTGCTGAGGACCGCGCTCGCCTCCGGGGCGGCGGTCCTGGGCGCCGGCGCGCTCGGCGGCTGCGGGTCCGCGCAGGCCGCCGACGCCTCGACCGTCCGTCTGTGGGACCTGTTCAGCGGGGCCGACGGCGGCCTGCTCAACGACATGGTGCGCGCCGCGGGCCCCGACATGCCGGGCACGCACATCGAGCGCACCGTCCTGGAGTGGGGGACGCCCTACTACACCAAGCTCGCCATGGCCTCCGTCGGCGGACGCGGCCCCGACGTCGCCGTCTCGCACATGTCCCGGCTCGCCGGCTACGCGCCCAGCGGGCTGCTCGACCCCTGGGACCTCGACCAGCTCGCCGAATACGGCGTGCACCGCGACGACTTCACCGACGCCGTGTGGTCGCGCACCCAGTACCGCGGACACACCTACGCCGTCCCGCTGGACACCCACCCCTTCATCGTCTTCTTCCACCCCGAACCGGCCGCCAAGGCAGGCCTGCTCACCAAAGACGGGACGCTCGACGCGGAGGCGTTCTCCTCACCCGACCGCTTCCTGGCGGCCGGCAGGGAGCTCGCCAGGGCCTCCGGCAAGCAGGGCATCGCCTTCGGCTACGTCACCGACACCGCCCAGGGCTGGCGGTTGTTCTACGGCCTCTACAAGCAGACCGGCGGGGCCTTCGAGCTGCCCGAGGGCGGTCCGGCCAAGGTCGACGTCGACCGTATGGCCGAGGTCATCGCCTTCATGGCCAAGCTGGTCGACGGCAAGGTCAACCCGGGTCACCTCGACTACCCCGCGGCCATCGCCGCCTTCTCCAACCGGCAGACCGCGATGATCCTTTCCGGCGAGTGGGAGCTCGGCACGTTCCGCGCCGCCGACGCGAAGGTGAACGCGGCCCCGTTCCCGACCGTGTTCGGCACCCCCGCGATCTACGCCGACTCGCACTCCTTCGTACTGCCCCACCACCCGAACCCCGACCCCGAGCGCCGCCATCGCACCCACCGTGCCGTCGCCGCCCTGCTCAAGGCCGGCCAGATCTGGGCCACCGCGGGCCACATCCCCGCCTACGGACCCGTCACCCGCACCGCCGCCTACCACCGGCTCAAGCCCCAGTCCCACTACGCCCAGGCCCAGGACCACGTCGTCCTCGACCCGGCGGTGTGGTTCGCCGGCGCCGGCTCCGACTTCCAGAACGCCATGTCCCAGGTCCTGCAGCAGGCCCTCCTCGACGGCCTCGCCCCCGACCGCGCGGCACGCGCGATGGTGCGGCGCCTGAACTCCTTCCTCTCCAAGCCCAGCCCGGCCTGACCGACCGCGCACACCTCGCCCAGGAGCACAACGATGTCCTCTCCGCATGCCGCGCCCCGCCCCGGGGCCACGTCCGTGCGCCGAGCGGTCCCGCCCGGCCTGCTGTTCGCGCTGCCCTTCCTCGTCCTGTTCGCCCTCTTCATGCTCTGGCCGCTGGCCCAGGGGCTGTGGATGAGCCTGACGGACACCTCGCTGTCCGCCCACGCCCCGGGCTTCATCGGCGTCGGCAACTTCACCGAGGCGTTCAAGGACGCCGAGATGTGGCGCTCGCTCGGCCACACCGTCGTCTTCACCCTCATCTCGACCGTGCCGCTGGTCCTGGTCGCGCTGGTGCTGGCCCTCCTGGTGCACACCGGCCTGCCCGGCCAATGGGTGTGGCGGTTGGCCTACTTCGCCCCGTACCTGCTGCCCGTAGGCGTCGTCAGCCTGCTGTGGATGTGGCTGTACCAGCCCGACCTCGGCCTCTACAACCACCTCCTCGACGTGCTGGGACTTGACCAAGTGGCCTGGCTCAGCGACGAGTCGGTGGCCATTTGGGCCATCGCCCTGACCACGCTGTGGTGGACGGTCGGCTTCAACTTCCTGCTCTACCTGGCCGCGTTGCAGGCCGTCCCGGACCACCTCTACGAGGCCGCCGCCATCGACGGCGCCGGTGCCTGGCGGCGGCTGTGGTCGATCACCCTGCCGCAGCTCTCCCGCATCACCGTCGTGATCACCGTGCTGCAGATCCTGGCCTCCTTGAAGGTCTTCGACCAGATCTACCTGCTCACCAAGGGCGGCCCGAACGGCTCCACCCGCCCGGTCGTCGAGTACATCTACGACGTCGGCTTCACCGGCTACCGGCTCGGTTACGCCTCCGCGATCAGCTACATCTTCTTCGCCCTCGTGCTGATCGCCTCCGCCCTCCAGTACGCCGCCCTCCGCCGCCGGGAGAAGTGACATGACCTCCACCGAGCTGCCCGTCCGCACCGGCCCGACCAAGCAAGCAGCGGGTCCCGTACGGGAGTTGAGAGTCACCCGCCGAGCCAGGTCCGGGCGTACGAACCTGACCCTGGGCGAGAGCCGGCTCAGCCGCGTGCTCGCACTCGCCGCCCTGGCCGTGCTGGCGGCGGTGTGGCTGCTGCCGATGTCGTGGGCCCTGCTGACCGCGTTCAAGTCGGAGGCCGACGCCAGCGATCCGGCGCACTGGTTCTGGCCCCGGCACGGCTTCACCCTGCACGGCTTCAGCACCGTGTGGGAGCGCGGCGACCTGCCGCTGTGGATGCTCAACAGCCTGCTCATCTCGGCCGCCGTCACGGTGATCACCGTGCTGGTCTCCGCGATGGCGGGGTACGCCTTCTCCCGCACCCGATTCCCCGGACGCCGCTCGCTGTTCGTGCTCACCGTGGCGGCCGTGCTGGTGCCGCCGCAGGTGCTGATCGTGCCCTGGTTCCAGCAGATGCTCACCCTGCACCTGCTCGACACCTACGCGGCGGTGATCCTGCCGCAGACCGTGGCGCCCGTGATGGTGTTCATCCTGAAGAAGCACTTCGACTCGCTGCCCCACGAGTTGGAGGAGGCGGCCCGCATCGACGGTGCGGGGCACTGGCGGATCTTCTGGTCCGTGCTGCTCCCGCTGTCCCGTCCGATGCTCGCGGCCGTGGCGATCTTCGTGTTCATCGGCGCCTGGAACAACTTCCTCTGGCCGTTCGTGTCGACGTCCGACCCCGACCTGATGACCCTGCCGGTCGGCATCACCTCGGTGAAGGACGCCTACGGCATCCAGTACGCCCAGACGATGGCCTCCGCCGTCCTGGCGGCGCTGCCGCTCGTCGTGGTCTTCGTGTTCTTCCAGCGACACATCGTCAAGTCCGTGGCCACAACGGGTCTGGGCGGTCAGTGAGGACGCTGGGACATGGTCGAACCGTGCTCGCGACTACATCGATGTAAAGGAGCCGTCCATGCGCGTACGACCGCGCATCACCCCCCTCACGGCAGTCCTCGCCCTACTGGCCGTGCTGCTCGGACTCGTCGGCGTCTCACCGGCCGCGGCCGGACCGGCGGTGCCCACGGCCGCGGCGAGACCCGCGAAGTCCGCGGAGGCGACGGGCACGTTCCGCAACCCGCTCAACACCGGTCCGGATCCGTTCATGACGTACTGGAACGGGAACTACTACCTCACCACCACTCAGGGCGACAGCATCCGCATGTGGCGCTCGCCCTCGCTCGGCACCCTGCTGACCGCCGACCCCGTCACCGTGTGGACGGACACCGACGCCTCCCGCAACCAGCACATCTGGGCCCCGGAGTTCTACCGCTTCGGCAACCGGTGGTACCTCTACTACACGGCCGACGACGGCACCGACGACCACCACCGCGTCTACGTCCTGGAGTCCGACCGCGACGACCCGGCCGGCCCCTACCACTTCAAGGCGAAGCCGGCCCCGCCCAACCACGCCTCCGACTTCGCGATCGACCCGGGCATCCTGCAACACGACGGCCGCCTGTACCTCGCCTACGCCGGCATCAACCAGTACCAGCACAACGGCATCAACATCGCCCCGATGTCCAACCCCTACACGGTCTCCGGCGACGCCGTCGCCATCAACGCCGCGGGCGGCTGCGACGAGGTGCGCGAGGGCCCGGAATTCCTGAGCCGCAACGGCCGTACCTGGATGACGTATTCGACCTGCGACACCGGCAAGCCCGACTACCAGGTCTGGATGATGTCCCTGGCGAACGGCGCCGACCCGCTGGTGCCCGCCAACTGGCAGCAGCACTCCGGCCCGGTCTTCTCCCGAGCGGACGACCACGGCGTCTACGGCCCCGGCCACCACGCCTTCTTCCGCTCGCCGGACGGCACCGAGGACTGGATCGTCTACCACGCCAAGTCGACCTCGGCGTACACCTACACCGACCGCACCACCCGCGCCCAGAAGATCACCTGGAACGCGGACGGCAGCCCCGACCTCGGTCGGCCGTCGGCCATGGGCGCGACCCAGGACCTGCCCTCGGGCGACCCCGGCTCGGGCACCTACTGGATCAACGACGACGGACGCTCCAGCGGTGACGGCACCCTGAGCTACACCGGCACCTGGAACTCCGGCACCGGCTGCGGCACCCAGTGCTTCTGGGGCGACGACCACTGGATCGACCAGGCGGACTCCACCGCGACCTTCACCTTCACCGGAACCCGCATCGCCCTGCTCTCCGTCCGCGACACCGGCAACGGCATCGCCGCCCTCAGCGTCGACGGCGGCACCGAACAGCGCGCCGACTTCTACGGCGCGATCCGCACGGGGGAGACCGTGCAGTACATCAGCCCGAAGCTGCCGTACGGCCGCCACACCCTGCGGGTGCGGGTGACCGGCGAGCACAACACCTCGTCGCAGGCGGCGTTCGTGAGCGTGGACCGGGCGGAGGTCTACACGAAGTGACCCGATGAGCGCGAGGGGGAGGCCGCCCGGCGGCCCTCCCCCTCGCGCGTGCCATCCACGTCAGTGCAGGCGCAGGGCCTCGCGGATCGTCGTGAACAGGTCGGTCTGGTTGGTGATGCCGAGGACGCGGTACGCCAGCGGGCCCTGGGCCGCGATGCGGACCTCGGTGCCCGTGTGCTCCTGGGACTGGCCGGGGGTGTTGGTCGAGTAGTTGACCTTCAGCTGCTGGCCCTCGTCGGTGACGAGCGTCGAGGAGAGGCCGGGCGGGGTCGCCTCCAGCGGGACGATCTGGCTGGTGTGACCGTGGTCGGCGGTGGTGACCACGAGGGTGTCCGGGTGCTTGGCCGCGTAGTCGCGGGCGACCTTCACCGCGCGGTCGAAGGCGGCGGTCTCGCCGATCTGGCCGCAGGGGTCGGCAGCGTGGTCCTGCTTGTCGATGGAGGCGCCCTCGATCTGCAGGAAGAAGCCCTGCTTGAAGTGCTTGGCCTGCTGCTTGGCCTCCAGCAGCTGGATCGCCTTCGTGGCGGAGTCCGCGAGGCTCGGCGTCGTCGACGGCCGGTTCGGGTTGGAGGTGACGCATCGCTGCGCGTCGGTGCCGCCGACCGCGGCCGCCTTGCCGGTCCACTCGACGGGCACGTTGCCGGAGGCGAACAGGCCCAGCACCGGCTTGCCGGACTTCACGCTCTTCAGGCCCGCGCTGTCGGTGACTACCTGGTAGCCGAGCTTCTGCGCCTGCTGGGAGACGGTCAGGCCCTTGTACGCGCCGTCCGTGACCTTCTGGTCGAAGCGCTGCTTGCCGCCGCCGAGGAGGACGTCGACCTTGTGGTTCACGGACTGCTCGGCGATCGAGCCGGGCCCGCCGGCCGCGATGGTGTCGGTGGGGCAGTTCGCCATGTCGGCCGGGCCCTGGCAGCCACGGTCCGTGACGTGCGAGGCGAGCACGGCCGGGGTGGCGTCGGTGAGCTCGGAGGTCGTCACGCTGCCGGTGGCGTAGCCGTTCTTCTGCGCCATCTCCAGGATGGTGCGTACGGACTTGTCGCTGCCCGGGGTCTTGGAGATACGGCCGTTGACCGTCTTCACGCCGGTGGCCCAGCCGGTGCCGCTGGCGGCGGAGTCGGTGACGTAGTCCGGCGTGCCGTCCTTGTGTACCGCGTACGTCGTGTACGCGCCGGTGAGCGGGAATCTGTCCATGTTCAGGCGGCCGTTCGCGCCGACCGTGTAGTCACGGGCGAGGGTGATCTCCGAGTCGCCCATGCCGTCACCGATGAGCAGGATGACGTTCTTCGCCTTCCCGCTCTGGATCGCGTTCTTGGCCTGCTGCGCGCCGTCGAAGGCACCGGCGACGGTCGTGACGGCCACGGCCGCGGAGGTCGCCGCGACGACGGCGGTGGCGATCGTGAGGTGACGGCGGGTGAGTCTGGACATGGATGAGGCTCCTTGAAGCGTCCGGTGTCCCGCATACGCATGCGGTGACCAACGACCGCCACATCACCAGGCACCGGCAAAGGGAAGGTAAACGAATGGTCTGGCGCATGTATCCAGGACATGACACGCATGGGGTTCCCGTGGGGCTCTGGTGGGGTGACCGGCCCCCGGGCCGCCCGGTGTGAGGTTTCCGCAGTTCAGGGCCGTGCTAACGGTGATGACAACGGTCACCGATGCAGCCTTTGGTGATTGCCCTCACCGTGCGTTTGACTTCAGGTCCGGGCAGCGGATGCGAGGGGGAAGGCGTACGTCATGGACGATCACGATCACGGGCATGCCCACGGTGGCGGTGGGCACGCCGGGCACTCCCACGGCGTCTCGGCGGATGCCGACCGCCGCTGGCTGGCGATCGCCCTCACCCTGATCACGGTGTTCATGGCGGCCGAGGTGGTCGTCGGCATCATCGCGAGTTCCCTGGCCCTGATCTCGGACGCGGCGCACATGCTCACCGACGCCGCCTCGATCGTGCTCGCGCTGATCGCGATGCGGCTCGCGGCCCGCCCGGCCCGCGGCGGCTTCACCTACGGCCTCAAACGGGCGGAGATCCTCTCCGCCCAGGCCAACGGCCTGACCCTGCTGCTCCTCGGCGCCTGGCTGGCGTACGAGGCGGTGCGCCGCCTGGTCAGCCCGCCGGAGGTCGAGGGCGGTCTGATGCTGGCCACCGCGCTCGTCGGCATCGTCGTCAATGTCGTGGCCGCCTGGTGCATCTCCAAGGCCAACCGGACCTCGCTGAACGTCGAGGGTGCCTATCAGCACATCCTGAACGACCTGTTCGCCTTCATCGGCACCGCGATCGCGGCGCTGATCGTGGTGCTGACCGGGTTCGCCCGCGCCGACGCCATCGCCACCCTCGTGGTGGTCGCCCTGATGTTCAAGGCCGGCTACGGGCTGGTGCGCGACTCCGGACGGATCTTCCTGGAAGCCGCGCCGGTCGGCTTCGACCCGGACGCGATCGGCGACGAACTGGCGTCCCAGCCGCAGGTGGTGGAGATCCACGACCTGCACGTGTGGACCATCACCTCCGGCGAGCCCGCCCTGTCCGCCCACGTCCTGGTCGAACCGGGCGGCGACTGCCACGCCGTGCGCCGCCACCTCCAGCAGCTCCTGCGCGCCAAGCACGACATCGGCCACGCCACCCTCCAGGTCGACCACCTGGGCGAAGACAGCGGTGTCGACGAACTGCTCCAGATCACCACCCCGTCCGCCGAACCGGCGGAACACTGCGACGACGCCCACGGCCCGATCCACCGACCAGGCCCGCACGAGCACTAGCCGTTCGCCGTCCGGTGAGCGGGGCCCCAGGGTCTCGGCGCCTTCCAGCGGCGGCGACCGCATCACCCTCGTCGTCACCTCGGTGCCCGGCGCGCACGAGCGTAAGAGTCCCGCACTGTCGCTGGGAGCGCGCCGGGGAGGCGGTGACGCCCGCCATGTCCGCACCGCGCGGCAGTGGGTGCGAGGCTCTCCAGGGATCGGAACCTCCTAGCAGCGGCGACCGCATGACTACGGTGGTCATCTCGCCTTCCGCGGTGCCCGGCGTGCATGCACGTCGCGTCCCGCACTGCCGCTGGGAGCGTGGGGGCGTGCCGTGCGGAGAGCGGTGGTGCCGGCTATTTCCGCACGGCGCGGTAGCGGGTGCGAGGCTCTCCGGGGCAAGGAGCCTTCCGGCGGCCGCGACCGCATCACCCTCGTCGTCTCCTCGGCCGCCGCGATGCCTGGCGTACACGAGTGTCCGGTTCCGTACTCCCGCCAGGGGTGCGGCCGCGCGGGCGATCACGCAGACCCCCGCGAGGGCCTCGGCCCGCCTCCGGCGGAGCCCTCCGGCAGCAGCGCTCCCAGCGCCATCCTCGTCAACTCGGCCTCCACAGCGTCCCGTTCCGGCACGACGGCCGCTCGGAAGGAGCGACCGGCCAGCAGCGAGACCAGCCACCACGCGGCCGTCTCCGGATCGACGTCGTCCCGGATCTCTCCGGCCGACTGTCCGCGCCGCAGCAGCTCGGCGAGTGCCGTGCCGAAGTGCTGGTGGACCTGGCGCAGGGCGCCGCCGAGGTCCGGGTCGTGGGCCAGAGCGGCGGCGTCGGCGAACAGGAAGCCGTGCGAGCCGGGTTGATGGAAGTGGTCCATGTGCGCCGGGTCGAGGAAGGTCGCCAGTACCTCGGGGACCGGCCGGCCCGCATCCGCGGCCTGGTGCAACAGGGCGGACACGCTGTCCGTGACGTGGTCCAGGGCCGCCCGGTAGAGCGCCGCCTTGGAACCGAAGTTCTGGAAGACCACCGGTTCGCTGACGCCGATCCGCTTCGCGATGTCGGAGACCTTGCCGCGCTGGTAGCCGGTCTCGGAGAAGACCTCCGTCGCGGCGGCGAGGATCGACGCACGCCGTTCGGCGGCGGGCAGGCGGGTCCGCGTACGCGCGCGGGGGCGGGACTCGGTCACGACGCCGATCCTATGCCGCCCTTGCCGTATTTCTTAGTCGCGACTAAGTTGGAGTCAGTACTTAGTCGTGACTAAGTTATGGAGGAGGGCCATGTCTCTCGGACGCCTCATGCAGGGCAAGCCACGCTCGGACACCCCCGGCGTGACCATCGCAACCCCCCGTGCCTACGAGCTCTGCGGCGACGTCTGCTTCGTCGGCCGTCGCAACCGTGCCTTCACCCGCCTCGCCGTACTCAGCGGCGCCGAGCCGGGCGACCGCGTCCTGGACGTGGGCTGTGGCACCGGCTATCTGACCCGGCGCATGGCCGAGCGGGTCGGCCCGGACGGCGAGGTGACGGGAGTGGACCCCTCGCCTCCCGTCCTGGAATACGGCCGCCGCAAGACCCCGCGCCCCGGCAGCGCCCCGGTCGTCTACCGCGAGGGGATCGCCGAGGCCCTCGATCTTCCGGACGCCTCCTGCGACACGGTGGTCACCAGCCTGATGCTGCACCACCTCCCGGAAGACCTCCGCCCCGCGGCGCTGCACGAGATGTACCGCGTCGTGCGCCCCGGTGGGCGCCTGCTCGTCGTTGAATTCCGGCCACCCAGGAGCCGGCTCGGCCGTCACCTCGTGCACGGCGGAACGGCCCACGCCATGGCGCACAACCGCGTGGACCTCCTTGAGGGGTTCATCGCGGACGCCGGTTTCGAAGTGCGCGGACGCGGGGATGTGCGGCCCTGGCTGTACTACGTGCAGGCCACGCGGACGCGTTGGCCGGCGCCGTCGGAAAGCGACACTCACCGCGTGATCAATGACAGGTTCCGGACAAAGAGTTGACCAAGTTTCAGATGTTTCCCGTCTACTCGTGATCGGGTCTCCCGCAACGGTTGTATCCACACCCGTTCGGGAGGATCTGGTGCCAGAACAAACCCGCAGAAGACGGTGGCTCACAATCTGTGCCATCACCGCCACCGCCGGGCTCGTCGCGATACCCACGAGCGCGGCGTCCGGTGGCCGGCACACGAGCCCCTTCGGGGCACGCGCGCAGGCTCAACTCGCCGCCGAACGCGAGCACTCGGCAGGCGACGTCACTTCCGACGCAAAGGCGAAGGCAGACGAAGGAGGCGACGACGGAGGCGAGGCCGACGAGATAGCCGAGGGTGCGGACCAGTACGCGGAGGCCCGCACCGCGCCGGGCGTCGTCGCACCGGGCGCGTACGGCGCCGCCTGGCAGAGCCTGAGCAAGCTGCCGAGCACCGGCGGCCATTGGCAGAACATCACCGACCTGCCCTACAACTCCGACGATCCGCGCTACCGCGACATCGACTCCAACTCGAGCGGCGGCGCGGGCAATGTCACCGGCCGTATGGCCGCGATGGCCGCGGACGACGACGGCTACGTGTACGCGGGCAGCGCCGGCGGTGGTGTGTGGCGCTCGCGTTCCGGCGGCGGTCACTGGCAGCCCATCAGCGACAGCCTGTCCTCGCAGGCGACCGGCGCACTCGCGGTCGACGGTGGCGGACGCCTGTGGCTGGGCACCGGTGAGGCGAACACCAACGCGGACGCCTACCTCGGCAGCGGCGTGTACGTGCTGGCCGGCCCCCATCACGGCGCGTTCTCCTCGCGCAGCCGGGTCGGCGGCGACCAGCTGGAGAGCACCACCATCCGCCAGCTGCGGTTCGGCGGCGGCAAGGTGTGGGCGGCGACCAGCGAAGGCGTGTGGAGCCACTCCACGAAGAAGCTCAGCGGTGCCTGGAAGCTGGAGTTCGCACCCAACCCCGACTATCTGCCGGGTGGTTCGAAGGCGAAGGACGCTTCCGCGGCGTACAAGAACATCACCAACGACATCGCCTTCGACCCCAAGGACCCCTCGAAGGTGGTTCTCGCGGTCGGCTGGCGCAGCGGAGACGACTACAACGGCTTCTACACGAAGACCGGCGGCAGCTGGCAGCGGATCAGCAGCGGCTTCGGCGACATGCCGACCGACCCGGACAACGTCGGCACGGTCACCTTCGCCCACTCCGCCGGCGGTTCGCGCTTCTACGCCATCGACCAGTCGCCGGAGCAGCTGGCGACCAACCCGGACAGCAACCTGGAAGGCGTCTACAGCGCCGCGTCGCCGTTCGGGCCGTGGAAGAAGGTCGCCGACTACAAGCAGTTGGCGGCCGACGGATCCGCGCTGACGGACGCCGGCTACATGCCGGGCGTGCAGGCCTGGTACAACCAGTTCCTGACCGTCGACCCGGCCAACCCCAAGCATGTGTACCTGGGGCTGGAGGAGGTCTTCGAGTCCAAGGACGGCGGCGCCGACTGGTCAGCCGTGGGCCCGTACTGGAACTTCCCGTTCCCCTGCTGGAGCATCGACCCGAGCAAGCAGACCGGTGACTGCAGCCAGACCACGCACCCCGATCAGCACGGCGTGGCGATCGGCCGCTACCACGGCAGGAGCTTCGTCTACGTCGGCAACGACGGCGGCGCCTACAGACGCCCGGTCAACGGCTCCCAGGACTCCTCCGGCCACGCCACCGACTGGGCCTCGCTCAACGACGGCTCCATCGACACCCTCCAGTACTACTCGGTGGGCATCGGCAAGGACCTCGACCACCATGGCGTCTCCGTCACCGGCGGTCTGCAGGACAACGGCCAGTCGATGCTGCGCAGCAACGACAAGGTGATGGGCTCCAACTTCGGTGGTGACGGCGGCGACACCCTCGCCGACCCGGCCAACGGCTGCAACATTGCCCAGGAGTACGTCTACCTCTCGGTCCAGGTGACCCAGAACTGCGCCGTCAACGACGGCAGTTGGGTCAACGACCCGAGCAAGGCGACCTCGTACAACGTCGCCCCGGCCGACAACGCCACCGGTGAGGCCCGCTTCATCGCCCCGCTCGCGGCCGACCTGAAGAACAGCTCGGCCTGGGTCGCGGGCGGCCGCCATGTGTGGGTCCAGTCCCACGGCTACGCCATCCGCAGCGGCAGCGAGTGGAAGAGCGTGTACGACCTCGGCGCCGGGCGTACCGCGACCGCCGTCGCGGCCTCGGGCGGCAAGGTCTACGCGGCCTGGTGCGGGCCCTGCAACGAGGAGGGCTTCGCGCGCGGCATCTCCGTCGGCAACGCGGACGGGACCGGCTGGCACGACATCAGCCTGCCCGTGGACGGGAACGTGCCGAACCGCTACCTCAGCGGCTTCGCCATCGACCCGAAGAACGCCGACCACGTCTTCCTCGCGGTCAACGGCTTCTCGCGGCACTGGACCGAGGGCCCCGGGGCCGGCCTCGGCCACGTCTTCGAGTCCACCGACGGCGGCACCACCTGGAAGGACATCTCGGCGAACCTGCCCGACGTGCCGACCAACTCCGCGGTCGTCACGGCGAACGGCGGCCTCGCCGTCGGCACCGACCTCGGCGTCGTCTACCGCGCGCCGGGTCAGGCCAAGTGGCAGCGCCTCGGCTCCCTCCCGGCCGTCGCCGTGCTCCAGCTGAAGCTGGGCCCGGACGGAAGCACCCTGTACGCGGCCTCGCACGGCCGTGGCATCTACACGCTCAGGGTGCGTGACCACGGCTGACGCACCACCGATGGACGAGGGGTGATCCCGGCTTCCGGGGTCACCCCTCCTTCGGATACGGCACCACGCTCACGTCCAGCGTGAACGCTGCCCGCGCGGCGCCCGCCACGTCCGGAGCCTTCGCGAGCACCGTGATCCTGGCACTGCCGCCCCGGGTGCCCGCGCACCGCAGCGAGGCGTGGGCGGCGCCGTCCGGACCCACCCGCCAGCCGGACGCCACGACGAACACCGGCGCGGAACTGCGTACCGCCGTCCACCGCCGGTCGTCGGCCCGCGGCGCTAGAACCATCGACACCACGGTCCCGGGCCGCACGCACAACCGGCGCGCTGGTGCGTCACCGGGGGAGACGGTGACCTGGGCGTGCCCGGCGGCGCAGCTGCCCGCCGACGGGGAGGGCTCGCCGCTCGGCGTGCCGGTACCGGTCGGCGCGGTCGGGGACGGAGCCGGGACCGGCGTCGTAGAACTGTGCGTCGGCGCACCGCTCGACGGCTCGGCGGACCGAGCCGGGGACGACCGCGCGCTCGACGCACCTCCTGGAGACCCGCCGCAGGCCGCAAGGACGACCAGCCCGGCAATCACCAAACCCGCACTCCACCAGCGCATGGCGACACCTCCAAGTCGCTCGAGCGTCTGAAACGATGGTCCCACGCCGTCGTGTGCAGGGGACGGGCCGGCGGCCTCCCGCCTCGAACGGGGTCATGCCCCAGGGCCCCGCACCGTGCGCCTGACGCCAATTGACCAGGAGATACGGGAAGTTGTCGGTACCGCTCCCGAGGGCTGTGGCCCTTGTCACGCGCGATTGCTGAACCGCTGGTCAGTAGCAGGCATCTTTCACGGCGACCCCTACCGCTCGGTAATCAGGAGACTCCATGCGCGTCCGCACCTCCATCGCCGCTGCCGCCGTACTGGCCGCAGGGCTGACGATGACGGCCTGCCAGAACGACGACAAGGCCGCAGGCGGCGAGACCACCGGCAGCACCGCGTCGGCGCAGGACGGCAGCGCCACCCCCACGGCCTCCGCGCCCGTCAAGGGCACCGGCTCCGGCACCCCCTCCGCGGGCGGGACCGGTGGTTCCGCGCAGGGCGGGGACGGCACGATCGCCGCATGCACGACGCGGACCACGAAGGCGGCCTTCGTCGCGGCCGCCCGGCACGCCACGCAGTCCAAGCCCGCCACCGGCACCGTGAAGATCACCAACACGTCGTCGAAGCCTTGCACGATCGTGGGCGCCAGCAGCCTCGTCGCCAAGGACGACCAGGGCAAGAGCGAGCCGATCGAGGTCGACAACCACGCCGCGGGAACCGATGCCGTCGACGTCGCGCCCGGCGCCACCGCCGCGGCGAGCGTGAACTACACGGACCTCAACTTCGAGGGCACGGAGTCGGCCCGCGAGACCTGCGGGGTCCAGGCGTCGAAGGTGGAGATCGCCCTGCCCAAGGACGCGGGCCGCACGGTGCAGGTCACCAGCGCCAAGGGCTCCGCGGCGGTCTTCAACGTCTGTGGGACCGACGTGAAGTTCGGAGCGTTCCGCGCCTGACGGTCCCGCGCGCGGGGGATGGCGTCGGTTCGCGCGAGCGCCCGGCCATCCCCCGTAAGCCGGCCATCCCCCGTAAGGGCGTCCGTGTCACGTCGGCGGCGGGTCCACGCGGCCGAGCCAGGCCGTGAGAAGCGCCTGGAGTTGCGCCGCCTCCTTCGGCGCGAGTGCCTCCAGCAGGCGCCGTTCGTTGCGCATGTGCTCGGTGAAGGCAGCGTCGATCAGATCGCGGCCGGCGTCGGTCAGGGCGACGACGCGGGCGCGGCCGTCGGCCTCCGAGCGGCGCCGGCTCACCAGGCCCGCGCGCTCGAGCCGGTCGAGCCGCTTGGTCATGGCGCCGGTCGTCACCATGGTGTGCTCCGAGAGCTCGCTGGGGGCCCGTTCGAACGGTTTCCCGGCCCGGCGCAGCGTGGCCAGGACGTCGAACTCGCCCTCGCTGAGGCCGAATCGGCGGTAGACGACGCAGAGTTGCTCGGTGAGCAGTCCGGCGAGGCGGTGGAGGCGGCCGATCACCCCCTGCGGGCTCACGTCGAGATCCGGGCGCTCGCGAGCCCATTCCGCCTGGATCCGGGCCACGTGGTCGAGGTCGTCAGCCATGGCTTCACTATAGCTTCCGGGGAAGCTATATTAACTTCCATGGAAGCTACCTTGCGGTGGACGGCGGTCGCGGCGATCGCCCCCGTGGCCTGGGGCACCAACTACTACGTCACCCACGAATACCTCCCCGCGGGAGATCCGCTGTACGGAGGGGTGATCCGGGCGCTGCCCGCGGGAGTGCTGCTGCTGGCGGTCGCGCGCAGACGCCCGTACGGATCCTGGTGGTGGAAGTCGCTGGTCCTGGGCACGCTGAACGCCGGCGCGTTCTTCGTCCTCATCTACGTCGCCGCCCAGTTGCTGCCCACGAGCCTCGCCTCGACGATCATGGCGACGTCACCGCTCGTGATGATGCTGACGGCCTGGCCGCTCCTCTCCGAACGCCCGTCCCCACGGCATCTCGCGGGCTCCGCCGCGGGGATCGTCGGCGTGTGTCTCATGCTGCTCACCGGCGGGACACGGGCGAGCGTGCCCGGCGTGCTCGCCTCGGTCACGGCCCTGCTGCTGTCGTCGCTCGGGTACATCCTCGTCAAGCGCTGGAGCCACCAGGTCGACGTCCTCGCCTCGACGTCCTGGCAGCTCATCGCCGGGGGCCTGCTCCTGCTGCCGTTCGCCGTCGTCGTCGAAGGCGCGCCTCCGGCCCTGGACACGTCGTCCGCCCTCGCCTTCGGGTACGTCACGACGGTGGCCACGGCGCTGGCCTTCGCGGCCTGGTTCGCCGGACTGCGCCGCCTTCCCGCGGCGACCGTGGGTCTGGTGGGGCTGCTCAACCCAGTGACCGGTGTGCTGCTGGGGACGGTCGTGGCCGGCGAGTTGCTGACCGTGCAGCAAGTGGGCGGACTGGCCCTGGTGTTGACCGGGATCCTGCTCGGCCGTCCTGCCGGCGGGCGCGTCGGTCGGCGGCGTACGGCACGAGACGCGGCCGAGGACGGGACCATGCACGGCACGGAGCCGGCCGGGAAGGGCGGCGCCGTGTCACGGCGGTGAGCGGTGAGCGGGCCCCGGCGCGGACGGGAGCGGCCCGCTCAGCTGGATGCGCGCCGCTGCCGGCGGGCGCTGCGGTATGCGCGCATCAGCAGCCGCAGGGTCGCGAGGGTCTCCGGCCGGGCGCCGTGCGCCAGGAGGCCGGCCCCCTTCCGTTCCACGGCTCGCAGGCGCAGGCGCTGCACGGCGATCAGAGTGTCGAGGAACGGCCGGTGCCCGGATTCGGCGAGATCCGGCAGGTCCCCGCAGCCGTCCAGCCCGGCACCGGCGAGCCGGGCCTGTTCCGTGACCAGGCGCTCGACGGCGGGCAGATGGCCGCCCTCGCGGCGCGCCAAGTCCCCGGTCTTCAGGCCGTGTCGGGCCAGGGCGTCACGCGGCACGCCGACCCGCCCCTGAGCGACGTCCTCGGACAGGTCCGCCAGGAAGTCGATGCGCTGCATGGCCTCGATCAACGTCCGGCAGCCGGCCTCGAACTTCAACGCGTCACCCGGCGACGGTGGTTCGAAGAGGGAAGCGGTGAGCATCAGGGCGGGCAAGGAGTAACTGTCCACATAGGCCTGGAAGTCGCTCTCCGTGTCGAAGCCGGTCCAGGCGGCCTCCGCCGGCGCACCGTCGAGAAAGGCCCGTACGCGCGCTGCCAGGACGGGATGCCGCCGAGCGGTGTCGGCCAGGGCCCTCAACATGGGCTGTTCCACGGCGCCTTCGTGCCCGAGTGCGGCTGTGACTTCCTGGTCCCAGGCGCGGAGCGCCGCCCGCCGGTCGCTCGGATCCCCGCTGTCGATGCGCTCGTCCGTCTCGTGCATGAAGGCGACCGCGGTGAAGACGGAGGGACGCAGCGGCGCGGGGAGCAGCAGCCGGACCGTCATGTACTCGGCCGGTGCGAAGCGCCGGGCGAGCGCGCGTTGCATGCCGTAGTCCCTGCGCAGAGAGGGATCACTGATGCCGCACCGGTCCAGGGCGGCCGACCAGCTGCTCACGTCTCTCCTCGCTTCGGGGCCCGTCCGATGATCACGCAGGGCTCAGCGTATCGGCACCCGGTTCTCGTTCACCCTGCGCCGCCACCCCGTCCGCGCGGCTCCGGGCGCGGCCACGCGCGCGGGTAGGGCATCTGGAGGGAGTCGGCCGATACGGGGGTGTGGTCGGCGGCGGCGTGCAGGCGGCCCTCGCGCAGGACGACGGAGCCGCCGGCGAGCATCGTCTTGATCAGTTCGGCGGCGAGCGCCTCGGGGGTGCGGTCCAGGAGCCGTGCCGCGTCGGTCAGCCAGGCGCGTGCATGGAGGTAGGGCTCGACCTCCGCGGACGGGATGCCGCCGCGGATCATCAGGGCGTAGGCGAACACGCGGCGGATGCCGTACCAGACCGCTCCGTCCGGGTCGTCGAGGAGGCGCCGGGCGCGCCGCAGGGCGGCGTCGAAGGCCGCGGACGGGTCGGCGGGGATGGGCCCGTGGGACGGGATGATCACCCGCGGGGCGAGGTCGGCGATCCGCTGGAGGGAGTCGAGGGCGGTGGCGGCCGCTTCGGGGCCGTCGAGGGCGAGGTTGACCCAGCCGACGTCGTAGTCCGACAGGGCGTCACCGGCCACGAGAATTGCCAACTCCGGCTGCCACAGGGCCAGATGGCCGGGTGTGTGCCCGGGGGTGCGGACGACCTGCCAGTCGGCGTCGCCGAGCCGGAGGACCTGTCCATCGTCGAGGGGCAGGTCGACCGTGTACGGGGCGACGGGCTGGTCGAGGTACTCGGCCGCGCAGCACCCCGGGTCCCTGCGGGCCACGGCCTCCGCCTCCGGCGCTCCGGCCGCGATGCCGGTCCCGCCGGACTGGAGGAGAGCGTTGGCGCCCACGTGGTCGGAGTGCCAGTGGGTGTTCACGACCAGGGCTACGTCTCCCGCCCGTGCGCGGGCCCAGGCGGCGGTCTCCTCGGCGTGGCCGACGAAACCGCTGTCGACCAGGGCTGGTTGACGCCCGTCGAGCAGCAGCAGGTTCGCGTCGGGAAAGGGCCGTCGCCACCATGTCGCCCAGGACGGCAGCGAGGGCTGCGAGAGCTGCGGGTTCACTGCTCGGGCCCGTTGACGCGGATCAGCGTCTGCTGCCCGTTGGCGACGAGCTTGCGCCGGCTGTCCTGCACGCCGAACACCTCCAACTGGCAGACGGTCAGGGTGCGTCCGGACTTCAGGACGGTCCCGACCGCCTCAAGGAGGTCACCGACGGCCGGTGCGAGGAGGTTGATCTTGTACTCGACGGTGAGCACGTCGGCGTCCTTGGGGAACAGGGTGTAAGCCGCGTAGCCGCCGGCGCTGTCCGCGATGGCGCTGGTGGCGCCGGCGTGGAAGTAGCCGTGCTGCTGGGTCACTTCGGGGCGGGCCGGCAGCACGATGTGCACACGGCCCGGCTCGATGTGCGCGATCCGGGCACCCAGGTG
Organism: Streptomyces sp. NPDC048419; assembly: GCF_043200415.1. Classification (NCBI taxonomy): domain Bacteria; kingdom Bacillati; phylum Actinomycetota; class Actinomycetes; order Kitasatosporales; family Streptomycetaceae; genus Streptomyces; species Streptomyces sp. NPDC048419. The sequence continues at coordinate 201,088 of NZ_JBICXT010000008.1, read as the reverse complement.
CCTCATCAGCCCCTGCCGGGCGAAGCTGTCCTGGACGCGCTTGCACACCTCGGGGCTCGCCTGCTCCCGCTCTCCGTGCTCTGGCTGCTGTGCCCGGTCCGCCACGTGCTCTCCCTCGATATGAGCCGATCCGCAGCGCCGTACGACGAGCCCTCGGCGGGCCCGCCCGGAGGCGCTTCTCGTCCCCCCGATAGCCTGCGTCACCATGATGCGCGCATGGATCCTGCCGGTGGTGCTCGTGCTCTGCGGCTCGGTGTCCGCGGCGGGGATGATCCTCGCGGGCAACCCCGGTGCAGCCGCGCTGATCATGTTGCTGTTCGTGGCGTTCGCCGGCGTCAACTCTCCGCTGATCTTCCCGACGTCGGTCGGAGCGGTGGAGGCACAGCGCCGCAGCGAGGCCGACGGCCGACCGGTGATCTTCTGGCGTCCGGGCTGCGCGTACTGCCTGCGCCTGCGCATGCGGCTGGGCCGCAGCGCCCGCCGGGTGCACTGGGTCGACATCTGGCGTGACCCGGCCGGCGCGGCGGTGGTGCGGGCGGCCAACGACGGCGACGAGACCGTGCCCACCGTCCTCGTGGCGGGCCGGCCGTACGTCAATCCCGACCCCGGCTGGGTGCGCGAACAGCTCTCCCGCTCCGCCTGACCGGGACGCCGGCCGAACTCGTACCCCTGCCCGCGTGTCGGCGACGCCGGCCGGGGCACTCGTGGCCCGCCCACGGAAGGGTCCCGGCGTTCCGGGGAGGTCCGGTGATCGCGCAGTACGACGACGGGCGAGTCCCAGGCGGTGTGAGGCTGCTCGATCAGGTACCTACCCGGGACGCTGTCGGCCCGAGGGCGGCCCCGGTGATCCAGGAGGCGGCTGCGCCGCGTGGTACGGAGCCGATCGCATCGCGGTCGCCGCGGGCCGATGCGCGGACTGTCCCCGGACGGCCGGACCGTTCTAGGGTGTCCGAAGGGAAGAGTCCATTCCCCCCTTGTCCCCAGTCCTGGGGCAGCGAATCGCACGCCTCGGACGGCCGGAGCCCACCTCGTCCCGCACTTGAGCCTTCAGCAGGCCCCGGCCTTCGTCCTCGCGGCTGTTTCAAACAGGGGCCGACCACCCGCCCGGCCCCGGAGCCGCAAGGACGTACCCGCGCGGGGTCCTCGCGCCAGGGGACGGCGCGAGCCCTCGCGCACAGCGGCCGCCGTCGCCGCCGACATCAGGCGGCGGCCGCTGTTAAGCCTTCCCGGGGATCGCACCGCAAGCACGCGTAAGTCGTCGGAAGCTGTGAAGAGTGCTTGTGGAGACGGACAGATGAGGGACACAACAGCGGACACGACGGCTGCCCGGCCCCGTGGCAGCCCTCCGCGAAAGCTGTGACGATGGCGTACAGGCAGCGGACCCGACGGCAGTGTGGGAGATGACATGCCGATCAGCCGGTTGGGACTCGTCGTGCACGGTGGCCGTCCCGAGGCGGTGGCGGGAGGGCGGACCGTGCGGCAGTGGTGCGTGCGCAACGCCATCGGCTGCGTCGACATCGACGTCTGGCAGGGCCAGGGAAGCCGCCGCAGCGGTCGCGACGAAATGCGCGCCGCGGGCAGCCCGGACCTCATCGTGACCCTCGGCGGGGACGGCACCTTCCTGCGTGGCGCCCGCATCGCCGCGAAGAAGAACATCAAGGTGCTCGGCGTCGACCTGGGCAAGGTCGGCTTCCTGACCGAGACCGCCGTCGCCGAGGTCGAGCGGGCGCTGGACGCCGTGCACGCCGGACAGTCCGAGTGCGAGGAGCGGATGACGCTCACCATGCGGGCGTCGAAGCTGCTGGAGATCCCCACCGACGTGGAGCAGTTCCTCTGCTACGGCCACGGGCCCACGCTCCCGCCACCCCCGCCGCAGTCCGATCCCGCGGCGGAGGGCGACGAGGGCATCGCGCTGGATGTCACCGCCCTCAACGACGTCGTGGTGGAGAAGCTGGCACGGGACCACCAGGTCAGCCTGGGCGTCTACATCGCCGGCCGGCTCCTGGCCTCGTACTCGGCGGACGGCGTCGTCGTCGCCACCCCGACGGGTTCGACCGCATACAGCTTCGCCGCCGGCGGACCGGTGCTGTCGCCCCGTATGCGAGCGGTGATCTTCACGCCCGTCGCCCCGCACATGGCGTTCAACCGCACGGTGATCGCGAACGCGGACGAGCCGATCACCCTGCGCGTGCTGCGCCACTCCGGGCGCGCCGCGGTGAGCGTCGACGGGCAGCCGCGCGGTGTCCTCGACCCCGGCGACTGGATCGGCGTGACCGCGGCACCCGAGCCGCTGCGCCTGGTCAGGCTGAACCCCGCCAACTTCTACGGGCGCCTGCGGGAGCGCATGCGGCTGACCGACGCGCCCGCCACGGCCGCGGACGGTGAGGCGCCGCCCCTGTTCATGCCCACCAGGCCCGTTCCTAACGGCGTCCGCCCGCTGGACGCGCCGCCCCTGCCCTGACGAGCATCTGCAACCAATGGTTGCGCATTGTGGGCGAGTGGCCTACCGTGATGTGCAATCAAAGGTTGCGAAAGGAGGCGGGCGGTATGGAGTACGGCAGCATCGAGCGGGAGATCCGCATCGAGGCCACGCCCGACGTGGTCTACGAGGTCGTCAGCAAGCCGGAGCATCTGCGGGAGTGGTGGCCGGACGAGGCGGACTTCGACCCGGTGCCCGGTGGCACAGGGAGGATCACGTTCGGCGACCCGAGCACGCCGGACGCCCAGGTCGAGTCCCTCACGGTGGTGGAGGCCGACCCGCCGCGGCGGTTCAGCTTCCGGTGGGTGCACGACTACGGAGAGATCGCCACGCCCGACAACTCGTTCCTGGTCACCTTCGACCTGATCCCCGCGGGGACGGGCACACTGCTGCGCTTCACCGAGTCGGGATTTCGGGAGAGGGGCTGGGAGGCGGCCGTACTGGAGGAGGCGTACGGCGACCATGTGAAGGGCTGGGACCACTTCCTGCCCCGCCTCGTCGCCTATGCCGCCCGGGTGGTGTCGGCGCAGTGACCGGCGCCATCGACGACGACCTCTGGTCGGCGGTGGGGGACCCCATCCGGCGGCGCATGCTCGACCTGCTGCTCACCGACGGAGGCGGGACCGCCACCACGCTGAGCGAGCGGCTGCCGGTCACCCGCCAGGCGGTCACCAAGCACCTCGGCGTACTCGGCCGCGTCGGACTCGTCCATGTGACCCCGTCCGGACGCGAGCGACTCTACGAGGTCGACGAGGCCCAACTCGCCCGCGCCGTAGCCCAGTTGGCGTCGGTCGGGGCCGCCTGGGACGCCCGGCTGCAGCGCATCAGGCGGATCGCCGAGACGATCCAGCGCAGCCGGAAGAGCTGAGCCCGCACCGACGAACACCCGTGCAACTACCTGTAAGAGAGGGAGATATCGAGATGGTGGACATCCTGCACAGGATCGGCGTCACGTCGTCACCCGACGACGTCTACGCGGCCTTGACCACGATCGAGGGCCTGTCCGACTGGTGGACGCAGGACACGGAGGGCGACACCGAGGTCGGTGGAGTGATCCGGTTCCGCTTCGAGCCCGGCGGCTTCGACATGAAGGTGCTGCAGGCCCGGCCTGCCGAGCACGTGCGCTGGGAGGTCGTGGACGGCCCCGAGGAGTGGATCGGCACACAGGTCCACTTCGACCTCAAACAGGAGGACGGCTTCACGATCGTGCTGTTCCGGCACGAGGGCTGGAAGGAGCCCGTGGAGTTCATGTACCACTGCAGCACGAAGTGGGCGACGTACCTGATGAGCCTGAAGAAGCTGACCGAGACCGGCAAGGGCGAGCCCGCACCGCGCGACGTGCAGATCAGCAACTGGCACTAGACGAGGGCCGGTCCACGCCGCCGGCCGGTCCTGCCTCCGTCAATACGGTCGTCCGTGCGGTGTCTGTGCGCATGATGGGCCCTGAGCGATTTTGCCTACGACCGGAGGAACGGATGGACATCGGAATCGGCCTTCCCAACACGGTTCCCGCTACCGAACCGGCCAGGCTGCTGGACTGGGCCCGCCAGGCGGAGGGCGCGGGGTTCAGCACCCTCGGCACGATCGGCCGGCTGGTGTACCAGGGCTACGAGGAGCTGATCGCCCTCAGTGCGGCCGCCGCGGTCACCAGCAGGATCCGGCTGACGACGAGCGTGCTCCTCGCACCGCTCCACACCAACGCCGCCCTGCTGGCCAAGCAGGCGGCCTCCCTGGAACGGATCTCCGGCGGACGCTTCGTGCTGGGAGTGGGCCTCGGCGGGCGTGACGACGACTTCGCCGCCAGCGGGCTGTCCACCAAAGGCCGAGGACGCCGTTTCGAGGAACAGCTCCAGGAGATGAAGCAGGTCTGGGCCGGGGAGGAGCGCGGATTCGCCGGCGGGATCGGCCCCAGGCCCGTGCGCGACGGCGGCCCCGAACTGATCCTGGGCGGCGGCACCGAGGCCAGTTTCCGGCGAGTGGCCGAGCTGGGCGACGGCTGGATCATGGGCGGCGGCTCGCCGGACATGTTCGCCCAGGCCGCGGCCGGAGTGGACGCCGCATGGCGGGACGCCGGCCGCTCGGGCACACCCCGCAAGCTGTCCCTGGCCTACTTCGGTCTCGGGCCCAACGCCCGCGCGCAGGCCGACGGTTATCTTCTGGACTACTACGGCTTCCTCGGTGACGTCGCCGGCCAGATCGCCGGGAGCGCCGCGGTGACCCCGGACATGGTCAAGTCCTACGTCGCCGCCTTCGAGGCGGGCGGCTGCGACGAGCTCATCTTCGTCCCGACCGGTTCGGGACCGGAGCAGGTCGAGCTGCTCGCCGAGGCGATCGCCTGACCGACGGCCGCAGCCGGGCGTTCCCGCCCGGCTGCGCCTCTTCGGGGTCCACGGCGGTGTCGCCGGGGCTCGCCTCAGCAGTTGATCGTGCCCGCGCGCAGGGCGTGTCCGCTGGTGTCGCTGTCGTCGGACCAGTAGACGGGCTTGGTGCCGCCGCTGCAGGCGTCGGAACCGGACAGCGTGAAGCCCTCGTTGTTGAGGTTGGACATGCCGGAGGGGCGGTTGTAGATCGCCGTGGTGGCGAAGGCGCCGGACGAGTCGACCTTGAAGGTCCGATGCAGGCCGTCGCAGGTGTCGTCGCAGACGACCCACAGCCGGGAGGCCTGCGGCTCCCACTGGAGCTCCATGACTCCGGCCATGCCGCTGCTGACGGACGCGACACGGACGAAGGTGCCGTCATCCTGGAGAACATAGCCGTAGACCATGCCGGTGCCCTCGACCCCGACGAAGAACACCCCACCGGTGTGCGCGCCGTAGCGGCCGGGGTCGTAGGCCGCGCCGGTCGACGCGTCCTTGAAGCCGGCCGTGGTGAGGGCGGAGTCCGGCACCCAAGTGATGCCTTCGAGGCCGGAGTTGGAGTCCACGGACGGCAGGTCCGAGGTCAGGTTCCACTCCTTGGCGGCGGTGAGCCCGGTGCTCGTGGAGCCGACGTCGTACTTCAGGACGGACAGCCGGCTGGTGCCGGACGACGCGGCGTTGAGCTCGCTGGAGACGTAGACGCCCCCGGCGGAACCGGCGCCGGTCAGGGTGACGCCCTCGTCGTCAGGCGTGCCGGAGCCGCTGGGGTAGGTGAGCGTCTTGCCGGAGCTCCAGCCGCCGGTGGTGTCCGCCTTCCAGCCGCCGGAGCCGTTCGGCACCAGACGCCACAGCTTGCCGCTGTTCTGCGCCGCCCAGATCACGCTCCCCTCCTGGAAGAGGCCGCTCATGTCGGAGCCGAAGGCGTTGCCGGCGTCGGCCGTGGCGACGGAGCTGCCACCGGGCCACGCCGTCGGGGACATCCCGGAGCCGTCGCAGGCGTTGGGGGCGCCCAGGGTGAGAGCGGCCGAGCCGAAGGCACCGGTGCCGTCCGGGCAGCGCGACCACGACGGGGCGGAGTGCCGGGTCCAGCTGAAGCTGTCGACCAGGGTGCTGCCGTCGGGGAGGTAGAGGCGCGCCTTGTCGGACGAACCGAGTCCGAAGGCGTCGTGGACGTCGAAGGCGGCGAACCCGCCGGGAGCGAGTGAAGTCCCGGACGCTATCGCGTACTTCGAGCTGCTGTTGTCGTCCTTGAGGATCCATCCGGAGATGTCGACCGTGGCGGTGCCCTTGTTGTAGAGCTCCACCGAGTCGTTGACGCTCCCAGTGGTGACCACCTCGTTGATCCTGATGTCGTCGGCCGCCGCGGCATGGGCCGCGGGCGCGCCGAGTGCGCCGGCGGCCAGCGCCGGGGCGGCGACCGCGACGAGGGTGAGGCGGAGGCTGCGGCGCCACCGGCGAACGCGTGATGCGATCACGGAATCCGTCCAAAGATCGTTCTGACAGGCCGCCCGGACACTTCCTGGCAGGCCCGAACGGGCGCCCTCCACAAGGTGATTGACACATGAACGGTGAACGAACCGGAGCGGACGGGGGAGTTGGCGCCGTTATGTCCCGCCGACGGGGACGCGCAGCGCCAGCAGGGCCACGTCGTCGTCGTTGCGTTCGGGGCGGACGCGGCGCAGCAGCTGGTCCGTGAAGGCGGCGAGGGGACGGTGGACCAGGGCGGCGGCGTGCCGGCGCAGCCGGTCGAGGCCCACGTCGAGGGTGTGGCCGGGGTCCTCGATGAGGCCGTCGGTGTACAGGACCAGGGTGGAGCCGGGCGGGAGGGAGGCCGTGGCGTCGGGACGTTCCCGGCCGGCTCCGGTGCCCAGGAGGAGACCGTGGCCGGTGGTGAGGTAGTGGGCCATGCCCTCCTGGCTGATCAGCAAGGGCGGCGGGTGGCCCGCGTTGGTCCAGGACAGGTGCCACGTGCCGTCCCCGGCAGCTTCGATCCGCGCGAAGATCATCGTGGCCATGGAGACGTCCGTGATGTGCTGGATCGCCCCGTCGAGCCGTTCGACGATGCGGCTCGGTACCTCGTCCTGTGACCAGGCGTAGGCGCGCAGCATGTTGCGGACCTGTGCCATGCCCGCCGCGGCCTCCAGGTCGTGGCCGACCACGTCGCCGATGGCCAGGGCGGTCGATCCGTCGGGCAGGGGGAAGGCGTCGTACCAGTCGCCGCCGACCTGTGAGGCGTGCGGTGCGGGCAGATAGCGGGCGGTCAGCTGGAGGTTCGGCACGCCCGGCATCTGCGGCAGCAGGTGGTTCTGCATGGTCTCGGCGACCTTGCGCTGACGCTGGTAGAGGCGGGCATTGTCCAGGGCGAGGCCGGCCCGGCGCGCGATGTCCTCGATCAGCGGAAGGTCGGCGGGGGCGAAGGGCACGGGGGTCTCGGAGCGGCCCGCGGTCAGGGCGCCCAGGACCTCACGGGTGCTGCGGATGGGCGCGATGGCCACGGAGTGCATCCCGGTGGCGTCGAAGAGATGGCGCTGCTCGACCGCGATGCCGGAGTCAGGCGTCCGGTCGTAGGTCTGCGGTCCCGCCAGTGTGGAGGCGACGCCGCGCAGGGCCCTGGACAGCGGCATCTGCGACTGCTGCGGGACCGGCGGCATCGGGCCCTGCAGGTCCTCGCGGTGCACCAGGGTCTCGCCCTCGACATGCACCACGACGGCGCGCCACACCTCGTCGCGGTCGGTGATCAGGTCGACGATCGCCCAGTCCGCGAGCCTGGGCACCACCAGGCCCACCAGCCGGCGCAGGGCCTCGTCGACGTCGAGGGTCGAGGTCAGCTGCGTGGTGGTCTCAGCCAGCAGCGCCAGCCGTTCGAGCTCGGTGAGAGAGGCGGCCACCGGCTCCTCCACCGGGCTTCTCTCCGGCGCGGGCCCGGCGGGGTGGAGGACGACGAGCGTGCAGCTGTCGTCGTCTCCGCCGGCATACGGGGTGATCAGCCAGGAGAGGCGGAGCAGGGAACCGTCCGCGTGGGCGAAGTAGTCCTCCTCGGCCTGGGCGGTGCGCCCGGCGTGGAACGCCTGCCGCATGCTGCACTGAGTCCTCGGCAGCGGGCGGCCGTGGGGCCCGCGGTGCAGCAGGTCGTGCGCGTCATGACCGACGAGGTGGTCGGCGGAAAAGCCCAGCAGCGCCTCGGCGTGGCCGTTGACGGCGATGATGCAGCCTTCCTCGTCCACGACGTAGGCCGCGGTCCCGATGGCCTGCAGCACGCGGACGAGGCCGGCAGAAGCCGGCCGCACAGGTCGCTTCCGAACGGTCTGTGCTTCCTCCCGCCCTGTCATGTTCTCGCCTCCTCGCGGATCGGGCCGCCGCCCGTTCCCGCCGTACGCAGTACCGTGCGTTTCACGTGTGCCCCCTCAAGCGTGAACCGCACGTCCTCCCGGGCCCACCGCAGGTGGCGCAGGTGGCGCAGGTGGCGTACTGGGCACGTGGGCTTCATGGCGTCACCCGGATACCCACGATGCAGGTGTCGTCGTCGGTGTCGGACCTGCTGTGCACCAGCAGCCGGTCCAGCTGCTGGTCAAGCGTCGGCTGGACCGCGCGGGCGGCCGTCAGCAGCTGGGCCAGGGACTCCTGCACGGACCGGTCACGGCGCTCGATCAGGCCGTCCGTGTACATCAGCAGGGTGTCGCCGACGGCGAGTTGGACCTCGTGCTCCACATACCTGGCCTCCGGGACCGCGCCCAGCAGCATCCCGTCGACCAGGGGCAGCGGAGCCGACTCGGTGCCGCGCACCAGGACCGGCGGGAGATGGCCGGCCCGCGCCCACCTCAGGGTGTTGCGCTCGGGGTCGTACAGGCCGCAGACGGCCGTGGCGGTGACTGCGCCGGTCAGATGGTGGGCCACCATGTTGAGCCAGGACAGCAGCTGGGCCGGTCCTGCTCCGGTCACGGCGAGCCCGCGCAGAGCGTTGCGCAGGACGACCATGGTGGTGGCCGCCTCGATGCCGTGCCCGGCCACGTCGCCCACGCACAGCAGGACCAGCCGCGACGGCAGCACGACCGCGTCGTACCAGTCACCGCCGACCAGGTGCTGGGTCTCCGCGGGCCGGTAGCGCACGGCCACCTGCAGCCCGGGCACCGCCAGCGGGGCCTGTGCCGGCGGCATGATGGCGTGCTGCAGCTGGAGCGCGAGACGGTTGCGCTCGCTGGACTGCTGCTCGCTCTGGGCGAGCTGGTCGCGGGTGGCGGCGAGGGCCACCTCGGTCCAGTGATGCGCGGAGATGTCCTGGTAGGCGCCGCGCACGGCATACAACTGGCCGTCGGAGTCGAGGACCGGTTCGCACACGACACGGATGTGCCGCGTGACGCCGTCGGGGCGTTGCAGGCGGAAGGCGGCCGACGCGGGCCGCCGGTGGTGCAGCAGGGCGCGCAGGAATCGGCCGATGGCGACCGCGTCGTCCGGATGCGCGTGCGCGGGCAGCTCCTCCAGCCGTACGGGGCCGCTGGAGGCGGGCTTGCCGTAGAGGTGGTAGAGCTGGCCGTTCCAGGTGATCTCGCCGGTGAGAAGGTTCTCCTCGAAGCCGCCGATCCGGCCCAGCCGCTGGGCGTGCTGGAGGAGGCTCGCCAGCCGGGCCGTCTCGTCCTCGATGCGCCATATGAGCAGGACGCTGCCCCCGTGCCGGCTGATGTTGATGTCGGCCACCGCGGCGAGGGGGACGTCGTCCACCAGGGCGGTCAGGCGCATCCGGCGGGCACGGTAGGGCTCGCCGGTGGCGTAGACGCGCTCCGTCCGCTCGAACAGCTCGCTGTGGCCCGCGGCCAGCGGGTACGCCTCCAGCAGCAGGGCGCCGCTGATGACGCCGCGTGGCCGGCCGGCGGGGTCGAGGAAGCGGCCGTTGGCGTGGAGGATGCGGAAGTCGACGAGCTCCCCGGTGGAGTCCAGGTGCGGCACGAGCACGAGGGCCGGGTCGTGCAGGCCGTCGGCCAGGTCCATCAGCTCGGCGACGTCCGGCAGGACCCGCGGAGCGGCTTCCTCGCCAGGAGGCTGCAGGGCGTACGTCTCCAAGGTGTGCGCGCACAGCTCCGCCAGGGCCTCGATCTGGCGGACGATCTGCGGGGGAGGGGTGTCCAGCGGCGTGGGCCAGGCGATCTCCAGCACGCCGTGGATCCGCCCGCCCACCCCGGCCGGTACGGCGACCCGGCCGCCGTCGGGGTGGTGGTGCTGGCCGATGGAGGGCAGTGCGGTCCCGGACAGGCTCCTGATCCACTGGCCCGCGCGCTCGGTGAGCCCGCGCCGCGCCACGGTGGTCACACCCGGCGGCACATGCCGCCAGCGTCCGGCCTCGGCGGGGGAGAACCCGGCGCTGCCCGCCAGGGTGAGCGAGCCGTCGGCCCCGAGCGCCCAGACGGCCACCGCCTCCGCGCCCAGCGGCGTCAGGGCGTGTTCCAGCAGGGAGTCTGCCACGGCCTGGGCGTCGTGGGCCGCCAGCGCACCGCTCTCGGCGGCCCGCAGCCGTACGGCGCAGGCGCGGCCGTCCGGCGGGTCGGCGGGCGCCGCGGTGGCCGCGAGGAAGGCGGCGGTCACCTCCGAAAGCCGGTCGCTCGCCGCCTGGTTGATGACCTCGACCGCGAACTCGAGCGGTGTGACCCCCGCCTGCTCGGTGAGTTCGGCGAGCTGCCGCGCGGCCTGGGCGGGACCGCACCCCAGCCGCTCGACGAGGATGCCCTTGGCGAGTTCGATCAGGGCGCGCCCGTCCGCCTCGGCCTGCGCCGCCCGCACTTCGCGGCGCAGCCGCTCCACGGTCGCCGCGAGCCGGCCGACGGGCGACGGCGACTCGGCGTCCTGAGGCGCGGGCCGTGCTCCCGCGGCGGCCTGAACTGCCTGCGTGTCGGGCGGTTGACGGAGATCACTCACGGTCTGCCAGTTCCTGGGCTGGTACGTCTGAGGACGTCACGGGGTCGGCGGGTGGACGCGGTGCGGAGCCCGGTCACGCGGGCAGCCACCGTCCGACGCGGGCGATGAGATCGCTCGTGTCGACGGGCTTGGTGATGTAGTCGTTCGCCCCGGAGGCGAGGCTCTTCTCCTGGTCGCCCGGCATGGCCTTCGCGGTGACCGCGATGATGGGCAGCTTCGCGTACTGGGGCATGGAGCGGATCTCCTCCGTCGCCGCGTAGCCGTCCATCTCCGGCATCATCACGTCCATCAGGACCAGGCAGATGTCGGGGTGAGCGAGCAGCATCTCGATGCCCTTGCGGCCGTTGTCCGCGTGCAGGACCTGGAAGCCGTGCAGTTCCAGAACCCCGCTGAGGGCGAAGAGGTTGCGGGCGTCGTCGTCGACCACGAGGACCGTACGGCCGAGGAAGGAGTCGTCCACCACCTGCGCGGGCGGCTGCGGCTCCTCGGCGCGCACCAGCGTCAGCACGTCGCCCGGCTGCTCGGCGGACAGATGCAGGGTGATGCGCTCGCGCAGCTCGTCCAGGCTGGCGAGGAAGTCGAGCGGCCGGTCGCCCGCGCGCAAGCGCAGCGCCTGCTCCTGGGCCAGGTCCACGCGGTGACCGGTGTGCACGAGGACGGGCACGCTGGCCAGTGCGGAGTCGCCGCGCATGGCCGCGAGGAAGTCCGCGCCCTTGTCGTCGGGCGTGCCGAGCTCGAGGACGACGCAGTGGCAGGGTTCGGCCGCCAGCGTGCTCGCCGCCTCCTGGGCTCCGACGGCGGTGATGATGTCGATCGCCCCGTGCGGATCGTCGTGGCCCTGCGCTATGTCCGCGACGGCCCGCTCGGCGACGAGGCTGAGCAGACCGCGCGGGCGCTCCTCGATCACCAGCAGACGGCGCCTGCGGTGCTCGGGTACCGGTACGGGACCGGCGAGCGCCCGGGGCGCCTGCGCCACCTCGGAGGCGAGCACGGCATGCGGCTGCTCCGGCGTACGGCCGCCCGGGTCCAGCAGCTCCTCGAAGTCGTCCCGCGCCACCGGCAGATGGAGCGTGAAGGTGCTGCCCCGGCCGGGGATGCTGTCGACGGTGACGGCGCCGCCCAGCAGATGGGCGATCTCGCGGGTGATGGACAGACCGAGGCCGGTGCCGCCGTACTTGCGGCTGGTGGTGCCGTCCGCCTGCTGGAACGCCCCGAAGATCGTCTCCAGTTGCTGCTGCGGGATGCCGATGCCGGTGTCCTTGACCCGGAACGCCACGACCGGTCCACCACGGTGCACGCCCGGCGGCACCTCACGGTCCGCGGCGGGCTCGATCCGCAGCTCCACACCGCCCTGCTCGGTGAACTTCACCGCGTTCGACAGCAGGTTGCGCAGAATCTGACGCAGCCGGGAGTCGTCCGTGAGCAGGTCGGCGGGGGTACCGGGCGCGGTGGCCACGGTGAAGTCCAGGCTCTTCTGCGTCGTCATCGGCCGGAACGTCGCCTCGACGTACTCCAGGAGCTGGCGCAGCGGGACCCGCTCGGGAGCGACGTCCATCTTGCCTGCCTCGACCTTCGACAGGTCCAGGATGTCGTTGATCAGCTGCAGCAGGTCCGAGCCCGCCGAGTGGATGATGCCCGCGTACTCGACCTGCTTCGGGGTGAGGTTGCGGGAGGGGTTCTGGGCCAGCAACTGGGCCAGGATCAGCAGGCTGTTGAGCGGGGTGCGCAGTTCGTGGCTCATGTTGGCCAGGAACTCCGACTTGTACTTGGAGGCCAGCGCCAGCTGCTGCGCCCGGGTCTCCAGCTCCTGCCTCGCCTGCTCGATCTGGAGGTTCTTCGCCTCGATGTCGCGGTTCTGCGAGGCCAACAGGGAGGCCTTCTCCTCCAGTTCGGCGTTGGAGCGCTGGAGTTCGTCCTGCTGGACCTGCAACTCCTCGGACCTGGCCTGGAGTTCGGCGGTCAGGCGCTGGGACTCGTCCAGCAGCTCGTCGGTGCGGACGTTGGCGACGATGGTGTTGAGGTTGACGCCGATGGTCGGCATCAGTTGCGCGAGGAAGTCCTGGTGGATCTGGGTGAAGCGGGTCAGCGAGGCCAGCTCGATGACGCCCAGGACCTGTTCCTCGACCACGATGGGCAGGACCGTCAGAGAGCTGGGCACGGCCTGTCCGAGGCCGGAGGAGATGGTGACGTAGCCCGCGGGCAGCTCTTCGACGGTGACGGAACGGCGGTTGCGCGCCGCCTGGCCGACGAGGGAGTGGCCGATGCGGATACGGGTCGGCCGTTCGGCGTCGTCGGGGCTGCCGTACGAGCCCACAAGGCGCAGCTCCGGCCCGCGTTCGGTGTCCTCGGCGAGGTAGAAGGCGCCGTACTGGGCCGAGACCAGGGGCGTGAGCTCGTCCATGACCAGCTCGGCGACGACGGGCAGGTCGCGGTGCCCCTGCATCAGGCTGGAGATGCGGGCGAGGTTGGTCTTGAGCCAGTCCTGCTCCTGGTTGGCCCGCGTGCTCTCGCGCAGGGACCCCACCATGGAGTTGATGTTGTCCTTGAGCTCGGCGACCTCGCCGGAGGCCTCCACGTTGATCGAGCGCGTCAGATCGCCCTCGGCGACGGCGCTCGCGACTTCGGCGATCGCGCGGACCTGCCGGGTGAGGTTGCCGGCCAGTTCGTTGACGTTCTCCGTCAGCCGCTTCCAGGTGCCCTCGACGCCCTCGACCTCTGCCTGTCCGCCGAGCCGCCCCTCGCTGCCGACCTCGCGGGCGACGCGGGTGACCTCGGCCGCGAACGACGACAGCTGGTCGACCATCGTGTTGATGGTGGTCTTGAGCTCCAGGATCTCGCCGCGCGCGTCGACGTCGATCTTCTTCGACAGATCGCCGCCCGCCACCGCGGTCGTCACCAGGGCGATGTTGCGGACCTGCCCGGTGAGGTTGTTGGCCATCGAGTTGACGTTGTCCGTCAGGTCCTTCCAGGTGCCGGCCACGTTCGGCACGTGCGCCTGGCCGCCGAGGCGTCCTTCGGTGCCGACCTCGCGGGCGACGCGGGTGACCTCGTCGGCGAACGCGGACAGTGTGTCGACCATGGTGTTGATGACGTCCGCCAGGGCGGCGACCTCGCCCTTGGCCTCGACGGTGATCTTCTGGGAGAGGTCGCCGCGCGCGACGGCCGTGGCGACCTGGGCGATCGAGCGGACCTGCCCGGTCAGGTTGGACGCCATCACGTTGACGTTGTCGGTGAGATCCTTCCAGGTTCCCGACACGCCCCGCACGATCGCCTGTCCGCCGAGGTTGCCCTCGGTGCCGACCTCGCGGGCGACGCGGGTGACCTCGTCGGCGAAGGCGGAGAGCTGGTCGACCATGGTGTTGATGGTGTTCTTGAGTTCGAGGATCTCGCCGCGGGCGTCGACGGTGATCTTCTGGGAGAGGTCGCCCTGCGCGACCGCGGTGGCCACCTGGGCGACGTTGCGGACCTGCGCGGTGAGGTTGCCGCCCATGAAGTTCACGGAGTCCGTGAGGTCGCGCCAGGTGCCCTTCACGCCCTTGACGTCGGCCTGTCCGCCGAGGCGTCCCTCGGTGCCGACCTCGCGGGCGACGCGGGTGACCTCGTCGGCGAAGGCGGAGAGCTGGTCGACCATGGTGTTGATGGTGTTCTTGAGTTCGAGGATCTCGCCGCGGGCGTCGACGGTGATCTTCTGGGAGAGGTCGCCCTGCGCGACCGCCGTGGTCACCTGGGCGACGTTGCGGACCTGCGCGGTGAGGTTTCCGGCCATGAAGTTGACCGAATCGGTGAGGTCGCGCCAGACGCCGCCCACACCGGGCACCTGTGCCTGACCGCCCAGGCGCCCCTCGCTGCCGACTTCCCGGGCGACGCGGGTGACCTCGTCGGCGAAGGCGGAGAGCTGGTCGACCATCGTGTTGACGGTCTCCTTGAGCTGCAGGATCTCGCCGCGCGCGGGCACGTCGATCTTCTGCGACAGGTCACCCTTGGCCACCGCCGTCGCCACCTGCGCGATGTCACGGACCTGTGTGGTCAGGTTGCCCGCCATGGCGTTGACCGAGTCCGTCAGGTCCGCCCAGGTGCCCGAGACCCCGGGCACCTCCGCCTGGCCGCCCAGCGTGCCCTCGGTGCCCACCTCGCGCGCCACCCGCGTCACTTCGGAGGTGAACACGGACAACTGGTCGACCATGCCGTTGAAGACCGTAGCTATGTCACCGAGCAGCCCCGGTCCGTCGGACGGCAGCCGGGTCCCGAAGTCACCGTCCCGTACCGCCGTCAGCCCGGCCAGCAGCTGCAGCAGCTCCTGCTCGCCGGGGGCCTGCACCCGGACGTCCGTCGATCTGCCCGTCATGCGCGCACCCTCGTTCCGCTCCCCAAGAGTCCCCACCCCAGGGACTCGGAACCGAGACGGAGCCGTGAAAGCCCCGCTCACCAGCGGCAACCCCACGATCGGCGGGGTTGCCTGATGAGTAAATCGATCGCAGATTAGCCCAGGTGCGTCCGGCAGCCAAAGCCCGGCGGGAGGGGTGCCATCCGGCGAGAAAAAGGCGTCAAAAGGCTGGCATGAGGGAGCGGAACAGGGGTACTCGACACGGTTTGGCGGTGTGGGGTCACGGTCCGGTGGTGCGGTGTGCCGCCGACGCGGGCGTCACTCATCGACGGCGTCCTCGACGGCATCCTCCACGGTCGCGTGACAGCTGACGAGGGTGTCGAGCCCCACCAGCTGCACGGTACGCAGCACTGCCCCCCGCACTCCCGCGAGGCGCAGCCAGCCGTGCGCGGCCCGCATGGCCTGATGGGCGGCGATCAGGGCGTTGACGCCGCTGCTGTCCATGAACGTCACCCGGCTCATGTCCACCACGACCCGGTGACTGTCGGCGGAGTCCACCTCAGGCATGGCCCGGGTCAGGGCGCCCACGCTCTGGTAGTCCACCTCTCCGTGGAGGCCGAGCACGGTGATGCCGTCGATCTCGGAGCCGACCACGGACAGCTGGCCGCGCCCCACTGTTTCCCGGTTGTCTGCCACTCGTGTCCTCTGCGCACTCGGTCCGGCTGTGTCAGCTCGCTGGCGCCGACGATCGGCCCTCTGTTGCCACGCTTGCCCCGAGAACGCGAGTGCGATGCACGACAAGGACGATCCCGTGCGGCGCGGCACAGGAGTAACGCGCGTATTGCGGGGTAATCGCGCGGCCATGAACGGGGTATTGCAGATCACCGGCAGAGCGCCAGTCTCGTCCGAGGAGAGTTCACGCATGCCGGATACCGCACCAGCCGACGTGTCCATCGCCCTGGACGGGGCCGACGGCTGCATCTCGGGCGCGCGGAACCGGACGCTGGACTTCCTGACCCGGGCCAGGTCCGAGAGCGGGCTGCCGGTGTCGGCCCGCGCGATGGACCTGGCGCAGCTGGTCGTCAGCGAGCTGGTCACCAACGCGCTCAAGTACGCGCCGGGACCGGTGCTGCTGCACCTGCACATCGCCGACGAGGCGGTGGACATCGAGGTGTGGGACTCCGATCCGACGCTGCCGTTCGCCCGCGCCGCCGACAGCGGCCGGGTGGGGCAGCACGGTCTGGAGATCGTGATGGCGGTGGTGCAGAGCTTCGAGGCGCGGCGCGAGCCCGTGGGAAAGCGCCTCACCGTCCGGCTCGCGCTGGTCGACGATCCCGGCGATCCGCTACGGCGCCTCAGGAACTGAGCGCCCCCTCACCGGAGGAACGGCGCAGTGCCGCTACCGTGCCGGACATGCGCGATCCCGATCCACCAGCGCCCACGGCCGGCGGCAGAGCCCGCGCCATCGGGCTCGCCGTCGGCGAGCTGCCGGCGGGCCCGTACAACGCCCTCACGGACGTGCCCGGAGTGCGGGTCGGGCACACCACGCTGATCCACCCTCCCGGGGTGCACAGCGGGGTCACCGCGATCGTGCCGGACGGGGTGGGTCCGGGCAGCCCCCTGCCCGCCGGGGTGTTCGCGGGCAACGGCTACGGCAAGCTGATCGGTGCCACCCAGATCGCCGAACTCGGCGCGCTCGAGACCCCTGTCCTGCTCACCTCGACGCTGTCCGCGTTCCGGGTGGCGGACGCGCTTGTGGGCTGGACGCTGGAACGGCCCGGGAACGCGGACGTCCGGACCGTGAACCCGGTGGTGGGGGAGTGCAACGACGGTCTCCTGTCGGACATCCGGTCACGTCCGGTACGGGAGGAACACGTGCGCGCCGCGCTCGACGAGGCGTCGTACGGCCCGGTCGCCGAAGGCTGCGTCGGCGGCGGCACCGGCCTGACCGCGCTCGGGTTCAAGGCCGGTATCGGCACATCGTCGCGGCGCGTGCCGCTCGCCGGTCGGGAGAACACCCTCGGGGTGCTGGTGCAGGCCAACTTCGGCGGCACGCTGCGGGTAAGAGGCCGCACGGTCACTCCGGCCGACGTAGGTCTGCCGCTCGCCGGATCTGCCCCTGAGATCGGTTCCTGCATGGTCGTGGCCGCGACCGACGCCCCACTGGACGCGCGCCAGTTGACCCGCCTGGCCCGCCGTGCCGTCTACGCCCTGGCCCGGGTGGGTGCCGGTTACGGCCACGGCAGCGGCGACTACGGCCTCGCCTTCGGCACCCGCCCCCTGCGCACGCCCGCGGGCCCCGCCGTGGTTCGCGACGACGACCTCGACCCCCTGTTCACCGCCGTGCTCGACGCCGTCGAGGAGTCCGTCCTCAACGCACTTCTGACGGCTACGACGACCACGGGCCCGCGCGGGCACACCCGCCACCCGCTGCCGGCAGCACCCCTGCTCGCTCTGTTGGAGAGCGAGTAGGGCGAGCGGCCGGGGCGTGGACGCCGGCCCTACTCAGACCCGGTGAAGAAGGCCGAGAGGGACGACGCGAGGGCGTCCGGGGCCTCTTCGGCCACGTGGTGTCCGGCGTCGATGCCATGGCCGCGTACGTCCACCGTCCATCGGCGCCAGATGCTCACCGGGTCGCCGTACAGGTCCTCCAGGTCGTCCTTGAGGGACCAGAGGATCAGTGCCGGGCACCGGATCCGCTTGCCGGCGGCGTGGTCCTCCTCCTCGTGCCGCCGGTCGATCGTGAGGCCCGCCCGGTAGTCCTCCAGCATGGCCCGCACCACGTCGGGGTTTCTCGTGGCCGCCCGCCATTCGCCGTAGTTCTCCTCACCCATGGTCTTCGGGTCGCCGCGGTACCAGCCGTCCGGATCGGCGTTGATGATCCGTTCGGGAATCTCCGGCTGGGCGAAGAAGAACCAGTGCCACCACTTTGTGGCGAACTCGGCCGTGATGCGGGACAGATGCTCGGAGACGGGCAGACAGTCGATCAGCGCCACCCGCGAGACGACCTCGGGGTGGTCGAGCGCCAGGCGCAGTGCGACAGGTCCGCCGCGGTCGTGCCCGGCGAGCGCGAACCGGTTGTGGCCGAGCGACCGCATCACGGCGACCACGTCGTCGGCGACGGATCGCTTGGAGTGCGCCGAGTGATCGGCGGTGGGCGCCGGGCCGATGGACCGGCCGTATCCGCGCAGGTCGGGACAGACCACGGTGAAGCCCCGTCCGGTGAGGAGCGGGGCGACACGGTGCCACGTCGCGGACGTGCGGGGGTGACCGTGGAGCAGCACCACCGGCGGGCCCACTCCGCCGAAGCGGACGAAGATCGATGCTTCGCCGACGTCGATCCGTTCGGTCTCGAAGTCCTCGAACAAGGGGTGGGCCTCCTGCCCTCCGTGTACTCAGCCGGTCGTCGAGGTCGTCGAGGTCGTCGAGGTCGTCGAGGTCGTCGTGGGGCGCGACGGTGCCATCACCCAGCGGACCGCGGACGTGACGGCGCTTCCCATGGGCCTGACGCACCACTCGTCGACGACCGGGAGCCTCGGCAGACGCAGTGCCCGGGCGGCCCAGGAGGGGAGCAGGGAGACGGCGTTGGCGGCCAGGACGCCGTAGGGAAGGCGCACGGCGAGGGGGACGGGCGGGTTGAGGAGCAGGAAGCGGGCGGCCTCGCGTGCCTGGGCGGTGGCACGCAGTTCCGGTTGGTAGGAGGCGAACAGCTCGGCGAGTTCCGCGCGATTGCGGGGCGGGTCGGGCACGCCCAATTCGGTCGCTATACGGGCGGTGTCGGCGATGTAGCCGTCGCAGCCGTCGTCGGAGAGGGGATTCGTCCCGTAGCGCTGATGCGCGCGGAGGAAACTGTCGATCTCGGCCGCGTGCACCCAGCCGAGCAGATGAGGGTCGGCGGCGTGGTATTCGTCACCGTCGACGGTGAATCCCTGAATGCGCTCGTGGACCGACCGGACCTGTTCGCAGGCCTGCCGCGCGTGCTCCGCGGTTCCGTAGGTCGTCGTCGCGAGGAAGGTGCTCGTGCGCTGGAGCCGGCCCCAGGGGTCGCCGCGGTAGCCGGAGTGGGCCGCCACGGCGGCCATGGCCAGCGGGTGGAGGGACTGCAGCAGCAGCGCGGAGAGTCCGCCGATGAACATCGAGGCGTCTCCGTGCACCCGGCGGATCGGGCGCTCCGGTTCGAACCAGCGCGGACCAGGGGTTTCGTGGATGCGGGCGCGGTTGCGCGGGCCGTCCGGGCCTGCGACGCGGGTGAACAGGCCCCTGCCCAGCTGCCCTCTTAGAGCGGACAGGCCGGAGATACCGGACACGGCGGATGTTCCCAACTGGACGATTCTCATCAGCGCGGGGCCCTTCCTGCTCCGTCGGTCGCGGCGTTGTGCGCCACGGGCCGTCGGTGTCCAGTGTCGCGCGGGGCCCGCAGGCTCTGTGCCTGCGGGCCCCGCGCGGTGACCGTCATGTCCTGCCGGAACTACCAGCGGTACCAGCGGCCCCTGCGGCCGCCGTTCCCCGCGGGCCGGACCACGAAGCCGATCAGCCACAGCACCACCACGATGACCGCGACCCACCACAGTGCCTTGAGTGCGAAACCGGCACCGAAAAGAATCAGGGCAAGCAGCAGAACAAGAAGCAAGGGAATCATTATTCGTGCACCTCCGTCGTTTCTTCCGACGCTTCTGGTGCCCCGGGAAATGCGCCTCACGCACGGAGATTCCATTGTTTGTTCCGGGCGCGACCGGGAATTCGGATCTCTTTGTGCAGGTCGGGCCCCGGCCAGGGTGTCGCCGGCGTCCCGGTGCAAGATGTCAGCGGCCGAGCCCGAGAACCTGCACCGCCCGGCTCAGTACGACCACGCCCGCGAGGATCAGCAGGGCGCCAAGGAGCACGGGCACCAGCCACCAGCCCGTGCGGATCTGCTCGTCGAACAGGATGATGCCGAGCGCCAGGCTGACCGTCGCGTCGCCGATGGTCAGCGCGGGCTGGGACGCGACCAGCGGGCCCGCCTGGAGGGCGTTCTCCAGCAGGAGCAACGCGGCCACGCCGGCCAGTGCGAAGCCGTACGTCTGCCAGGCGGTGAGGAAGGCGGTGAGGCCGTGGTCGGCGAACGTGCCCGTCGCGGACTTGAGCAGGGCCGCCGTCAGAGCGTTGCCGATCGCGGCCGCGGCGGCGAGGAGCGCGGCCCGCAGGGTCGCCGGGCGTCCCGGGCGGGCCAGGACGACGGCCACGGCCATCGCGCCCAGGCAGACGCCGAGCACCGGAATCCAGCGCGTCATGGGGGCCGCGTCGTCTGCTCCGTGCGGGGCGGCGGAGGCGAGGCTCAGAGCCAGGCCGGCCACCACGCCGGCCACGCCCCACCAGCCCAGAGCCGGCAGTCGGCGGTGCATCAGCGGTGAGGCGACGAGCAGGGCGAAGGGCAGCTCGAGGATGAACAGCGGCTGCACGAGGGCGAGGGGGCCGTTGACCAGGGCCAGGCTCTGGAAGAGCGCGGCACCGATCACCCCGGCCATGCCGATCACCCAGGCGGGCCGGTGCACCAGTTCCGCGAGCAGGCGCAGTCCGCCCTTGCTGGTGGTGGAGGCCGCCTTGCGCTGGAAGGCGGTCCCCACGGCGTTGCTCGCGGCGCCCGCCACGGCGAAGACCGCGGCCAACTCGATCATGCGGTGCCTCGCAGGGGAGGGGACAGTGCGGCAGCCGTTCGCCAGGTCAGGCCTTCTGCAGACCTCAGCCTACGGAGTGCCCGCCCGGGACGCTCCCGGACGGGCACCACGACTCGGTCACGACGAGGCGTCAGCAGTTGCGGACGGACCAGACCGGATTCCAGTCCTGCGTCCCCACCTGCGGCGGGGAGAAGGTCCGCAGGACCTGGCCCTGGGCGCCGTAGAAGTACGAAGTGACCGAGCCGGTCTGCTTGTTGAGGTAGTAGCCGGAGTTGAGCCAGTTGGACAGGGAGTAGCGGTTGCAGGTGTAGAGGAAGAAGACCTTCCACTTCGAGACCGTGGGATCCCACACCTCGAGGCAGAGGTTTCCGGCCTTGCAGTCGAACGTCTCGTTCTCCGCCCGGTGGATCCAGTTGGTGGCCGGAGAGATCGTGGGCGAGACGGCGGCGGCCCGGTCCGGCAGTGCCCCGGCGTCGCGCGGTGCCGGCGGCGCGACCTGCACACGGTCGCCGGCGTGGGTGTCGGGGACGGCTGCCGCGTGAGCCGATCCGGTGGTGAAGGCGGCCAGCAGTGCCCAGGCCAGTACGGCGATGATGCCGAGGAAGGAGCGCTTCGCGCGCATGGATGAGACCTCCGTCAGGACGACATCCGGTGTCGGTGACTCAGCTGCTGTGTCGGTGGTTCAGCACTCGCCGCGCCAGACGACACGGGTGATGGTCAGGCCCCCCTCGGCGTTGGCCTTGTAGCGGCCAGGACCGGGGTTGTAGTGGAAGCAGTCGGTCGACGGCTGTCCGCCCACGTACGACGTGACGTCGACGTGGTCGGCACCCGGGTACCGGACGCCGTTGTTGAAGATCGAGCCGACGCCGAGGTTGCCGGACCAGTTGCCCGCCACCTTCAGCACGAGCCTTCCCGTCTGGTCGGGCCCGCTGTAGGCGCAGAAGTAGCCCTTCCCGCAGCCGGGCGGGTTGGCCTCCGCGGCGGCCGTCGGAGCGGTGGCAAGGACGCCGGTGAAGGCCACCGCCACGGCCCCGGCGCCCAGTGCGCCGAGCCGCCTGCCGGTCAGCATCGTGCGCGGACCGCCCGTCAGCATTCGCCGCGCCAGACGACCTTGACGATGCGGGTGCCCGGAGCGGCGTTCCCCTTGTAGGCGCCGGGGCCCGGGTTGTAGTGGAGGCAGACGGTTTCCGTCCCGCCGTCGACGGCGTACGTCATGTCGACGTGGTCGGCGCCCGGGAACCGGATGCCGTTGTTGAACGCGGAGCGGAAGGCTACGTTCCCGGACCAGTTCCCCGCGGTTTTCACCACGAGTTGACCGGTCTGGTTCTCTCCGCTGTAGGCGCAGAAGTATTCCTTCGGACAGCCGGGCGGATTGGCCTCGGCCGAGGCACCCGGCGCGGTCGCCAGCACGGTGGCGAAGGCGGCGGCCGCCACCGCCCCGAAAGCAGCGCGTTTGCGCATGACGATGTTCCCCCTGTTGGTCGGTCCTGCGAAGATCACGGTCGCGTGCGTCTTCAGGTTGCCTGCCGCCCGTGCCAGGTGCCAGGTCATTCGATCCTCGTCGAATACGCCTGATGATGCGGCCGAACAGCCGTGCGCCGAGGCCGAATTGGCGAGGGCGGTTGGCGCGAAACGAGATGTCGGGGAATTCGCTTCCACGGGACCATGAGGACAATCGCGTGCCCATCGCGTGCCCCCACTTCAGCTCATCACGTGACCGACTGCGAGAGTTCCGTGCTCCGAGTGCATTTCACGCGCGAAGACTTGCTCAGGACGCGCGTCGCCGCCGTCCCCGATCCTTTGTGGGAGATCGTCCTCAGTCTGAATCTGCTGGGGACGCGTCAGGGACGTGCCGTCTTCGACACCTGGAGCGGCCAGGCGCGTGCCCGGCTGCGGCGTTTGCCCCTGCGGCAGTTGCATCTGGTCAGGGCGCTGGCCCCGCCGCGCGGCAGTTTCCCCGACTTCCTCAATCCGGCCGAGGCGTCCCGAGGACTGCAGGAGGGAGTCCAGGCGATTCTCTCCACCTCCCGCAGGCGTCTGCGGGAGGAGATGAACGTGCTGGCCGCGGCGCCTTCCTGGCTGCGCCCTCTCGCGGACGGGGAACCCCAGGCACTGGAGACCCTGGGACAGGCGCTGCACCGCTACTTCGACGCGGCCCTGCCCCCGTACTGGTCCGCGGTGCGCGCACAGATCGAGGCGGACCGCGCCGTGCGCGCCAGGGAACTGCTGCGGGGCGGAGTGGACGCGCTGCTGTCGACCCTGGGTCCGTCACTGCGCTGGCGTTCGCCCGTACTCGAAACGGCCTATCCCCTCGACCGCGACCTCCAACTGCACGGCAGAGGACTCCTGTTGGTGCCCTCGGTCTTCTGCTGGCAGACCCCCATCACCCTGTCGGACCCGCGACTGCCGCCGGTGCTGGTCTACCCCGTCGCGCGCACCCACCACTGGTGGGCGCCGCCCCAGCGGCCGGGCGACGGGGCCCGTACGACGCTGGACCGGCTCCTCGGCCATGGACGGACCGCTGTGCTCCGCGCCCTGGAGGACGGGTGCACGACCGGTGAGGCGGCCCGCCGGGCGGGCGTGACCGCCGCGACGGCCGGCGAACACGTCAGGATTCTGCGGGAGGCCGAGCTGGCCGTTTCGGTCCGCGACCGGAACACCGTGCTGCACGTGCTCACTCCGCTGGGCGTCGGCCTGCTGAAGGCCAACCGGGCGAGAGCAGAGTGAACGCGACGACGACCGCAAGGGCGGCGACCATGGCCAGCGTCCACCGGGGACCGGTCAGCCGGACGGCCGCCGCACCGAGCGCGGCGCCGCCGACCAGGGTCAGAACGCTCAGTGCCTGCCGCGAATTCGACGACGACGTGCGTTCCTCCGCACGGCCCGCGAACAGCCCGGTCAGCGTGCTGGTCATGACCGTGGTGGTGAGCCCCGCGACGCCGAGCCGCCTGACCGCGGCGTTCTGCATGCCCAGCGCCACTGCGCACAGAGCGATCGGCAGCAGCACGGGCTCCTGATCGCCGCTGTACGACCACGTAAGTACGGCCACGACGAACAGGGCGGCCTCCAGCAGTGCGCAGATCCCCACCAGCGCCTGGTGGTTCACATGGTGCGGAGCCACGGCGCGCACCAGCAAGGCTCCCACGACGAAGCCGCCAAGTGCCGTCAGCGGTCCGGCGGGTGAGGATCCCGGTGTGCCGGCGAGGGTCAGGCCGACGAGTACGAGATTGCCGGTCATGTTCGCCACGAACGTCTGGCCGAGGCCCAGGAGGCTGACCGCGTCGATGACACCGCTGAGCAGCGTCAGCAGCAGCAACGGCGGGACGACGAGGCCGTGTTGGCGTACAGCGGCAACTGCTGTGCGGGCGGGCGTAGTCGAATCCACCGCCTCAGACACCGACGACGGGCCGGTACACCGGCTCCCACATCGCCCGGCGTACGAGCTCCTCGATCGTGTCGTCCACGGGCTCCCGGGCGACGCCGTCCTCGGCCGCGGCCCGGGCCACGGCGACGGCCACCGCGGCGGACGTCCGGCGCAGTTCAGTGGTGAGGGGCAGGAGGGGAGCGCCGGGCCGGGAGGAGTCGACCTGGTCGGCGACCGCGTGGGCCGCGGCGGACAGCATGGCGTCGGTGACCCGGATGGCGCGGGCGACGACGGCGCCCAGGCCGAGGCCGGGGAAGACCAGCGCGTTGTTGGCCTGGCCGATCTCGTAGGTGACCCCGCCGCTGGTGACCGGCGCGAACGGGCTTCCGGTCGCGACGAGCGCGCGGCCGTCGGACCAGTCCAGCAGCTCGGAGGGGACGGCCTCGGCCAGCCTGGTCGGGTTCGACATCGGCAGGATGATGGGGCGTTCGGTGTGCGCGGACATCTCCCGTACGACGGTCTCGGTGAACGCCCCGCCCTGGCCGGAGGTCCCGATCAGGACGGTGGGCCGGACCCGGCGGATCACCTCCTCCAGGGAGATGCCTGCGACCTTCTCGTCCCGCTGCCATCCCGCGACCTCCTCGGCGGCGCGGGCGTAGGGGAGTTGGAAGTCCCGCAGGCCCTCCTGGCCACGGGTGATCAGCCCGTGGCGGTCCACGGCCCAGATCCGGGCGGTGGCCTCCTCGCGGGTCAGGCCCTCCGCGGCCATGGCGTCCCGCAGCTGGTCGGCGATGCCCATGCCCGCCGTGCCGGCGCCGAAGACCACGACGCGGTGCTCGGGCAGCGGCATTCCGCTGGCCCGTACGCCGGACAGGACCGCGGCGAGGTTGACCGCGCCGGTGCCCTGGATGTCGTCGTTGAAGACGAAGTGCTCGCCGCGGTAACGGTCGAGGACGCGGCGGGCGTTGGCGGGCCCGAAGTCCTCGAAGTGCAGCATGGCGTCGGGGAAGAGGCGTTCCGCGGTGGTGACGTACCGGTCGATGAAGGCGTCGTACGTCCGCGTGTCCACGCGGGGGTGGCGGTTGCCCAAGTAGAGCGGGTCGTCCAGGAGTTGCTGACGGTTGGTGCCGACATCGAGGACGACGGCCAGGGTGCGGGCCGGGTCGATGCCCGCCGCCGCGGTGTAGACGGCGAGTTTGCCCACCGAGATGTCGATGCCGCCCACCCCCCAGTCGCCGATGCCCAGGATGGCCTCGCCGTCCGTCGCCACGATCAGATCGACGTCACCGG
This sequence comes from Streptomyces sp. NPDC048419, assembly GCF_043200415.1. NCBI lineage: Bacteria > Bacillati > Actinomycetota > Actinomycetes > Kitasatosporales > Streptomycetaceae > Streptomyces > Streptomyces sp. NPDC048419. Next base: position 175,716 of record NZ_JBICXT010000008.1, on the reverse strand, counting down.
CCGCCAACCCCGAGGAGCGCAGGGCGCGTTCCATGTCCTCGGGCGCGTCCACCGACAGGTAGATGCCGCGCGGGCGCCGGTACTCGTTGCTGTACCGCTCGATGGCCGTGCCGACCGTCGGCGTGTAGACGATGGGCAGCATCTCGGAGAGGTGGTCGCTCAACAGGCGGTAGAACAGCACCTCGTTGCGGTCGTGCAGGGCGGACAGGTTGACGTGCTTGGCCAGATCGGTGGGCTGCTCCGTGTACTGGCCGTAGGCGCGCCGTGCCTGCTGGTCAAGCGTCAGGATGTGGGGTGGGATCAGGCCGTCCAGGCCCAGGTCGCGGCGTTCTCGTTCGGTGAAGGCCGTGCCGCGGTTCAGCCGGGGATCGGCCAGTACGGCCCGGCCGCGCGCCGAGGTCTCGAACCTGCTCTTGCCTGCGTTCCAGTACGTGTTCATCGTCGCTCCGTGAGGTGTCGGGGCCGGGACCGTCGGTCGCCCTGTCATCCCTTCCAGGGTCGTCGTGGGAGTTCCATGCGTCCAATGCCTTGATGCGTGTCGTTCCATGCCTCAGTAGCATCGATCGCATGGAGGTGCAGGTACTGCGGTGCTTCGTCGCCGTGGCGGACGGTGCGACGGTGACGCGGGCCGCGGCGGACGCGCACATGACGCAGCCGGCCCTGTCCCGTGCGCTGAGGCGTCTGGAGCACGAGGCGGGCGCCGAGCTCTTCCAGCAGGTGGGCCGGGTGCTGCGGCTGACCCCGGCCGGCCGGGCCTTCAAGCAGCACGCGGATGCCGCACTCGACCACCTGGACCGCGGCCTGCGGGCGGTCCACGAGACCGTGTCCCCGGAGTCGGGCCTGATCCCGCTCGCCTTCCTGCACTCGCTGGGCACCTGGCTGCTGCCACCGCTGATCACCGGATTCCGGGCACGCTTCCCGCTCTCCCGGTTCGGACTGCGTCAGGGCAGCGAGGCCGTACTGGTGGAGACCCTCCTGGACGGCACGGCCGATCTGCTGCTCACGGCGGGGGACCCCGGCCATCCCCTGATCACCTGGCGGCGCCTGCTGGTCGAGCCGCTGTGGCTGGCCGTGCCGCCCGGACACCGCCTGGCCCAGCGGCGGCGGGCCAGGCTGGCCGAGGTCGCCGAGGAGCCGTTCATCCTGCTGCGGCACGAACAGGGCCTGCGCTCCGTCACCGAGACACTGTGCCGCGCCGCCGGGTTCACGCCCCGGGCCGGTTTCGAGGGCGACGAAGTGGCCACCTTGCGGGGCCTGGTCAGCGCCGGCCTCGGCGTCGCGCTGGTGCCGCGCCCGCATGCCTCCGCGCCGGCCAGCGCGCCGTCGTATCTGCAGGTCACCGATGTGGAGGCGACCCGGGACATAGGCATCGCCTGGCTGACCTCGGGCACGCTCCCGCCGAACCCGGCGCGGTTCCTCCAGCACGTGCGGGAGCAGGCGGCGGCGGTGGCCGACCTGGAGCACGCGCCGGGGGAGGAGGCCTGACCCAGGCGCTCAGTCCGGACGTGAACCGGCCCGGAAGAGCGTGATGTTGAACAGGCCGCGCAGCAGCCGGTCGGCGAGGGGCAGGAAGGCCCGGAAACGCAGGGGCAGTTGAGCTCGCACGGCACGAGGGGGCCGGGTGACGGCCGCCGCCTCCACGACCCGCAGGCCGAGCCTCTCCAGCGATCGCGGGTCCTCGCAGGACCAGGCCCAGCGGGCCTCCATCCCCCTCTGGACCGCCTGTTGATGCTGCTTCTCCAGCAGCCGCCGAGGATAGGTGTCGAGAGCCACCAGGGCGTCGGGGAACCGCTGTGAGATGCGCGTGAGCGCCTCGGCCGCCCGGTCCTCCGGCAGGTAGACGAGCACGCCCTCGGCCACGAAGAAGTAGGGCCCGGGGTACGCCTCGACCGTGCGCAGCCACCCCTCGTCGAGCACCGACGCGGCGACCATACGGCGGCGTGCGGTGTCCGTGAAGAACTTCCGGCGCAGTTCGACGGTGTCCGGGAGGTCGAGGTCGATCCAGTGCACCGAGCCGTTGTCGACCCGCTCGAAGCGGGTGTTGAGCCCCGTGCCGATCTCGACGACCGTCCCCGCCGGATGTTCCGCGAGAAACGCCCGCACCCAGGAATCCACGATCGCGGTACGCAGCACCGTGATCGACGAACCGGGGCCGGGACCGTACTTCTCGGCCGGGTAGTCGATCTCGCGGATCATCTCGACCGACTTCGGATCCCGCAGCAGAGGCCGTTTCTTCACGGTCTCCCGGGCCCGCGCGGCCAGCGGAATGAACAGCGTCTCCTGGACGGAGCCGAGTTCCACCGGATGCTTTCCGTTGCTCGTGTCGCTGGTGCCGGGCATGGTCCTCATTCTTACCCGGTGCACGAATGTGCGGCACGGACGCGCCCCGCGTCCGTGCCGCCCCTGCGCCGGGTTCAGACGGCGGGCTCGGTGACCTCCGCGGATGTGGCGGCGGGTCGTGCGGGCAGCGTGAGCACGGCGAGGAAGCCCGCGACCGCCACGGCGGCGAAGAAGTAGAAGCCCCAGGGGTGGCCGATGCCGGCGGCGACGAGGGCACCGGTGATGGTCGGGCCGACGATGGAGCCGATACGGCCGATGCCGGAGGCGGAGCCGAGGGCCGTGCCGCGGACGGCGGCCGGGTAGTAGTTCGTGACGTAGGCGTAGACCAGCACCTGGGCCGAGAAGACGAACACGCCGGTGAGGAAGACGACGACGTTCAGCAGCAGGTCGCTGTGCATCTTGATGCTGAGGCAGGCCAGCATGGCCACCGACACCGCGAACCAGCCGAGCGTGGTGAGCTTGATGCCGCGCCGGTCGGCGACGTAGCCGCCGAGTATCAGGCCGGCCACACCGCCGACGTTGAGGACGAGCAGCTGGGTGACGGCCGTGGGGACGGGGTAGCCGGCGTCGTTCATGAGCTTGGGCAGCCATGTGTTGAGGCCGTAGACCAGCAGCAGGCCCATGAACGAGGCGACCCAGATGCCGATGCCCGCGCGGAGGTAGGCCGGCTTGAGCAGTTCGGAGAACGGCACGCGCCGGGACGCGGGCGCCTCCTTGGCGCGGACGAACGCCGCCGACTCCGGCAGCCGGAACCACTGGATGACCGCGATGACGAGACCGGCGATGCCGAGGACGTAGAAGAGGACCTTCCAGTTGTCGGTGACCTGAAGGGCCAGGAGCGACGTGATCACCGCGCCGGTGTGGTAGCCGGTCATGGTCAGCGTGCTGGCGCGTGCCCGGCGAGCGGCGGGCATGTGCTCGGCCATCATCGTCAGCGACGCCGGCATGCAGGCGCCCAGGCCGATGCCGGCGATGAGCCGCAGTGCGGCGAACATCGTGACGGACGTGGCGAGCGGCACCAGCAGGGTGAAGATCGAGAACTCCACCACCGAGCCGATGAGCAGCAGCCGCCGCCCGAACCGGTCGGCGAGCGGGCCGACCAGGACGGCGCCGATGGCCACGCCGACGAGGGACAGCGTGGCGACGGTGGTGGCGTCCGCGGCCGTCATGCCGAGGTGATGGGTCTTCAGCAGGGTCGGGATGATGGCGCCGAGGACGACGAGGTCGTAGCCCTCGAGCAGGACGGTGATCCAGCACAGGACCACGGTCCAGACGTTGCGGCCGGGGCCGCCGGCTCTTGTGTCGGTTCTGGTGGCGCTGGTCGAGGCGGTGGGTGCCATGTGATGTTCCCTCTGGAGCGGCTAGGGGGGACCGAGTGGGGACGGGGGAGTCTCAGAACGGGTAGTCGGCGATGTCCGGGCGGACGGTGACCCACTGCGTCTCGGTGAAGGCCTCGACGTTGGCGGCGGCTCCGCCGAACCGGGACCCGGTGCCGGAGGCCTTCACCCCGCCGAAGGGGGCGTTGGGCTCGTCGCTGACGGTCTGCTCGTTGATGTGGACCTTGCCGGAGTCGATCCGGTCGGCGAGCTTCATCGCCGTGCCGACGTCGCCGAGGATTCCGACGGACAGGCCGTACTCGCAGTCGTTGACGATCCGCGCGGCGTCCTCGAGCGTCGAGAACCCGATGACGGGAGCCACGGGTCCGAAGATCTCCTCGCGCCACGCCGGCATGTCGGTCGTGAGGCCGGTGAGCACGGTCGCCGGGTAGCAGGCGCCCGCGATCTCGCCGCCCGCGACCGGCGTCGCGCCCGCCGCGACGCTTTCGGTGACGATCCCGTGGATCCGCTCCAGCTGCCGCCGGTCGATGATCGGGCCGAGCGCCACGTCCTCCCGCGCGGGATCGCCGACGGGCAGCGCCCGAGCTTTCTCGGCGAGCGCGGCGCTGTACTCCTCCAGCAGCGACTCGTGCACGATGTGGCGGCCGGTCGTCATACAGATCTGCCCCTGGTGCAGATAGGAGCCGAACGCGCCGGCGGAGGCGGCCTTCCGCACGTCCGCTCCGGGCAGCACCACCAGCGCGTTGTTGCCGCCGAGTTCGAGGTGGGCCCGCTTCAGCAGGCGGCCGGCCCGTTCACCGATCGCCCGCCCGACCGGCGTGGACCCGGTGAAGGAGATGACCCGCACCTCGGGCGCCTCGACGACGGCCTGGCCGACCGAGCCGTCGCCGGGGAGCAGGTGCAGCAGGCCGGAGGGCAGTCCGGCCTCCTCGAAGACGCGGGCGATGACGACTCCGCCGACGACCGCGGTGCGCGGGTCCGGCTTGAGGAGCACGGCGTTGCCCAGGGCCAGCGCGGGCGCCACCGAGCGCAGACCGAGGATGAGCGGGAAGTTGAACGGTGCGATGACGCTCACCACGCCTGCGGGACGGCGCCGTGCGAACGACCAGCGTGCCTCCTCGGACGTCAGCACCTCACCCTGCGGATGCGTCGGCAGTCCCGCGCACTCGAAGCACTCGCCGATGGCGAGCCGCACCTCGAACGCCGCCTTGGAGCGCACCGATCCGGCCTCGCGGATCAGCCAGTCCTCGATCTCGGCTGCGTGCTCGGTGAACAGCTCGCCCGCACGGCGCAGCACGGCCGCCCGCCGCTGCGGCGGGGTGGCGGCCCAGGCCCGCTGAGCTTCCGCGGCCCGGGCGGCGGCGCGTTCCACGTCCTCGGCCGTGGCCAGGCCCACGGTGCCGAGTTGCGAGCCCGTCGCCGGCTCGGTGACGGGGTGCTCGCGGGTGGCGTCCTTCCAGCCGTCGCTGAAGAACTTCTTGCTCCAGACGGCGCTGTCCAGGAGTGTCATCGTTTTCCCTTCCGTCACCCAAGGGGTGGTGAGTTCTCCGAGGAGGGGCGTGCGGTCGTGCGGTTACGGTGCTGCCGTCAGGACGGCGTGGTGAGTGCCGTGTCGACCTGGACCAGCCGGGGGCCGTCCGGGCGCTCCGCGAGCACGTCCCTCAACTCCTCCACTCCGTCCACGTGTTGGGCGGGCACCCCGTAGCCCTCGGCGATGCGGGTGAAGTCCAGACCCGGGATGTCCATCCCCGGCGCGTCCGGTACACCGAGGAGGTCGCCGAACCAGCGCAGCGCCCCGTACGTGCCGTTGCGCAGCAGCACCACGGTCACGGGCAGGCGCTGCTGCGCGGCCGTCCACAGGGCGGTGATGCCGTAGTTGGCCGAGCCGTCCCCGATCACTCCGACGACCGGCCGGTCGGGCCGGGCCATGGCGACCCCGACCGCGCCGGGCAGGCCGAAGCCGAGCCCGCCGGCGGCCGGGAAGTAGTAGGAGCCGGGCCGGCGCAGGTCCATCTGGCGCCACCACGAGGAGTTCGTCGAGGTCGACTCGACCACGTACGCGGTGTCGTCGGGCAGTTCGTCGCGCAGGATCGCGAAGACCTCCTCCGGGTGCAGACGCGGGCCCTCCGCCGTGAGCGGCGCGGGCACGGGCCGGTAGTCGCCGACCGGCCGCTCGGGCGCGTCGAGCGCCGTCATCAGCAGCTCGATCACGGCCGCGGGGTCGGCGACCAGCGCCTCGCCCATCGGCGCACGCGCGGCGGCCGAGGCGTCCTCCGTGACCTGGATCAGCCGTGTGCCCTCGGGCAGGTACCGGCCGGGAAGGTACTCGTGGTAGCGGAATACCGGGGCCCCGAGCACCAGCACGAGGTCATGGCCCTCGAAGGCGCGGGAGACGGGTTCGATGCCGGCGGGCAGAATGCCGCGGAACTGCGGATGACGGTTCGGGAAGGGCAGCCGGAACTGCGACGGCGCCGCCCACACCGGACCACCCAGGCGCTCGGCCAGCCGCACGGCGTCGTCGAACAGCCCGGCCGCGTCGATGTCACCGCCGAGCACGAGCGCGGGCCGTCGCGCCCCGATGACCGCCTCGGCCAGGAGACGGCCCTGCTCCCCGCCGGGCGCACTCGCGCGCCGCACCTGCCGGTCCAGCACGGCCGGCGCGTTCTCGCCCGCGTCCACCGCCCAGTCGTCGTAGGGGACGGAGAGGTAGGTCGGCCGGCTCTGAAGCCGCGCCTCGAAGACGGCCTGCGCGAGCGCGCGGGGCACGTCCTGGGCGCACGCGGGTTCGGCGGCCCAGCCGACCAGCGGCTTCATCAGGGACGGGGCGTCGACGTTGGCGAGGTTGGCCTCCGGTCCGATGGCCGGGCGCACCTGCTGGCCCGCCACGATCACCAGGGGCGTGCGCGCGGCCACGGCGTTGGTGAGCGCTCCCATCGCGTTGCCGGAGCCGGAGGCGGCGTGCAGGTTGACCAGCGCCGGGCGGCCCGTGGCCTGCGCGTAGCCGTCGGCCATGCCCACCACGGCGCCCTCGTGCAGTCCCAGGACGTACCGGAACCCGTCCGGCAGGTCGGCGAGGAAGGGCAGCTCGTTGGAGCCGGGATTGCCGAAGACGGTGGTGAGCCCCTGCCGTTGGAGGAACTCATGGCAGATACGACGCACGGATGTCACAGGCGGTCCTCTCAAGTGGTGCGGGACACGCTAGGCACCGTGCGACATGCCGACCAATAGATGTTGTCGCGCTGCGATATAGACTCCATCGATGTGAGCAGCTTCGATCTCAACCTCGCCCGGGTCTTCGTGCTGCTCTACGAGACCGGCAGCGTCACGGCCACCGCGGAGACGCTGCACGTCACCCAGCCCACCGTGAGCTACAGCCTGGGCAAGCTGCGCCGCCACTTCGACGACGAGCTCTTCCGCCGCACCGGCCGCGGTCTCACCCCGACCGCGGGCGCCCAGCGCCTCTACGAGCCGCTGCAGCGGGCCCTCGCCGACATCGACGCGGCGACCCGGCAGGGCGACCGCTTCGACCCGGAGAGCATGTCCGGCCGCTTCACCGTCGCCCTCTCCGACCTGGGCGAGGCGACGCTCCTGCCCCGCCTCGTGGCCGCGGCCAGGGAACGCGCGCCGCGCGTCTCCTTCACCGTCCGTCCGCTGGACGTCGACGCCGCCGAGAGCCAGCTCCGCCGCGGCGAACTCGACGCCTTCGTCGCGACCCCGGTCCTGACCTCCCACCGCACCGTCCGCATCCCGCTCTTCCACGAGCGCTACGTCGGCATGGTCGCCGCGGACCACCCCCGTATCAGCGGGGCGTCGGTCGCCCTGCCGGCACTCGCGGCCGAACATCACGTGACGGTGTACGGGCCCAGCGGCCACGTCGTGCCCCGGTCCCTGCTCGCCACATACGGCCTCCTGGACCGGGTGGCCGTCGAGGCCACGCGCTTCTCGATGCTCCCCTACCTGCTGGAGCGGACCGACCTCATCGCGATCGTCCCCGAGTACGTCGGCGAGGTGTTCAACGGTTCCCATCGCCTGCGTCTGGTACAACTCCCCTTCGAGACCGAGCCGATCGAAGTCGCGCTGTACGCCCGGCACGAGGCGTCACGCAGCCCCTCGCAACGCTGGCTGGTCCATTTCATGGCCGAGGTACTGGGCGAACTCGTCAGCCCGGCGCAGCTCCCGCCGAGCAGCAGCACGTAATTCACACACATAGAAAGCTTCTATTGCGTTCATTCAAAACCGGTTCGGGTGGAGCCAAGAGGTCTCGTTGACCGGCGTCGGCACGGCTGACATTTTTACTGCACCGCGTACAGAGGTGCTCCCAGAATAACGCGTGACATTTTCCTGCCGGGCACCGCTTCGGAGAAATTCCCCCGTACAAGGAGCAGGAACATGGCAACGCGAGCAAGGCACTGGCGTCCCGGCGTGGCGGGAACGGCCGTACTCGGTCTCGCCCTGACCGCCTGCGGCGGGGCGAAGGTCGGCGACGACTCCGCCGCGGCAGGCGGGAGTTCGGGCAAATGCGGCACGTTCAACCTCGCCGTCAACCCGTGGGTGGGATACGAGGCGGACGCGGCGGTCGTCGCGTACGTCGCCCGGCGCGACATCGGCTGCAAGGTCGTCAAGAAGGACCTCAAGGCCGAGATCGGCTGGCAGGGATTCGAGACCGGCGAGGTCGACGCGATTCTGGAGAACTGGGGTCACGACGACCTGAAGAAGAAGTACATCGACCAGCAGAAATCCGCCGTCGACCTCGGTGCGACCGGTAACAAGGGAATCATCGGCTGGTACATCCCGCCGTGGATCGCGAAGAAGTACCCGGACATCGTGGACTGGAAAAACCTCGACAAGTACGCGTCGCACTTCAAGACCTCCGAGTCGGGCAGCGCGGGCCAGCTGCTCGACGGCGACCCGTCGTACCAGACCAACGACGCGGCTCTGGCGAAGAACCTGAAGCTGAACTTCAAGGTGGTGTACGCGGGCAGCGAGACCGCCCTCATCCAGGGCTTCCGGGACGCCGAGAAGAACAAGAAGTGGATGATCGGCTACTTCTACGAGCCGCAGTGGTTCTTCTCGGAGGTGCCGCTGGTCCACGTCAACCTGCCGAGGCACACGGCGGGTTGCGACTCCGATCCGGCGAAGGTCGCCTGCGACTACCCGGTGTTCGACCTCGACAAGATCGTCAGCACTCGCTTCGCCAAGTCCGGCAGCCCGGCCTACGACCTAGTCAGGAAGTTCAGGTGGACCAACACCGACCAGAACACCGTCGCCAAGTACATCGCCGTGGACAAGATGTCACCGGAGGCGGCGGCGAAGAAGTGGGTCGAGGCGAACCCCGGCAAGGTGAAGTCCTGGCTGGGCAAGTGATGCCAAGTACGTGACCTGGTGCGGCCGATGCGCCTGGACTCCGGATTCAAGCCGGGTCCAGGGCGCAGCGGAATCCGACGTTGCCGGTTGTCGAGTCGGGGAGGAGACCCTGGCGCGCGGCGACCCGGTAGCGGCGGCAGTACGAGGTGTGGCACAGGTAGGACCCGCCCTTGGCGACGCGCCGGCCGACGCCGGGAACGAACGGGTCGGCACACCATTCCCAGACGTTGCCGGTGGTGTTGTACAGACCGAGCCCGTTGGGCTCGTAGGCGTCGACCGGGCAGGTGCCGTACCAGGCGTCGGCCGTAGGGTGCCGGCGGGGGAAGTCGCCCTGCCACACGTTCATTCGGGGGTGGCCGCCCGGCTCGAACTCGTCGCCCCAGGGGAACACCTTGGCGTGCAGTCCCCCTCGGGCGGCGCGCTCCCATTCAGCCTCGGTGGGCAGTCGCTTGCCGGCCCAGGCGCAGTAGGCGCGGGCGTCGTCCCAGTCGACGTGGACGACCGGATGGTCCGGCCGGTCCTCCCAGGTGGAGTACGGGCCGTCCGGACGGCGCCAGTCGGCCCCCTCCACCTGCCGCCACCAGGGCGCGGCCGCCACAGCCCGGGTCGGCGGGAAATCGTCCGGGAGCCGCCCCGCGAAGACGAACGACCAGCCGATCCGCTCGGCGGAGGTGCGGTACCCGGTGTCGGCGGCGAAGCGCGCGAACTGCGCGTTGGACACCGTGCGGGCGTCGATCCAGAAGGAGTCGACGAACACCGTGCGCAGCGGGCCCTCCCCGTCCGCCGGATAGGCGAGCGCGTCCTGGCTGCCCACGAGGAACTCGCCGGCGGCGACGGCCACCATGCCGTCCCGTATGCCGTCCCGTGTCGCCCGGTGGGCAGCCGGCGGTACGGGCGGGACTCGCTCCGCGCCCGTACCACCGGACGGTGCACAGCAGTTCACTGGGCCCCCATGACGCGACGGTGCAGTCCGCCGTCGAACTCCTCGGAGTCCGTGGCACCCGCGGCCAGGTCGATGCGCACCGTGTGAATGGTCCCGGTGAACTCGTTGTCGAGGACGGGATAGTCGTCGGTCACCGGAGTGCTCAGGTCCACTCCGACGTCGAGCGTCTCGTCGAAGGAGAAGTAGTACGGGATGGTCCGGTCGATCCGTCCGGTGCCGTGCTTCTCGCCGTCCACCAGGAGGGTGGCGGTCCCGCCCTTGCCGAGTCCTCCGCCGTCGTAGTCGAACTCGAGCCGGATCTCGTGCCGTCCGGGTGCCAGGTGCCGGCTGCCGCGCACGGTGTAAAGGTTCATGCCGAAGTAGTTGTAGGCGTAGGCGGGCCTGCCGTCGGTGAAGTACAGGGTCCAGCCGCCGAACCGTCCGCCCTGCGCGATGAGCACGCCCTCGGCCGGCGTCCCGGGCAGGTCGACATGGGCGGTGATGCTGTGGGAGCGGTTCTTGACGTTGGGCGTGGTCTCCTCGGTGAACCGCCGCATCCCGGCGCGGTAGGTGACCGAGGTGCGGTCGCCCAGCAGGTCGATGCGGCCGGCCATGGCCGGGTTCTCCCGCTCGGTGACCCGGTCGTCCAGCGGGAAGACCTGGTACTTCGCCGCCTCGATCAGGAACAGGTCCTGCAACTTCCGCAGTTTGTACGGGTGTTCGGCGGCGAGGTCGTCGGCCTGGCTCCAGTCCCGGCTCAGGTCGTACAGCTCCCAGACGTCGTCGGCGAACCTGCGGTCCTTGTCCGGGACCATCTCCCAGGGGATGCCGTGCCGGGTGACCGCCATCCAGCCGTCGTGGTAGATGCCCCGGTTGCCGCACATCTCGAAGTACTGGGTACGGCGGTGCTCCGGAGCCTGTGCGTCGGCGAGCGTCGGCTGCATGCTCGCGCCCTCGATGGGCTGCTGCGGCACCCCGTCCACACTGAACGGCGCCGGGATTCCCGCGCAGTCCAGGATCGTCGGCAGGACGTCGATCACGTGCGAGAACTGGTGGCGCAGCCCGCCCCGTTCGGCGACGCCCCGCGGCCAGTGCAGGATCATGCCGTCGCGGGTGCCGCCGAAGTGCGAGGCGACCTGCTTGGTCCACTGGTAGGGGGTGTTGAGCGCAAGTGCCCATCCCGCGGGGGCGATCGGATAGCTGAGCGGTCCGCCGATCTCGTCGATGTGGTCGATCATCTCGTCCGGGTCGTCCACGACGCCGTGACCGAGGCGGTGCTCGACGATCGTGCCCTCGATGCCGCCTTCGCCCGAGGCGCCGTTGTCGCCCAGGATGTACAGGATGAGGGTGTTGTCCAGCTCATTGAGCTCCTGCAGGGCGTCGAGGAACCGGTCCACCTGGACGTCGGCGTGCTCGGTGAATCCGGCGAACGTCTCCATGAACCGGGCCGACAACCGCCGCTGGTTGTCGCTGAGTTGGTCCCAGTGCGGGACGCCCTCCGCCCAGGGTGCGAGTTCCGTCTCCGGGGGTACGACGCCGAGTTCCTTCTGCCGCTCCAGGGTCACCTCCCGCTGGCGGTCCCAGCCGTCGTCGAAGCGTCCGCGGTACTTCTCCTGCCAGGCGCGGTCCACGTGCAGCGGCGCGTGCGCGGCACCCAGCGCGAGGTAGGTGAAGAACGGCCGATCAGGCGTCAGCGTCCGCTGGGTACGCACCCAGTCGATGGCGTGGTCCACCAGGTCCTCGGACAGGTGGTAGCCGTCCTCGGGCCGGCGGTCCGGCTCGACGGGAGAGGTGCCCTGATACAGCAGCGGGTACCAGTGGTTCATCTCGGCGCCCATGAAACCGTAGAAGGTGTCGAACCCCTCCCCGGTGGGCCAGCGGTCGAACGGCCCGACCGCGCTGATCTCCCGCGGCGGTGTCTGGTGCCACTTGCCGAAGGCGGCCGTGCTGTAGCCGTTGCCCTGGAGGATCTGGGCCATGGTGGCCGCGCTGCGCGGCCGGAAGCCGTTGTAGCCGGGGGCCGCCGTGGTCATCTCCGTGGTGCCGCCCATGCCGACCGAGTGGTGGTTGCGCCCGGTCAGCAGGGCCTGCCGGGTGGGTGAGCACAGGGCTGTCACGTGGAAGCGGGTGTAGCGCAGCCCGTTGCCGGCCAGCCGCTCCGCGGCCGGCATCTCGCAGGGCCCGCCGAACGCGCTGGAGGTGCCGAAGCCGAGGTCGTCGACGAGCACGATCACCACGTTCGGAGCGTTCTCGGGCGGTGGGACCGGACCGATCGGAGTGAAGGGGACCTCCTGGTCGTGGACGTCCATCGCGGTGGTCGGCTGCCGGTGGGAATCGGGCCTCGGCAGTATGTGCCGACCGGCGTCGAATTCGGTCATGTGCTCCTCCTCTACGGTGCGAGAAACGTGGCATTTCACACCGTGCACGGTCAACGAGGAGGCCGGGAGCAGGCTGAACGCATTATGAATACGGGCGGTAGGAGACGTCTATGTGTCCAGAGGCACGCAATCCATAAAGCGGCGAGGAAAAAGCCTTTCCTGGGACAGGCGCAATAGAGATGCAGAGATCGAGAAGAAGAACTTTTCACCGTGAGCAATAGAAGACGTCTATGGCTGGCTCTTCGACGGCACGGCCGGCGCCTGCTGTGCGGACATCTCCCGGGCCACGTCGATGAACGCCTGGGCGGCGGGTGAGAGGGGCCCGCCCCGCCACAGGAGCCAGACCGGCCGGATCAGGCGCGGCCGGGTCGTGAGCGCCACCGCTCCGCGCCGGGCCGCCTCCTCGGCGAGCGAACGCGGCAGGAGCGTCGCGCCCGCGCCGGCCAGCACCAGCGGCACGACGGCCGCCTGATGCACCGTGTCCACCGCGATCCGCGGGCTCCTGCCCTCCCCGCCGAGCGCCTCGTCCATCAACGTCCGGGTCGCGGTAGCGGGTGCGGTCGCCACCAGGTCCAGTCGGGCGACCTCGCTCAGTGCCACCGGTCCCGACTGCGGGAAGCGCTCGGAGCGTGGCACCACCACCAGGACCTCCTGGCGGCACAGTTCCAGGGACTCGACCGCCTTGCCGCGCGTCCTGACGTCGGTCAGCCCCAGCTCGCACTCGCCGGTGCGGACCACGTCCGCGACGGCCGCCGCGTCGGACGGCTCCACGATCACTATGTCGATCGCGGGATTGCGTCTGCGGAAGTCCCCGGTGAGCTCCGCCAGCGGGTCGGCCGCGAGCGTCGTCGGCGCGACGATGTCGAGCCTGCCGCCCTCCAGTCCCGCGATGGTGCGCACCACCGAGCGGGCCGTCTCCAGGTCCCGCATGACCTGCCGGGCCGGCTCCACGAACGCCTCGCCGGCCGACGTCAGCGCCACGCCACGGCCGAGCCGGTGGAAGAGGGCGGTGCCCAGCTCCCGCTCGAGCAGGCGGATCGCGTGCGACAGGGACGGCTGCGCCACATGCAGGCTGTGGGCGGCGCTCGTGAAGCTGCGGTGCGCGGCTACGGCGAGGAAGTATTCGACCTGGCGGCGTTCCATAGAAAGGTTCTATCGCTACGGGCAGGTGTCCCGCCATCCTCGGCCGCACCGGGACGGGCGCGTGGGCGTCCGTCAGGGCGCCACGTCCTCCAGACTCCGCCCGCTCGTCTCCTCCGCCCCGGCCGCCGCGGTCAGCGAGCCGACCAGGGCCACGGCTGCCAGCGTCACGAAGACCGTGCCGATCGCGCCGCCGGCGTAGACCGCGCCCACGACGATCGGTCCGAGGATGATGCCGAGGCGGTTCATGGCGCCGCCCATGCTGGCGCCCAGTGCCCGGATCCGGGTGGGGAAGAGCTCGGGGGTGTAGAGGTAGAGACAGATGTTGCAGCCGAAGAGGAAGACCGCCGACAGGGACGTCCAGACCAGGACGCCGGACGCGGTCCCCGCTGCCGACAGGCCCAGGACGAGCAGGCAGAGGGCCGCGGCTCCCAAGCACCAGATCACCGTGTTGCGGCGGCCGACCCGGTCGACGGTGAGGGCGACGATCAGGCAGCCGAGCAGACCCGCACAGCTGGTCACGGTCGAGTAGAGCAGGGCCGTAGACAGGTCGAGGTGGAAACGGGATCCGTAGATCGTCGGCAGCCAGGACGTGATGCCGTAGTTCACGAAGTAGCCGGTGAACCAGAGGAGTCCGACGACGATCATGCGCTTGCGGTAACGGCCGCCGAGCAGCTCGCGCAGTCCGCCTCTGCCCTGGAGCGGCAGGACGGACGGCACCGGCTCCGGTTCCGGCAGGGGGGCACCCGTGATCTTCTCGACCTCGGCCTCGATCGACGCCATCGTGGCGAGCGCCTGCTCGTGCCTCCCGTGGTCCGCGAGCCAGCGTGGCGATTCGGGCACGTAGCGCAGGACGGCCAGGCACAGGACGGCGGGCAGTGCCGCGAGGCCGAACATCCAGCGCCAGCCGAGCAGCGGCACCAGCCAGTAGGCGACGAGTGCGCCCGCGGTGAGGCCGGCCGGGAAGACCAGCTCGAAGAGGAGCACGAAGCGGCCGCGCTGGTGGGCGCGGGTGATCTCGGCGATGAAGGTGGCGGCGATGGGCACCTCGCCGCCGATGGCCATCCCCTGCACGAAGCGGATCGCCATGAACGGCTCGGGCGAGGTGCAGAGCGTCAGCACCAGATTGCAGAGGCTGGCCAGCGCGATGCAGCCCGCGATCACTTTGACGCGGCCGACCCGGTCGGCGAGCCGGCCCGAGACCAGCGCGCCGACGAGCATGCCGACCGAACCGACGGTCATCAGGGCGGTGGTGTGAGCGGTGTCCAGGTTCCACTCGGTGCGCAGCTGGGGGAGTGCGTACGCGATCAGGAGCTGGTCGAAGGCCTCGAAGAAGGTGGCGGTGCCGACGATGAGCCGGACCATCACCTGCCAGCGGCACAGGGGCAGGCGTTCGAAGCGGGCGCCGATGGCGGCCGCGAGCGCCGGTGCGTCGCCTGGTCGCTCCGCGGCGGCGCGATGTGCGTCGATCGTCATGGATGGCCTCCGGATCCGTACGGCGGTTGGGGACGGGACCGCACGGGAGGGTTCGGGCCGCGACGGTACGACGGTAGCCGGGTACCGGGCGGCTGTGCGGGCGGGGACGGGGACGGCAGGCCCCACTTCCATAGGTGCTGAACATCTCAGCGCTTAAAGTTCTACCGGTAGTCCTCCGAGGTTAGGCAAGCCTTAGCCCTGACCTCGTGAAAATTTCCTCGGCGGTACCCCCTTGCGGCCGAAATAGTTAAGCCCTTAGATTTCTAGTACTTCGACACCGCAGCCGAGGCCGAGCGTCCGGTGCGTGCGGAGGTTCCCGTACCGCCCTCATCCGGAGGTCCCCATGCCGCGCATCCCCGCCGACGAGATCCTCATCGCGGGCCACTGGCGTCGCGGTCGCGGCCTGCCCATCCACACCGTGAACCCGGCCGACGGGGCGGTCCTCACCACCGTCCACGCCGCCTCGGTGCAGGACGTGGAGGAGGCCGCGCACGCCGCGGCCGAAGCCGCCGCCGCACCCGAGTGGCGCGACCTCCTGCCCCACGAGCGGGCGCGCGTCCTGCACCGGATCGGCGACGCGATCGAGGATCACGCCGAGGAGCTGTCCGCGCTCCAGACCGCCGACACCGGCAAGACCCTGGGCGAGACCCGCGCCCTCGCGCTGAGCGCCGCCGGCACCTTCCGGTACACGGCCTCGGCACTGGAGACCGCCGAGGAGGCGCTGACACCGTCCCGCGGCCCGTACGTGACGATGAGCGTCCACGAGCCGATCGGCGTCGTCGGCGCCATCAACCCGTGGAACTCGCCGATCGCCTCCGACGCGCAGAAGGCCGCACCCGCCCTGGCCGGGGGGAACGCCGTCCTGCTCAAGCCCGCCGAGTGGACGCCGCTGGTCTCCCTCGCCTTCGGCCGCCTCGTCCACCGGGTACTCGCCGAGGCCGGACTGCCGACCGCGCTGCTGGCCGTGCTGCCCGGCAAGGGCAGCATCGTGGGTGACGCGATCGTCAGGCACCCGCTCGTCGGCCGGATCGGCTTCACCGGCGGCACCGGCACCGGGCGCGGCATCGCGCACGCCGCCGCCGACAAACTCATCCCCGCCTCGCTCGAACTCGGCGGCAAGTCGCCGACGATCGTCCGCGAGGACGCGGACGTCGAACAGGCCCTCGCGGGCGTCATGTACGGGATCTTCTCCTCCAGCGGCCAGTCCTGCATAGCGGGATCCCGGCTCTTCGTGCACACCTCTCTCTACGACTCCTTCATCGGCGAACTCGTCGAACGTGTGCGGAAGTTGAGGGTGGGAGCCGGTACGTCCCCCGACACCCAGGTGGCTCCGCTCGTGCACCACAGGCACCGCGACGCGGTCGCCGCCTACGTGGAGCTGGCGCGCGAGGAGGGCGGCCGGGTGCTGTGCGGCGGCGCCGCGCCCGAGGGCGAGGCGTACGCGGAAGGGGCCTACTACCTGCCGACCGTGATCGACGGACTGCCGAACTCCGCGCGCACCTGCCAGGAGGAGATCTTCGGCCCCGTGCTCGTCGCGCTTGCCTACGACGACGAGGACGAACTCGTCGCCCAGGCCAACGCCTCCGACTTCGGGCTGGCCTGCGGCATCTGGACCCGGGACGCGCGCGCCGCCTGGCGGCTCGGGCGGCGGATCGAGGCCGGGACCGTCTGGATCAACACGTACAAGCAGTTCTCCATCTCCACCCCCTTCGCCGGGATGAAGGACTCCGGACTCGGCACCGAGAAGGGCCGCGACCTCATCCGCGCCTACCAGCGGCAGAAGTCCCTGTACTGGGGCACCGACACCGCACCGCTGCCCTGGGCCAACTGACCCCACCTGTCTGGGAGATCCCACATGAACCACCCCCCGATCGCCCGGCTGCGCGCACTGCGCTCGGTCGAGCTGTTCACCCCGAACTTCGCCGAGGCCGTCGGCTTCTACGAGGAGGTGTGGGGCCTGGAGGTCGTCGAGGCCGGGCACAGCGAGAGCTGGCTGCGCGGCACCGGCGCGGAGCACCACGCCCTCCAGCTCACCCGTTCCGAGAACATCGGCCTGGGCCGGCTCGCCTTCGCCGTCGGCACACCCGCCGAGGTGGACGAGGCCGCACGCCGGCTGGAGGCGCGCGGGATCGCCCTCGTCACCGGTCCCGGCCCCCTCGACCAGGTCGGCGGCGGTTACGGGCTGCGGTTCGACGACCTCGACGGACGGCTGATCGAACTCTCCGCCGACACCTGGGCGGTCGCGGCGCGCGGCCGCGACGAGGCGCTGCCGGTCGGCGTCACGCACGCGGTCCTCAACACCACGGACCTCGACGGCTCCGTCGCCTTCTACCGCGAGGTGCTCGGCATGCGCGTCTCGGACTGGTCCGAGCACCAGATGGCGTTCCTGCGCTGCAACACCGACCACCACTGCATCGCCTTCAACCAGGCGCCGTGGGTCTCCCTCAACCACGTGGCGTACGAGATGAGTTCGCTCGACCACTTCATGCGCGGGCTCGGCCGGCTCAGGCACCACGGGATCACCCCCGAGTGGGGCCCCGGCCGGCACGGCCCCGGCGACAACACCTTCTCCTACTTCACCGACCCCACAGGTCTGGTGTGCGAGTACACGTCCGAGGTCGCGCAGGTCGTCGAGGACGCGTGGATCTGCCGGACCTGGCGGCGGACACCCGAGCTGTCCGACACCTGGGGCACCGCGGGCCCGCCGTCGAAGCTGATCCGCGCCCACATGGCGGGCACGCCCGACGGCAGCCCCGTCGTCCCGCCCGTCGACGCCGAAGGAGTCGCCGCATGAGCAGGGTTCGCAAGGTCGGTCTCATCGGCTGGGGAGCCATCGGCCGGGTCGTGGGCGGCGCGATCGCCGCCGGAGACGTAGCCGGGGCCGAGCTGGTCGCCGTCGTGGACAACCGGCCCCTCGGGGACACGGCGCCCGCACCGCAGATGACCGTGGAACAGGCCCTGGAGTGCTGCGACTTGATCGTCGAGGCCGCCGGCCAGGGTGTCGTACGAGGCTGGGGCGAGATGATTCTCGCCTCCGGCACGGACCTCCTCGTGGCGTCCACGGGAGCCCTCACCGACGAGGAGCTGTCGAAGAGGCTGCTGACCACCGGACCCGGGCGGGTGTACTTCACCGGGGGAGCGGTCGGCGGACTCGACCTGCTCCAGGCGGTGCGCGCCATGGGACCGCTGAGCGAGATCAGGCTGACCACCACCAAGCTGCCCTCGACTCTCGAACAGCCCTGGATGGACGAGGAGTTGCTGAGCGCGATGCGCTCGGCGACCGCGCCCGTCGAGGTGATGCGCGGCACCGCGCGCGAGGTGCCGGTCAGGTTCCCCAGGTCGACCAATGTCGCCGCCTCCGTGGCACTCGCGGTCGGGGACCTCGACGCGGTCCAGGTCAGCGTCGTCGCCGACCCGGCCGCCGTGCACACCTCGCACGTAATCGAGGCGAACGGCCCGCAGGGCTCCTACCGCTTCGAGGTGCGCCACCAGCCGGACGCCGCCAACCCGGCCACCAGCCAGGTCGTTCCGTACGCGGTGCTGCGCTCCCTCGCGGCCCTCGCAGGACGCTCGGGACAGATCCTGTGACCGCGTACGACATCGCCGGACTGCACCTGGAGCGGGCAGGCACCGACGGGCCGCTCGTGCTGTGCCTGCACGGCATCGGCTCGTCCTCCGCCGCCTTCGCACCCCAACTGCAGGCGCTCGAAGCCGACTTCCGGGTGCTCGCCTGGGACGCCCCGGGCTACGCCAAGTCGGCAGACCCCGAAGGTGAGTTGAGCCTCGACGACTACGCCGAAACCGCCGCCGCGGTCATTCGTGCACACGGCGGCCGGGCCCACGTCCTCGGCGTCTCCTGGGGCGGCGTGATCGCGCTGCGGCTCGCCACCCGCCACCCTGACCTCGTCCTCTCACTCACCGTCGCCGACTCCACGACCGGCTCCGGGACCAGCCCCGAGAAGGCCGCCGGGATGCGCGCCCGCGTCACCGAGCTCGCGCAGCTCGGGCCGCGCGCCTTCGCCGAGCAGCGCGGCCCCCGCCTGGTCTCCCCGCAGGCGCCGTACGAACTCGTCCAGCGCGTCGTCGACACCATGGCGGGCTCGATCCGGCTGCCCGGCTACGGGCACGCGGCCGAGGCCATGGCCACCACCGACCTGCGCGGCGAACTCGCCCGGGTCACCGCGCCCACCCTCGTCCTGTGCGGCGACCAGGACCGCGTCACCGGTCCCGAAGCCTCACAGGTCCTGGCCGGCGGTCTGCACAGGACCGCCTACGTGATCGTCAAGGACGCCGGTCACCTGGCCAACCAGGAACAGCCCGAGCACTTCAACGCCTGGCTGCTGTCCCATCTGCACATCGTCACCAACTCCAAGACCAGCAGGGGATGACCACCATGCCGATCACCACCACCGAGTACGACAACGGCGGGGACCTCGCCAAGTACACCGACGCCCTCATCGCCACCAAGGGCTCCCGCGAGCCCGACTGGGGCACCCTGTCCTTCCAGGAGAAGGCCGGCCCGCAGTACAAGCGCGCACAGATCCGCTACGTCGGCTCCGGCGCCACCGGCAACCACGAGAACGACAACCGCATCCTTCCCTCCGGCGGCTTCACCTTCTCCAACATGCTGCTGCCGCCGGGCGCCGAGGGCCCGGCCCACACCCACCACGACGTGGAGGAGGCCTTCTTCGTCCTGGAGGGCCAGGTCCGCGTCGGCGTCCACCGCGGCCCGGACGAGGTGGAGTACCGCACCCTCGGCTACCGCGACATGATCGTGGTGCCGGCCGGAGTGACCCGTTCGCTGAAGAACGAGGGCGACACGGACGCACTGTTCTGCGTGATCATCGGCACGCAGAAGCCGCAGGTGCCGACCTACCCCGAGTACTCGCCGCTGTACGGCATCACCCGTGACTGACCAGCCGCGGACGGTCGTCGTCACCGGTGGAGGCCGTGGCCTGGGGGAGGCCATGGCCCGCCGGGCCGGCGCGGACGGCTACCGGGTCGTCGTCGCCGAGCTGAACGAGGAGTGGGGCCGACGGACGGCGCAGGCCGTCCAAGGGGCGGGCGGCGAGGCGGAGTTCGTGCCGCTGGACGTCGCCGACCCGGCCTCGGTCGAGGCGCTGGCCGGCCACCTCGCTCCCCGCGGCCCCGTCCACGCACTGGTGAACAACGCGGCGCTCGCCAACGGCGTGGGCGGCAAGTACTTCCACGACATCGACGTCGAGGTGTGGGACCGGCTGATGACGGTCAACGCGCGCGGCCCCTGGCTCGTCGCCAAGCGCCTGCTCCCGCTGATGGCGCGTCCCGGCCGCATCGTCAACATCGCCTCGGACGCGGCCCTTTACGGCTCGCCCCGGCTCGCCCACTACATCGCCTCCAAGGGTGCCGTCATCGCGCTGACCCGGGCGATGGCCCGTGAGCTGGGGCCCGAGGACATCACGGTCAACGCCGTGGCGCCGGGCCTGACGGAGGTCGAGGCGACCGAGACCGTACCCGCCGAGCGGCACGCGCTGTACGCGCACAACCGGGCCATCGCCCGGCCCCAGCAGACCGAGGACCTGGTCGGGGTGGTGTCGTTCCTCCTCGGCGACGAGTCCCGGTACCTGACCGGCCAAGTGATCGCCGTCAACGGCGGCTTCACGATGCACTGATCCACTTCCGCGCACCGGCGCACCGCTGCGCGTCGATCCATCTCTGCAAGGAGTTCTCATGGACCTCGGCCTCGCCGACCGCACCGTACTGGTCACCGGCGGCAGTTCGGGTGTCGGCCTGGCCACGGTCCGGGCCCTGCTCGACGAAGGCGCCGGCGTCGCCACCTGCGGCCGCGACGCCGACCGGCTCGCCAAGGCTGCCGCTCACCTGGGCGCCGGTGCCGACCGGCTGTTCCGGGGCGTGTGCGACGTACGCGATGCCGACGCCGTGGGCGACTTCGTCGAGCGCGCCGCCGCGCACTTCGGCGGCCACCTCGACGGGCTCGTCAACAACGCGGGCCAGTCCCGGATGAAGACGCTCGACGAGACGACCGCCGAGGACTGGCGCGACGAACTCGAGCTGAAGTTCGCGGGTGTGCTCAACCCCCTTGCTGCCTCCCGCAGTTACCTGCGCGCCTCGGACGCAGCCGCGATCGTCAATGTCAACGCCGTCCTCGCCAAGCAGCCCGAGACCCGGCTGATCACGACGAGCGCGGCGCGCGCCGGCATCCTCAACCTCTCCAAGTCCCTCGCCACCGAGCTGGCGGGCGACGGCATCCGCGTCAACTCCGTCTGCCTCGGCCTCATCGACACCGGCCAGTGGACCCGCCGCCACGCGGCCGCCGGCAGCGACCTCACCTACGAGCAGTGGCAGGCCAGGATCGCCGCAGACCGGGGCATCGCGCTCGGACGGCTCGGCCGCGCCGAGGAGGTCGCCTACGCGATCGTCTCCCTGCTGTCGCCGCGCGCCTCGTACATCACCGGAACCAGCATCGACGTCTGCGGCGGAGTCGGCCGCGGCATCCTCTGAGGAGCCCTCCATGACCCCTGTCACCCACCGCAATGGAGGCGAACTCCTCGCCGCCCACCTCACCTCGCTGGGCGTCGACGCCGTCTTCGGCATCGTCTCCGTGCACAACCTCCCGCTGGTGGAGGCGATCGAGGCCGACCCCGGGCTCCGTTTCGTCCCCGTACGCCACGAGGCCACCGCCGTGAACGCGGCCGACGCCTACGGCCGTGCACGAGGCGGCATCGGCTGCGCGCTCACCTCCACCGGTACTGGCGCGGGCAACGCGGCAGGCTCTCTCGTCGAGGCCCTGTCCTCGGGCACCGCCGTCCTGCACATCACCGGACAGGTCGAGTCCGCCCATCTCGGCAGCGGGCGGGGCTTCATCCACGAGACCAAGGACCAGCTCGGGATGCTGGCCGCGGTGTCGAAGTACGCCGCGACCGTCACCTCCACCCGGGACGCGGGACGCATTCTGCGCGAGGCGTCCCTCGCCGCCCTCACCGCACCCGGTGGTCCCGCGAGCGTCGAGTGGCCGATCGACCTGCAGTACGCGGCCCAGGAGGACGACGGTGCCGCGGCCACGGCTGCCGAGCCTCCGGTGCCCCACGCCGCCGAACTCGCCGCCCCTCGCGCGCTGTTGGGGTCCGCCCGCCGTCCGCTGATCTGGGCGGGCGGCGGCGCGACGACCGCCCGCCCCGAAGTCCTGGCACTCGTCGAGGCGACCGGCGCCGGGCTGCTCACCTCCAACTCCGGGCGCGGCTCCGTAGCCGAGGATCACGCACAGGTCATCGGCAACTTCGCCACCACCCCCGCCGGCCGCGCACTGCTGAAGGACGCCGACGTCCTCGTCACCGTCGGCACCCACTTCCGCTCCAACGAGACCGCCGACTACGGGCTCGAACTGCCCGCCGCGCACATCCAGATCGACATCGACTCCGCCGCCCTCGGCCGTGTCTACCCTGCGCGGCACGTCCTGCACGGTGCCGCGTCCGCCGTACTGCCCCAGCTCACCGAGGCGGCGAGGCGCGCGGACGCCGACTGGACGGTCCGCGTCCGGGGCGTCCGCGACGAGGTGCGCGCCACCCTGCACGACAACATCGGCCCCCAGGCGGCCATCTGCGACGCGCTCGCCGAGGCCCTGCCCCCCGGCACGGTCGTCGCCCGCGACGTCACCATCCCGTCCTCGTCCTGGGGCAACCGCCTGCTGCCGATCCACGATCCGCGCGCCAACGTCTTCCCGCGCGGCGGTGGCATCGGCCAGGGCCTGGGCATGGGCATCGGCGCGGCCGTCGCCCACCCGGACCGTCCGACCGTGGTCATCGCCGGCGACGGCGGACTCGCGGTCCACCTCGGCGAGCTCCTCACGCTGGCCCAGGAACGACCGCGTCTGACGCTCGTCGTCTTCAACGACGGCGGATACGGCGTGCTGCGCAACATGCAGGACAAGTACAGCGAACGCCGCTCCGGTGTCGACCTGTTCACTCCCGACTTCGCCCAACTGGCCGCCGCCTGCGGGCTGTCGTACGCACGTATCGCTGACGCCGCGGACGCCGCAGCCGTCATCGCGACCGCCGTCGCATCCGAGGGACCCACGCTCGTCGAGGTGGACCTCGCCGCGCTCGGCCCGATGAAGAACCCGTTCACCCCGCCCGTGAAGATCCCCACCGCGTAAGGAGGCCCACGATCATGAGCACCACCGAAGAGCAGGAGCTCGACCTCCTGGTCCACCGCATGACCTGGGAGGCGGAGGGCGTCCTCTCCGTCGAGCTGACCCACCCCGACGGCAAGCCGCTCCCGGCGTGGACGCCCGGCGCGCACCTGGACCTTCATGTCGGCGGCCACGTACGGCAGTACAGCCTGTGCGGCGAACCGGCGGACACCTGCGTGTACCGGCTCGGCATCCTCGACGAGCCGTCCTCGCGCGGCGGTTCGCGCCATGTGCACAGCAGCCTGCGGCCCGGCCACACTGTGCGGGTGGCCGGGCCGCGCAACCACTTCGCGCTGGAGCCCGCCGCCTCGTACGTCTTCATCGCCGGCGGCATCGGCATCACCCCGATCCTGGCGATGACCCGGCAGGCCCAACGCAACGGCATTCCCTACCGGTTGGTCCACGGCGGGCGCTCGCGCGCGTCGATGGCGTTCGGCGCCGAGCTCGTCGCGCTGACCGGCGGCGACGTGACCCTCGTACCGCAGGACGAACAGGGCCACATCGACCTGGCGGGCACCCTCGCCGGCCTCCCCGCCGACGCGCTGGTCTACTGCTGCGGTCCGGAGCCGCTGCTGGCCGCCGTCGAAGAGGCCGTACCCGAGGGCCGGTTGAGAATCGAGCGGTTCGCAGCCCCGGTCGTCGAGCGCAACGACGACGACAGCGCCTTCGAAGTCGAGTGCCGTACGTCAGGTGTGACCCTGGACGTCGGCGTCGGCACCTCCATCCTGGAGGCCGCCGAGAACGCCGGGCTGAACGTCAACTCCTCCTGCCGCGACGGGATCTGCGGCTCCTGCGAGACCCGTGTCCTCGCCGGCGCCCCCGACCACCGCGACTTTTTGCTCACCGAGTCCGAGCACGCGGCCGGCAAGACGATGATGATCTGCGTCTCGCGCTGCGCCTCCGGCCGTCTCGTCCTGGACCTCTGACACCCGTCCGTCTCGTCCTGGACCGCTGCACCCCCGAACGCCCTGCCCTCGACCGCAGACACCCGCCCGGAGACCTGATGCCCGAGACCTGGCCCCACCTGGACCCCCACCAGACCCGCGACCACGAGCCCACACCGTACGAGCTGAAGCTCGCGCGCACCCTTGAGGACATCTTCACCAACGACGGCCACGCGCCGGCCGACGTGATCGACGGCCTCAACTCCCGTCAGCTGCACACGCCCACGGGCGAACCCTGGACCGAGGAGTCCTTCCGCGCCGAGATGCACCGCCTGGGAGCCTGACATGACGCTTTCCACCCACGACACCGCCGAGCACATCTACGCCAACGGCCTGCGCAACCAGTGGCACCCCGTCGTGCCGTCCCACTTCGTCGAACCGGGCGGCATGCGCAAGGTGACCGCCCTCGGCGAGAACTGGCTGCTCTTCCGCAGGTCCGACGGCGGGCTCTCGATGCTGGCCGACCGCTGCCCGCACCGCGGCGCCCCGCTCTCGCTCGGCAAACACCTCGGCGACCGGGTCGCCTGCTGGTACCACGGCGTCGAGGTCGACGGCACCGGCAAGGTCACCTCCGTGCCCGGCCTGCCCGGCTGCAACCTCGAGGGCAAGACCCTCGTCACCTCGCTGCCCGTGCGCGAGGTCGGCGGCGCGATCCTCGCCTACTTCGGCGACGAGGAGCACCCCGAGCCGGTCGAACTCACCGTCCCCGACCCGCTGGCCGACGACGACGTCGACGCCTTCCTCTGCTACGCCGAGTGGAACGTGCCCTGGCGGTTCGCCATGGAGAACCTGCTCGACCCGATGCACGGCGCGTTCCTGCACAGCGAGTCCCACACGATGTTCGCCGGCGACACGACGGCGAAGTTCCGTATCCGGGAGACCGACCGCGGTTTCTTCTTCGAGAAGACCGACCAGCGCGGCGTCAACTTCGACTGGGTCGAGCTGTGCCGCACGGGCGTCGACTGGGTCGACCTGTCGATCCCGTACCCGCCGTCCGCCGGACCCGGCGGCCCCTTCGGCATCGTCGGCATGGCCTGCCCGGTGGACGCCGGGCGCACCGGCGTCTTCTTCTGGCGCTACCGCAAGGTGCAGGACTGGCAGCGCGACACCTGGCGCTTCCTCTACAAGACCCTCATCGAGGCCCGCCACTGGGAGGTCCTGGAGCAGGACCGGATCATGCTCGAAGCCATGCCGCAGGACGCCGACCAGCGCGAGAACCTCTACCAGCACGACCTGGGCATCGTCCGGCTGCGCCGTCTCCACCAGGCGCAGGCCAAGCAGCAGTCGAAGGCGCAGCCGGCCGTCGGCGCCACCGGATGAGGCCGCTGCCGCGTCCGGGTCAGTTGGGCCCCGGACCGGCCTCCACGGCCTCGTCGGACTCCACGATCGAACGCTCCAACTTGGAGAGCAGACCTGCCAGTTGACGCCGCTCGGCGGGCGAGAGCCCGCCGAGCATCCGGCGTTCGTTCTCCAGGTGGGCGGCGAACACCTCGTCCACCTTCTCCAGACCGGCGTCGGTCAGCCGTGAGTACACGACCCGCCGGTCCTCGGCGTCCCGCTCCCGCACGAGCAGGCCGTCCTTCTCCAGCCGGTCCAGGCGCAGGGTCACTCCCGCCGACGAGATCAGCCCGGACGCGGCGAGCTGCCCGGCGGTCAGCCGGTACGGCGCGCCGGCCCGGCGCAGCGCCGTGAGCACGTCGAACCCGGCGACGGACAGCCCCTGCGCGTCGAGCTGCGACGTCATCCGCGACTGGTAGTGCAGATACGAGCGGTGCAGCCGGGCCAGTACCTCGAGCGGTGAGGTGTCGAGCTCGGGCCTCTCGCGCGCCCAGTCGTCGACGATCCCCGAAACGGCGTCCGGCCGCTTCGCCGCCTTGCGCTGCGCCATGTCATCCCCTCGCGGCATGTATCTGGTGTTGAAATCTTAGCCCTAAAGGAAAGCGCGCCTTGGTCCGCCGCGAGCCGCCGCCGACCCTGCATCTGCAAATCAGATCACCTGCAGCGAAAACATCTGTTGGACAGAATTAACGGCCCGCCCCAGGATTTCTCACGCGGCAGCCCGGTCGATGCGACACCGGGATCGACTGCCGCCTGAGTGGAGGGCGAAATGCCGAGTGAAGAGACTGAAGTAGTCGTCGTCGGGGCGGGCCAGGCCGGCGTGGCGATGAGCGAGCACCTGGGCGCCCAGGGCATACCGCACATCGTCCTGGAACGGCACCGCATCGCCGAGCGATGGCGCTCGGAGCGGTGGGACTCCCTGGTCGCGAACGGCCCCGCGTGGCACGACCGCTTCCCCGGGCTGGAGTTCCCCGACACCGCCCCCGACGCCTTCGCCTCGAAGGAGGAGATCGCCGACTACTTCGTCGCGTACGCCGAGAAGATCGGCGCCCCGGTCCGGTGCGGTGTCGAGGTGACCTCGGTGCGCAGGCACACCCACCGGCCCGGCTTCCGGGTCGAGACGACGGAGGGCGCCATCGACGCACGGTTCGTCGTGGCGGCGACCGGCCCGTTCCAGCGGCCCGTGATCCCGCCCGTCGTCCCGGACGGCGCCGTCCCCGTGCAGATCCACTCCAGCGGGTACCGCAACCCGGACCAACTGCCCGAGGGCGCGGTCCTCGTGGTCGGCGCCGGCTCCTCGGGGGTGCAGATCGCCGACGAGTTGCGCAGGTCCGGCCGTCGGGTCCTCCTCTCCGTCGGACCCCACGACCGTCCGCCTCGCGAGTACCGCGGACGTGACTTCTGCTGGT
Organism: Streptomyces sp. NPDC048419; assembly: GCF_043200415.1. Classification (NCBI taxonomy): domain Bacteria; kingdom Bacillati; phylum Actinomycetota; class Actinomycetes; order Kitasatosporales; family Streptomycetaceae; genus Streptomyces; species Streptomyces sp. NPDC048419. The sequence goes on along the minus strand of NZ_JBICXT010000008.1, from coordinate 148,880 downwards.
GGCTCGGGGTGCTCGGACTCTGGGACCTTCAGACGCCTCCCCAGGGCGCCGAACACGTCACCATCGCGGTCAGCGGCGCCCGCGGCGGCCACACCGTGGACTTTCGCGCCCTGGCCGCCGACGGCATCGAACTCGCCGGCATGACGGCGTCGTACGAGGACGGCGTCCTGCGCTTCGCACCGGATCTCGCCTCGAACATCGCGCTCGGCGACGCCAAGTACCTCGCGCTGCTGCAGGCGGCGGACGCGTACGTCGAGCGCAATGGGCTCGACTTCCCCGAGGAGCCGGAGGCCCACGTCCTCGGGCCGGACCCGGAATGCGTGACCGACCCCCTCCTTGAGCTCGACCTGGCCGCGGCCGGGGTCACCTCGATCGTCTGGGCGACCGGCTTCGCGACCGACTACTCGTGGCTGGACGTCGACGCGTTCGGTGAGCAGGGCCGGCCGGACCAGCGACGCGGCGTCTCCTCGGAGCCCGGCCTCTACTTCCTGGGCCTGCCCTGGCTGTCCCGGCGCGGTTCGAGCTTCATCTGGGGTGTCTGGCACGACGCCCGCTACGTCGCCGACCACATCACGATCCAGCGGGGCTACTTCGCCCACGGCAGCACCGACCGGCCCGGCGTGACGCCGGCGGCCGGCAACAAATGAGGAGCAGACGATGACCTCCCCGAGCGAGGGCCGCCAGGCGACGGCCCCGATCGTCGCCGGCGGGCACACCCGGATCCGGCCGTTCAACACCCGTGACACCTATCCCGAGCAGAGCCTCGACAACGACCTGTGCCAGGCCGTCCTGGCCGGCGACACCGTCTACGTCCGCGGCCAGATCGGCCAGGACCTCGACACCAGCGAGTCGGTGGGCATCGGAGACGCCGGGGCCCAGGCCGAGCAGGCGATGGCCAACATCAAGATGCTGCTCGAAGAGGCCGGCAGCCGCATGGAGCACCTGGTCAAACTGACGATCTATCTGGTCGACCCGCGCTACCGCGAGGCGGTGTACCGCACGGTGGGCCGCTGGACCAAGGGCGTGCACCCCATCTCCACCGGCCTGGTCGTGTCCGCCCTCGCCCGCCCGGAGTGGCTGTGCGAGATCGACGCGGTCGCGGTGATCCCCCGGGAGGCGCGGTCGTGACGTTCTCCCTCGTGGTCCGTGACGGCGGGCGGTTCGGTCTCGTGGTCAGCTCGTCGAGCCCCGCGGTCGCCGCACGGTGCGCACACCTGCGCCCCGGCGTCGGCGCCGCCGCCTCGCAGAACATCACCGACCCCAGCCTCGGCACGAAGTTGCTCGACCGGCTCGCCGAACACGGCGACGCCCAGCGTGCGTTGGCCGACACCGTCGGTGCGCCCGACACCAAGGAGACCGTCGGGTACCGGCAGTTGACCGTCCTCGGCCCCACCGGTCCCGGCTTCGCCTTCAGCGGTGCGCAGACGCTCGGCACGCACGCCTCGGCCACCGCGGACGGCGCGGTCGCGGCGGGCAACATGCTGGCCGGCACGCACATCCCCGACGTACTCCTCGACACATACCTGAAGACCGCCGGGGAGCTGGAGGAGCGCCTGCTCGCCGCCCTGCGCGCCGCGATCGCGGCCGGTGGCGAGGAAGGGCCCGTGCGCTCCGCAGGACTCGCGGTCGTCGCTGACGTCGGCTGGCGGGTGACCGACCTGCGCGTGGACTGGGCCGACGATCCCGTCGAGTGCCTGGCCGGCCTCCTCGCCGTATGGCTGCCGCAGCGGGACGACTACGTGCGGCGCGGTCTCGATCCGGCGTCCGCGCCCTCCTACGGCGTTCCGGGCGATCAGCGATGACGGCACTGAAGGCGGCGGCCCGGCGCGTGGTCGACCGGCACGCAGACGGTCTGGTCGCCCTCTCCGAACGGCTGCACGCCGACCCGGAGACGGCCTGGGAGGAACACCGTGCCGCCGCTGCCGTACCGGAGTTGCTCGACCGCGCCGGATTCGACGTCACCTCGTCCTACCTTGGTCTGGAGACGGCGTTCCGCGCCCGGTTCGGCAGCGGGCCCACGCGGATCGCGCTGTGCGCCGAGTACGACGCGCTGCCGGGGCTCGGCCATGCCTGCGGGCACAACCTCATCGCGGCGAGCTCGGTCGGCGCCGCCCTCGGGCTGGCAGCCGTCGCCGACGACGCGGGTGTCACCGTCGAGGTCTACGGCACCCCCGCCGAGGAGGGCGGCGGCGGCAAGATCGAGATGCTGGACCGGGGCGCCTTCGCCGGAGTGGACCTGGCCATGATGGTCCACCCCGCGCCGGTCGACGTGGCCGAGGCCCGGCCCTTCGCGGTCAGCCACTCCAAAGTCTCCTACGCCGGGAAGTCCGCGCACGCCGCCGCCTACCCCGAGGCGGGGATCAACGCGGCCGACGCCTTCACGGTGGCCCAGGTCGCCGTCGGGCTGCTCCGCCAGCAACTGCCGGACTCGGCGCGGGTGCACGGCGTCGTGACCCACGCGGGAGACGCACCCAACGCGATCCCCGAGCGCGCGACCGGACGCTGGTACGTGCGGGCGGAGACGCGCGCCGAACTGGCGGAGCTGGAACCCCGTGTGATGCGGGCCTTCGAGGCGGGTGCCCTCGCCACCGGATGCGACTTGGAGATCGTGGCGGAGAGCAAGCCGTACGCGGAATTCCGCGCGGACGAGACCGCCTTGGGCCACTACCGTGCCAACGCCCTGGCTCTGGGACGTGAGTTCGCGCCGCCCGGCCAGGCCGCGCGGATGAACCGGGCGTCCACCGACATGGGCAACGTCTCGCAGGTCGTTCCGGCCATCCACCCGTACATCGGCATCGGTTCGCTGCCCGCCACGAACCACCAGCACGAGTTCGCGGCGTTCTGCGTGGGCGGACAGGCCCAACGGGCCCTGCTCGACGCAGCGATCGCGCTGGCATGGACCGGTGTGGACCGCGGTACGGCGACGTGCGGGGGAGGCGCGGCGTGAGCACGAGCACGAGTACACCGCCTGCCTCCGGTGCCTGCCGCACGGAGCACGACATGCTCGGCGACGTCGCCGTACCGGCGGCGGCCTACTACGGGGCGCACACCGCCCGGGCGGTGGTGAACTTCCCCCTCACCGGCGAGACCGTCGCGGCCCGGCCCCATCTGATCGGCGCGCTGGCGGCGGTGAAACACGCCGCGGCACTGGCGAACGCCGAACTCGGCGCCCTGGACGAGCCCCTCGCGCGGGCGATCACCGACGCGTGCACGGAGATCCGCGACGGGGCACTGCGCGAGCAGTTCGTCGTCGACCTCATCCAGGGCGGCGCCGGCACGTCGACCAACATGAACGCCAACGAGGTGATCGCCAACCGCGCCCTGGAGCTGATCGGGCGCGGCCGGGGAGAGTACTCCGTCCTGCATCCCCTCGACCACGTCAACCTCGGCCAGAGCACCAACGACGTCTACCCGTCCGCGGTGAAGCTGGCGCTGGACGCGCACATCGCCCAACTGCTGGGCGCCATGACGGCCTTGCGACAGGCCTTCACGGACAAGGCGGCCGAGTTCGCCGACGTACTGAAGATGGGCCGCACGCAGTTGCAGGACGCGGTGCCCATGGCGCTGGGCCAGGAGTTCGGGGCGTTCGCCGCCACGCTCGCCGAGGACGAGCAACGCCTCGCGGAAGCACGGCTGTTGCTGCACGAGCTGAACCTCGGCGGCACGGCGATCGGCACCGGACTGAACGCCCGCCCGGGCTACCGGCAGCGCGCGATGGAGCACCTGCGCCGGTTGACGGGTATCCCGACCCTTGTCTCCTCACCGGACCTCATCGAGGCCACCCAGGACGTCGGGGTGTTCGTGCAGCTGTCCGGTGTCCTCAAGCGCGTCGCGGTCAAGCTCTCGAAGATCTGCAACGATCTGCGTCTGCTGTCGTCGGGACCGCAGGCGGGATTCGGGGAGATCAACCTGCCCGCGCGTCAGGCGGGTTCGTCCATCATGCCGGGCAAGGTCAATCCGGTGATCCCCGAGGCGGTCAACCAGATCGCGTTCGAGGTCATCGGCCACGACGTGACCGTCACCCTCGCCGCCGAGGGCGGACAGCTCCAGCTCAACGCCTTCGAACCGATCATCTACCGGAGTCTGAGCACCGGCCTTGACCACCTCGCCGCAGGGATCGCGGTTCTCACCGAGCACTGTGTGCGCGGCATCACCGCCAATCGGCACCGCCTCGCGGAGACGGTCGCCGCCTCCACAGGTCTGGTGACCGCGCTCAGCCCCGCGCTCGGCCACGAGACGGCGTGCGCCATCGCGCTCGAGGCCCACCACACCGGCAGACCGGCCCTCGACCTGGTCCGCGAGCGCGAGCTGCTGACCGAGGCGCAACTGCGCGTGCTCACCAGTCCCGCATCCCTGACCGGCCGCGCCGCGCCCTGAGGGGAAAGCCACCGGCACCTTCCACCCGCCCGTCCAAGGAGGCACGTATGCCCACCTCTCCCATCGACGTCACCACCGAGGACAGGGTGACCACCGACGTCGTAGCCCTGCGCAGAAGCGTTGCCGCAGGCGCCGTCGGCGTGTTCGTGCACTGGTTCGACTGGGCCGCTTACGCCTACCTCGCCGGCACGGTCGCGACCGTGTTCTTCCCCTCCGAGGACAGCACCACCGGACTGCTCGCGGTCTTCGGCGTGTTCGCCGTGTCGTTCGGGATCAGGCCCGTCGGCGCCATGGTGTTCGGCCCGCTCGGCGACCGGATCGGCCGCAAGCGGACCCTGTCGCTGGTCATCTTCATGATGTCCGGCGCGACCCTGACCATCGGCCTGCTGCCCGGCTACGCCTAGATCGGAGTGGCCGCCCCGGTGCTCCTGGTGGTCCTGCGCCTCGTCCAGGGGTTCGCCGCCGGCGGCGAGTTCGGCAGCGCGGCCAGCTTCCTCGCCGAGAGCGCGCCGCGCCGCCGACGCGGGTTCGGTGTCAGCTGGCTGGAGGTCGGCTCCCTGCTGGGCTTCCTCGCCGGCTCGTTCGTCTTCCTGCTGCTGTCGACCGGGCTCGACGACGGGCAGCTGACGTCCTGGGGCTGGCGCGTCCCCTTCCTCGTCGCGGCACCCCTGGGCGTCATCGGCTTCATCATCCGCAACAAGATCGAGGACACTCCCGAGTACCGGGCCCTCGAAGCGAGCGACGCCCTCCCGCGCAGACCCGTACGGGAGCTGTTCCGGACCAACAAGAAGCAGATGTTCCAGGCGGCGGGCCTGATGACCGCCATGCACGTGCCCTTCTACACGGTGCTCACCTACCTGGTCACCTACGAGACCGACGACCTGGGGCACTCCGCCGACACGGCCGCCCTGCTGTCCACGGTGATCTCCCTGCTGGGACTGGTGCTGGTCCCGGTGTTCGGCGCGCTGTCCGATCGCGTGGGCCGCAAGCCCGTCTTCGTCGGCGCCACGGCCGCGCTGTTCGTCCTGTCCACTCCCGCCTTCCTCCTCATGCGGACCGGCCTCGCCGGCACCTGGATCGCCGGGCTGCTGCTCGGCGTGATCCTGGCGGCGATCCTCGGCACGTACGCGGTCTGGTCGGCGGAGATCTTCCCCACCCGCACCCGGCAGAGCGGCCTGTCCATCGCCTACAACCTCACCGCGGCCCTGTTCGCCGGCACGGTGCCGTATCTGATGACCGTGCTCATCTCCGCGACCGGCAGCACCCCGGTCCCCGGCCCGTATCTGATGCTGGTCGCCGCCGGCGGACTCGTCGCCGCCCTGTCCCTGCGGGAGACGGCCGGCTCCACCCTGCTGCGCCCCGAGGACGTGTCCGAGGCGACGCCCGAGCAGTGACACCGGCCGCCGCATAAGGTCGGGCACGGACAGGATCATCAGCGGCAAGGGCCAGATATGACGTCACCGGTGGGCTTCACCTTCGTACAGCTCCGCTACTTCCTCGTGGCCGCCGAGTGCGGGTCGATGACGGCGGCGTCGGCCCGGCTGCACATCGCGCAGTCCGCGGTGTCCTCGGCGGTTCACAACCTGGAGCGGGATCTGCGGGTGCAGCTGTTCATCCGCCGGCGGGGCCGCGGGCTGGTCCTCACCCCGGCGGGGGAGCGGCTCCAGTACCAGGCGCGTGAACTGCTCGCCCGTGCACGCGAGGTGGAGGGCGAGGCACGCGGTAGCGGGGAGACCCTCTCCGGCCCGGTGACCGTCGGATGCTTCATCACCCTGGCCCCGTACTACCTCCCGGCCCTGTTCAGCGAGTGCACGGAGCGCTACCCGGGCATCGAGATCGACGTCGTCGAGGCCGAGACCGAGCAGCTGCTCCAGACGCTGCGCGCGGGCCGCATCGACTTCGCCCTCACCTACGACTTCGGTCTCTCCGCCGACCAGGAACTGGGCGGGGAGACGATCGCGCGCTTCCCGGCGTACGTCATCGTCCCGGCCGGACACCCGCTGGCGGGCCGGGACGGCGTGGAGTTGGCCGAACTGGCCGCCGAACCCCTGGTGCTGCTCGACCTGCCCTACAGCCGTGACTACTTCCGCGCCCTGGTTGCGGACACCGGCACCGCACCCGACGTGCGCTACCGCACGCAGAGCTACGAGACCGTCCGGTCCATGGTGGCCAGAGGACTCGGCTACTCGGTTCTGAACCAGCGGCCGGCCACCAGCCAGACCTACGGCGGCGGCGACGTGGTCGAGCTGCAACTCAGGGACGCCCGGCCGCCGTTGGAACTCACCCTTGCCACCGTGGAGGGCGTCACGCAGACCGCCCGTGCCCGGGCGGTCATGGACGTTCTGCGGGAGATCGCGGCCAGGCGCAGCGCGACGGACTGAACGGGCCGGTGCCAACTGCCCGGCGCTCTCCTACAGTTCGGCGCACCCCGTCACCGCGCGCGCATGTGCCGTGATCAGCTGACGGATCCGCTCGGGCCGCAGGGCCGCGTTGTGGCTGATGATGTGCAGCCCGTAACCGTCCTCCAGCGCGACCAGTCCGTGCGCCAGATCCTGCGCAGTGCCGGCGAGCGTGAACACACCGGTGGCCGCGCCGACTTCGAGTGCTGTCGCGTACAGGGCGACCTCCCTGGCGAACAGTGAGGTCATCAGCTCGGCGTGGCCCGGGCTGCGGCCCGCGCGCCGGTGCAGTTCGTACAGCAGGCCATGGACGGCGTCGTCCGGGTCGCCCGGCAGGCCGCTGTCCAGCAGGGCCCGTAGCCGCGCGGCGGCATCCTGCGAAGGTGCCTCGTCGTAGGCCTGCTGCCGTGCGGAGAGGTAGCCCTCGACCGCGCCCCGGTGCACCTCCAGCACCAGGCCGTCGAGGTCCGGGTAGTAGTACAGCACCGAGCCCTGCGAGACGCCCGCCGCGTCCGCGATGTCCTTGATGCGCAGGCCCTCAAGGCCCCGTTCCGCGATGGCCCGGCCCGCGGCGGAGACGAGGGCCTCCCTGCGTGCCGTCTGGTTGCGTGGTCTGCCGACGTTGCCCATGGCGGTTAATTCTCTGTCACCGACACCAGATTCTGCAAGAAGTTTCCGCCAGGAGCATTGACGGGTGGTTCACCAATTGTTTGAATCTGAGTTCAAAGAAGTCGATGGGCGGCGCCGGTCGCAGGACCGCTCCACCCGTACGGCGCCCGCCGCGTCGAGGCGGCGCCCCCGCAACGGCCCAGGCCCCCGAGATCCGAGCGGGCACCGGCCCGCCACGTCCCACGACGCGATCGAAGGCCACAGCATGAAGACCTACGCCCACTGGCGGCAGCGCGCCGCCGACCTCGTGCCCCGCACCCGCCTGTTCATCGGCGGAAGGTGGCACGACCCCGCCGACGACCAGTGGTTTCCGACCGTCAACCCCGCGACGGGCAAGACGACCGCCCATGTCGCGGCGGGCTCGCCCGCCGACGTCGACCGGGCCGTGGCGGCGGCCCGCGCCTCCTTCGAGGACGGCCGCTGGTCGCGTACCGCACCCGCCGAGCGCAAGCGGGTCCTGCTGGCGCTCGCCCGCCTCATCGAGGAGCACGGCGAGGAGCTCGCCCTGTGCGACACCCTCGACATGGGCAAGCCCATCGCGGAAGCCCACGGCACGGACGTGCCCGGCGCGGCCGGCGTGTTCGCCTGGTACGCGGAGGCCGTCGACAAGCTCTACGACGAGATCGCACCGGCACCACCCGGCAACCTGGCCCTGGTGCGCCGCGTCCCGCTGGGTGTGGTCGGCGCGGTGGTTCCATGGAACTTCCCGCTCGACATCGCCAGTTGGAAGCTGGCGCCCGCGCTGACCGCCGGCAACAGCGTGGTCCTCAAGCCGGCCGAGCAGTCACCGCTGTCCGCGCTGCTGCTGGCCGAACTCGCCGCCGAGGCCGGTCTCCCGGACGGCGTGCTGAACGTCGTTCCCGGCCCGGGGGAGACGACCGGGCGCGCTCTTGGGCTGCACCCGGACGTGGACACCCTGGTCTTCACCGGGTCCACCGCGGTCGCCCGGCGCTTCCTCGCCTACTCGGCGGAGTCGAACATGAAGCAGGTCTGGCCCGAGGCCGGCGGCAAGAGCCCCAACGTGGTCTTCGCCGACGCCGACCTGGAGGCCGCCGCGGAGCGCGCCGCCTGGGGCTTCGCCTACAACTCCGGGCAGGTGTGCTCGTCCAACACCCGGCTCCTCGTGGAGGCCTCCGTCGCCGAGGAGTTCACCGCCAACGTCGCCGAGCACGCCCGCGCCTGGCTGCCCGGCGACCCGCTCGACCCCGCGACCCGTCTCGGACCGCTGGTCGACGAAGTGCAGGCCGAGCGCATCCTCGAGGCACTGCGAACGTCGGGCGGCACCCTCGTGTGCGGCGGCACGCGCCCCGACCGGGACGGCGCCTACGTCGACCCGGCGGTCGTCACCGGCCTGGCGCCGGACTCCCCGCTCGTTCGGGAGGAACTGTTCGGCCCCGTGCTGACGGTGCTGCCCTTCCGCGACGAGGCCGAGGCCGTCCGCCTGGCCAACGACTCCGCCTACGGCCTGGCCGCCTCCGTGTGGACCCGGGACGTGAGCCGGGCACATCGCGTCGCCGACGCGCTGCACGCCGGCACGGTGTCGGTCAACACGGTCGACGCGCTCAGCCCGTTCACGCCCTTCGGCGGCTTCAAGCAGTCCGGCCACGGCCGCGACCTCTCCCTGCACTCCTTCGACAAGTACACCGGTCTGAAGACGACCTGGCTCGCCTACGGCTGAACAGCCGCGTGATCAGGCCCATTTCATACCTCGCACCCGCATCCGGCACCGACCCAAAGGACGCAGCACCCATGACCCTCGACGCCGCGGACCTCGCCCGCCTGGACCGAGCCCACATCATCCACCCCTATCTGCCGGGCAGCGCCACCGAGCGCGTCGTGATGACGGAGGGCTCCGGCTGCCGCCTCACCGACTCCGAGGGGCGCGGCTACCTCGACGCCACCGGCGGCCTCTGGCTCGCCCAGGTCGGCCACGGCCGCACCGACCTGGCCGGCATCGCCCACGAGCAGATGAAGAAGCTGGAGTACTTCACCAGCTTCTGGGAGTTCTCCAACGACCGCGCCATCGAACTCGCCGCCCGCCTGGCCGAGTTGGCCCCCGCCCCGCTGAACCACGTGTACTTCACTTCCGGGGGCTCCGAGGGCAACGAGGCGGCCATCAAGATGGCCCGCTACTACCACCACCGCCGCGGCGAGAGCGGCCGGACCTGGATCCTGGCCCGCAGCAAGGCCTACCACGGCATCGGCTACGGCGGCGGCTCGGCCACCGGCTTCCCCCTCTACCACGAGGGCTTCGCCCCGATGATGCCGCACGTCTCCCACCTCACCCCGCCGTGGCCGTACCGGACCGAGCTCTACGGCGGTCAGGACCCGACCGACTTCCTCATCAGCGAACTGGAGGGGCGCATCGCGGAGATCGGCCCGGAGAACATCGCCGCGATGATCGGCGAGCCCATCATGGGCGTCGGCGGCATGCTCGTCCCGCCGGTCGACTACTGGCCGCGAGTGCGCGAAGTCCTCGACCGCCACGGCATCCTGCTGATCTTCGACGAGGTGGTCACCGCCTACGGCCGCGTCGGCGAGTGGTTCGCCGCCCAGTACTTCGGCGTCACGCCGGACATCATCGTCACCGCCAAGGGCATCACCTCCGGGTACGTGCCGCTCGGCGCCCTCCTGGTGGGCGACCACGTGGCGGAGGTCCTCCTGCGCGACCACGGCTTCCCCATGGGCTACACCTACAACGGCCACCCCGTGGCCACCGCGGTCGCCCTCGCCAACCTCGACATCATCGAAAAGGAGGGCCTGCTCGCCCGCGCGACCGGCCTGGGCGCCTTCCTCCACGCCGAACTGGACGCCCAGCTGGGCGACTTGGCGATCGTGGGCGAGATCCGCTCCGTCGGCATGATGCTCGCCGTCGAACTGGTCCAGGACCGCGCCACCCGTACGCCCCTGCCCCTGAACCCCGACCGGATGCCGCACGACGTCATCCGCCGCGAGACGGGCGTGATCGTGCGCGACTCCGCGCACAGCCTGGTGCTTTCCCCGCCGCTGATCATGACCGAGACCGAGGCCAAGGAAGCGGCCTTGGCCCTGCGCGGCGTCCTGGAGCGCACCGAACCCACCGGTGAGATCCGCACCGCCTGACACCTCCCGCGGGGAGGCCCGGCCCCCGGCCCATCGGGCCTCCCCGCCCAGCACCACCCGACACGGCCCCACACCGTCACCGCGCCCACACGCGCCTTCCGCAGTCCCCTCTCCCTGCCCTAGGAACTGCCCGTGTCCTTCGACCTCTCCTCCACAGAGTCGCGCGCACCGCACGCCACGACCTCCCTGCAGCGCAGCCTGAAGCGCTTCGACATCACCGCCATGGCCATCGCCGCGGTCATCTCCTTCGACACCATCGGCCAGATCGCCACCGGCGGCGGCGAGGCCGCCACCTGGACCGCGGTCATCGCCGTGTTCTTCCTGATCCCCTACGCCCTGCTGTTCGCCGAGACCGGCGCCGCGTTCCCGCAGGAGGGCGGCCCGTACGTCTGGGTCAAACTCGCCTTCGGCCGCCCGGCCGCCGCGCTGACGACCCTGCTGTACTGGGTCACCAACCCCATCTGGCTCGGCGGTTCACTGGTCTTCCTCGCCGCCGAGACCTGGGACGGCTTCGTCTTCCACCTCGGTTCGGGCACCGTCGCCGACTACACGTTCAAGCTCCTGTTCGTCTGGGTCGCCATCCTCACCGCCGTCGTCAGCCTGCGCCGCGGCAAGTGGATCACCACGGCGGGCGCGGCGACGAAGGTCTTCGCCCTCGCGCTGTTCACGCTGACCGCGGTGGTCTACGGCATCGAGCACGGCTTCCAGGGGCTGACCGACACCCGCTTCACCCCGACGACGGCCGGTTTCCTCGCGCTCGTCCCGATCCTGCTGTTCGCCTACGTCGGCTTCGAGGCCCCGAACGCGGCGGGGGAGGAGATGCACAACCCCCAACGCGACGTCCCCGCCGCCCTCGGACGCTCCGCCTCCGTCGCCGCCTGCTGCTACCTGCTTCCCGTCCTCGCGCTCCTGGCCGTCGTACCCGCCCACCAAGTCACCGGAATCGGCGGCTTCATGGAAGGTGCCCGCCTCGTCTTCGGGGTCTACGGCGGCGCCTCGGGCGCGGTGCTGACCCTCACCGCCGTCCTGTTCGTCTTCGCCCTTCTCACCCAGGGCAGCGCCTGGATGATCGTCAGCGACCGTATGCAGGCCATGGCCGCGGCCGACGGAGGCTTCTTCACCCGCGCCCTCGGCGCGTTCCACCCGCGACTCGGCACCCCGGTGCGCACGAACCTGCTCTCGGGCGCGGTGGCCACGGTGTTCATGCTCGCGGCCATGCAACTGGCCCACGGTGACGCCGGTGCCGTGTTCGCGGTGGTCCTCACCGTGGCGGTCACCACCCTGCTGCTGTCCTACCTGGTGGTCATCCCCGCGCTGGTCGTGCTCCGGCTGCGCAGGCCCGAGGTGCCGCGCCCCTACAGCGTCCCCTTCGGCCTTCGCGGCTTCATGACCTGCGCGGTCCTCGCCTACGCCTGGATCCTCATCGGCTCCTGGTGCGCGCTCTTCCCCGGAGTGCTCGAAGGGCTCTTCGGCATCGACTACGACTTCCGCGACGTCTGGGGCGTCTCCCGCACCTCGTTCGAGGCGTTCACGCTCGGCACCGTCGCCGCACTGCTGCTCGTCGGGCTCATCGGCATCAAGGTGGCCCGACGTCGTGAAATGAGCTGACACCGCTGTGGGGCTTGACGGCCGGCCCCGAAGCTCAGTATGTACATGCCAGAGGATTGGTATGGACCAACTCTGCCGCTTCACGCGCCGACCGGCGCCCCACCCCCCAGTGGAGGCAGTACATGCGAAGACCGTCCGCACTTCTCGCCCTGTTCGCCGGGCTGCTTCTGCTGGTCATGGCCCCACCCGCCTCGGCCGCGGGCGCACCGACCGCCGCATTCGCCAAGACGTCGACGTGGGACGGTGGTTACCAGGGCGCCTACACCATCACGAATGCCGGCAGCACCTCGCTGTCGAGCTGGAGTGTCGAGTTCGACCTGCCCTCGGGCACCACGGTCGGCTCGTACTGGGACGCGCTGCTCACCCGGAACGGCAGCCACTACACCTTCAAGAACCGTGAGTACAACGGCACGTTGGCGCCGGGCGCGTCCGCCTCCTTCGGCTGGGTCTCCAGCGGCACCGGCACGCCCACCGGCTGCAAGCTCGACGGCGGTTCCTGCGCGGGTGGTTCGAGCACCGACACCACACCGCCCAGCACTCCGGCGGGAGTGGCCGTAGGCTCCGCGAGCAGCTCCTCCCTGACCGTGCGCTGGAACGCCTCGACCGACGACTCGGGCTCCGTCGCCGGGTACGAGATCTCGCGTGACGGCGCTGCGCCCGTCACCGTGACCGGCACCTCGTACACGGCCAACGGGCTGGCGGCCAGTACGAGTTACTCGTTCCGTGTGCGGGCCCGCGACGCCGCGGGCAACGTGTCCGCGTACTCCGCCGCCGTCGGTGGCACGACCTCCGCCGGCGGCCAGCAGCAGAGCGGGGGCCTGGCCACCGCGCCGTACATCGACATGGGGGCGTGGCCCACGCCGAGCATGCCGGACATGTCCTCGGCGAGCGGGGTGAAGAACTACACGATGGCCTTCATCACCGCCTCCGGCTGCAAGGCGATGTGGTTCAACGCCTATGACCCGCGCGACGGTTGGGCCAAGGACCAGATCGACGCCATCCGGGCGGCCGGTGGAGACGTCAAGGTCTCCTTCGGCGGGGCCAGCGGCATCGAACTGGCCCAGGCGTGCAGTTCGGTGGACGCGCTCTACGCCGAGTACAACGCGGTCGTGAACGCCTACGGCCTGAAGTACGTCGACTTCGACATCGAGGGCGCGGCCTCCGCCGACCCGACCTCGGTCGCCCGCCGCTCCCAGGCGCTGGCGCGTCTGCAGCAGGCCCACCCCGGGCTGCGGATCTCCCTGACGCTGCCGGTGCTCCCGGAGGGGCTGACCTCGGACGGCCTGAACGTGGTGCAGTCGGCGCGCGACGCCGGGGTCGACCTCGACGTGGTGAACGTGATGGCCATGGACTACTACCGCAGTGTCGACTACGGCGACGCGGCCGTCCAGGCGGCGCAGAGCACCTTCACCCAGCTGAAGTCGCTGTACCCCGGCAGGACCGACACCCAGGTCTGGGCGATGGTCGGCGTCACGCCGATGCTCGGCCAGAACGACGACGGCCACGTCTACGACCAGTCCGACGCCCGCCAGTTGGTCTCCTTCGCCCAGGGTAAGCATCTGGGCGAACTCGCCTTCTGGGAGGCGACCCGGGACCGCAACGCCTGCAACGGCGCGCTGTACCAGTGCACCAACGTCCCGCAGTCTCCCTACGAGTTCGCGAAGATCTTCGCGGCCTACACCGGCTGATCGACGCGAGGATTCCGGTCGGCCGGACGCGACTCGACACGTCGCCGTCCGGCCGGCCGGACGGCGAAACCGTGGGTGAGGGGCGCGCCGCAAGGCGTGCGCGGGACCTGTACGGGGTCCGGCTCTTGGGATAACGTCGCCCTGCCCCAGCGTATTGAAACGTTTCAACTCGCCATCGAGGGACGGGATGCCATGACATCGAACAGCACATCGCAAAGCGCCGCACAGCCTGGTCCCCGCCGCCGCACGGTCATCGCGGCCGGCGCCGGAGCAGTGGCCCTGACCGTCGGACCGGCGGGCATGGCCCCGGTGGCCGCCGCCTCGACCTCCGGCGCCGCGACGGCCGCGACACCCGAGCCGCCGCGCATCGGCACCGGCTGGCAGCGCTACGTCCAGGGCCCCGCATCCCGCACCGTGCGCCCCGAGCGCGTGCTCGGCTCGACCGGCGACGTACGCGACCCGGAGGCTCTGCTGAAGCCCGGCGGCGCGAGAACGGTGCTGCGCCGCCCGCAGCCGACTCCCGCACCGCGCTGGCCGCAAGGCACCACGGCCGAAGCGTCCACGTCGCACGCGGGCAACAACGGCAACGACGGGCGTCCGCGCACCTACGACGCCGTCAACGCCATCGACAGCGACCCCGACACCTTCTGGAACGACGACACGATCGCCGCCTTCCCGGACGTCCTGACCGTCACCATGGCCGAGGCCCGGCAGATGTCCGGGATCACGGTGGTCTCCAACAGCGACGGAGTGCCGACCGCCTTCACCGTCGACGTATGGACCGACAACGCCTGGAAGACCGCCGCCACGATCTCCGATAACGATGTCATCCAGCGAGCGGTGCCCTTCCCGACGCCGGTGTCGACGAACAAGGTGCGCGTCACGGTGACCGCCGTCCAGGACACCCCGCACGGGGCGTTCACCCGCATCAACGAGGTATGGCCCGAGCCGGTGGAAGCGGTGTCGCCGCCCAGCGTCACGGTCGACTTCGGCAAGGTCGTCGTAGGGTATCCGCGCATCCGCTTCACCTCGGCCTCCGGCAACTCGCCGGGCGTGCGCCTGGCGTTCTCCGAGACACGCCAATTCCTCAGCGAACGCTCCGACTTCACGCGCTCCGACCAGTCCGGGGGCGCGGGCCAGGGAACCGACCAGTTCGCCGTCCCGGCCCAGGGCGCGGACTGGACCGACCACAAAGGCTTCCAGACGGACGGCAAGGTCTACGCCGACGGCCTGCACGGCTTCCGATACCTGCGCGTCACCCTCGACGCCCTGGCCTCCGACGCCCCGGCGGCCCAGCCCTGGGGCACGGTCGAAATCGACTCCGTCAGCCTGGACTTCACCGCCTACGTGGGAACGCCCGGCACCTACCGTGGCTGGTTCCTCTGCTCGGACGACGACCTCAACCGGTACTGGTACGGCGCCGCCTACACCAACGAACTCGTCACCGACACCTTCCGCCAGGACGACGTGGACCCGCGCAACGCCTGGACCGCCTCGCTGGAGGGCAAGCTCGTCCTGCACGACGGCGCCAAGCGCGACCGCGACCCCTACGTCGGTGATCTGGCCGTATCCGCAAGGACGTTGTACCTCACCCACGACGACACGGCGGCCGCCGCCCGCAACGTGCTCGCCGACCTCGCCGACCACCAGCGCGCCGACGGCTGGATACCTCCGGCCTCCATCTCCTCCTACACGCTCCCGTTGTTCGACTATCCGCTGTGGTGGGTCACCTGCAGCTGGGACTACGTGCTCTACACCGGCGACCGGACCTACGCGACGCGCTACTACCCGAATCTGCTGAAGGTGCTGGACACCTGGTACCCGAGCGTCACCGACGAGGCCGGTCTGCTCAGCAAGGGCCTCAACAACACCGGCGGATACGGCGATTACGCCTTCCTGGGCCGGACCGGAAGGATCACCTACTACAACGCCCTGTACGTCCAGGCGCTCAAGGACGCCGCTCGGCTCGCCCGCCTGCTGGGGCACGGCGGGGATGCGGCGCGCTGGTCGCAGCGGGCCGAGACGGTCACGGCGGCGATCAACACGCACCTGTGGGACGTCGCGGCGGGTGCCTACCTCGACTCGGCCTCCGGTGCGGTGCGGCATGCGCAGGACGGGAACGCCCTGGCCATCACCGCGGGCATCGCGGACGCCGGCCGGTCGGGATCGGCCCTCGCCCATCTCGACGCCACGACCCGACGCCCGTACGGCAACGCGTTCATGGACAACGACACCATCTTCGGCGGCGCCTCCCAGCGCGTGTACGCCTTCACGTCGTACCCCGAGATCGTGGCCCGCTTCACTGCCGGGCGCACGGATTCCGCGCTCGACCAGATCCGGCGCACCTACGGCTGGATGGACAGCCACGACCCCGGCATCACCAACTGGGAAGGCATCGGCCCCGATGGATCTCTCTACGAGGACGCCTACACCAGCATGGCGCACGGCTGGTCCACGGGAGTCCTGCCGGCGCTGACTCACGAACTCCTGGGCGCCAGGCCCACGTCACCGGGTTACGCCACGTGGGAGGTGCGGCCGAACCCCGGAGACATCGCCTGGGCTCAGGGCCAACTGCCCACCCCGCATGGCGCGTTGCGCGTGTTCTGGCAGAACTCGGGGAGCACCTTCCACCTCGACGTCGACGTTCCGAGGGGGACGCGGGCGACGGTCGCCCTGCCGGGGGACGGGCGTCGCCTGACGGTGCGGTCGCGCGGGCGCGTGCTGTGGGACGGGCGGCATGCGACCGCCGGCAAGGCCGGCATCGTCGACGGACGCGTGACGATCCCGGACCTGGCACCGGGCACGTACACCTTCACCGCCCGACGGGAAGGCTGACCGCCGACAGGACATCGACCCCTACGCGACGCCGGTGGCATTTTTCGAGACGAAACGGGCACTCGGTGGTCAGTGGCGTCGCGAAGGGGATGATTCGTAGTGATCGTCATAGCGGTCTTGATACTGCCCGTGCTGGGTGCGGTCCTGCTTCTGATGGACCGGGTCGAGGACTGGATGAGCGGAGCCCCCACCGTCCCCCCGCACGCGGGCGAGCGCCGCCATCTGAGCCTGATCCCCGGCGAGGCGTCCGAGGTGCGCGGGGGGCGGACGACGGCGTCGACCGAGAGCCGGAAGCACGCGGCCTGACCGCGCACTCAGACCTTCTGCCGAGTCGAGCGGTACAACTCCTCGGAAGTCGAGAGCAGGTCCCGCTGTTCCTCCGCGGAGCCCACCATCGGCTGGGAACCGTGGAGAGGCACCTGGGCGCTCTCCGGCAGGAACTTCACCGTGATCAGCCCGATGACACCGGCCAGCATCAGGTAGTACGCAGGCATCAGATCGTCGCCCGTGACGCTGACCAGCGCCGCTGTGACCAGCGGCGTGGTGCCGCCGAAAGCGGCCACGGCGATGTTGAAGCCGATGCCCATCGCGGCGTAGCGCACGGCCGTGGGAAAGAGCGCGGGCAGCGTGGCGGCGCTCGGCGCGGCGAAGAAGGCCAGCAGCGTCGACAGGATCAGTACGCCGAAGACCGGCGGCCAGGTCCCGTGCATCTTGATGAGCTGGAAGGACGGGATGGCCAGGACGATCATCGCCGCCGCCGAGACCGCGTAGACGGGACGCCGGCCGATGTGGTCGCTGAGGCGGCCGATGAAGGTGATCAGCAGCACGATCCACACCATGCCGATGAGCACCAGCACGTCGGCGGAGGAGCTGGACCGGTTCAGCGTCTCGGTCTGATACGTGGGCAGATAGCCGGTGACCATGTAGTTGGTGACGTTGTACAGGAGCACCAGCCCCATGCAGATGAGCAGGCCGGGCCAGTGGTTCTTCACGATGGTCTTGAGCTCGCTGCCGGCCGACGACTGCGCGAGGCTCTTCTCGTGCTCGTCGAGCTGCTGCTGGAAGGCGGGCGACTCCTCCAGCTTCAGCCGCATGTACAGACCGATGGCGCCCAGCGGCCCGGCGATCAGGAAGGGGATCCGCCAGCCCCAGGCGAGCATCTGGTCGTCGCTCAGCGCCAGGTTCAGGACGGTGACCAGGGCGGAGCCGAGCGCGTAGCCGACGAACGTACCGAAGTCCAGCCAGCTGGAGAGGAAGCCGCGGCGGCGGTCGGGGGAGTACTCGGCCACGAAGGTGGTGGCGCCGCCGTACTCCCCACCGGTGGAGAAGCCCTGGACCATACGGGCGAGCAGCAGCAGGATCGGCGCGGCGATGCCGATGGCCGAGTAGCTGGGGATCAGGCCGATCTCGAAGGTGCCGATCGCCATCATGATCATGGTGGTGGCGAGCACCTTCTGCCGGCCGAGCCGGTCACCGAGCGGCCCGAACACCAATCCGCCCAGCGGGCGTACGACGAAGGCGGCGGCGAACGTGGCGAAGGAGGAGATGACCTGCGCGGCGGGGGAGGCTCCGGGGAAGAAGACCTTGCCGATCGTGGCGGCGAGGTAGCTGTAGACGCCGAAGTCGAACCATTCCATGCAGTTGCCGAGCGCGGAGGCGCCGACGGCGCGCCGCAGCAGCGGCGGCTCGACGATCTGGACGTCCTCCTTGCGCAGCGCGCGCTTGCTGCGCCGGAGTCTGCGGGTCAGCTCTTCGCGGACCTGCCGTGGCATGTGCGCCACGCCTTTTTGCAGCTGCTCCCCGCCACGAGAGCCGTCCCGAGGATTTTTGGGGCTCGCACTCACCAGGCACGCCACCTTGCTCGATCGTTCGTGTTGCAGCGGTTTCCGTCGTCCGCATCGCACGGAAGGCGGGCTTCCGATGCGTGACGACACGGCTGCCCGGATGAGCGCCGTTCACGCCTGCAACAGCCCGAACGGGCTGTTGCACCTCGTCTGCATCATGATCACGACCGGGCGGGCGCGCCAATGATCCTCAGGAAGCCTCCACCGCCGCCTTGATCCGCTGCCCGAACGCGGGCGCGTCCTTGCGTGCCGCACTCAGCGCGAAGCCGACCAGCAGTTTTCCGATGCCGTGGCCTTCGAGGACATTGAAAATCCGCACCTTGGTCGTGCCCGGGCCGGTGGATTCGAGGTCGTAGCCGCCCTCGTTCGCCGTCACGACGTTCTTGGAGACCTCCGCCCAGCGGATTTTGCCAGGGGCCTCCAATTCGGTGATCCGGAACTGCCGGCCGGTCTTCATGCCGGCGTCCTTGACCGTGCTGGTGAAGACCGTGCCGACCGCCGTCGGCCCCTCCGGGGTCTTCGCGATGGCCTGGACCCGCGGGCTGAACTTGGGGTCGTTCGTCCCCTCGGAGAGGAACGCGAAGACGTCCTCGATGGGGCGGTTGATCTCGGCAGTCGCCTCGAATTGACCGGCCACGATTCCTCCTGTGCCGTGAGCGCTGGAAATCCGGCTGAGTGCAAGCTGATGGGCCGAGCACCGACAGCGTATCCGCGCATCCTCACTTGCGCTGCGCCGAACGGCGAGCCCGGCGCATGATGAAGGCATGACCGACCGCGACGGTTTCCTGGAGTGGGTCAGGACCGCCCTGTACGAGGCGGAGGTCGCGCTGCACAACGGCGACGCGGCCCCGCGCCGGGCGCTCTGGTCGCGCGACGAGCCGGTGAGCGTCCTGGGGGCGTGGCGCACTGCCCACGGTCAGCAGCAACTCGACCAGCTCTTCACCCATCTCGCCAAGGGCTTCTCCGACTGCACCTCGTACGTGTTCGAACTCCAGGCGTGTGACGTCTCGGGAGACATGGCCTACACGGCGGGCCTCGAGCACACCTCCGTCTCGGTCGACGGAGAGCCGCGTACGTACACGTTGCGGGCCACCCAGGTGTACCGCCATGAGGACGGCGAGTGGAGGGTGGCCCACCGCCATGGCGACACAGTCACCGAATAGTGCCGGGTGGCCGGCCCCGCGAGCTTCAGCCATGCTGGCGCGGGGCGGCACTCTTTCATGCGACAAGGAGCACCGTATGCCGACGGACGCGGTCGAACGATTCCTGGCGGCCCTGGACCCGGAGCACCGGGAGACCGTCGGTGCCAGATCGCACGAGGAGCAGGAACGCCTCGCGGCGGCCTGGGAGGAGGAGCTGGCGTCGGACGACGAGCTCGACACCCTCGACGAGCTGTCGCCGCCGGCGGCGGAGGCCGAGGCGGCCCGCCGCGTCCTGGGGCACGGAGGCCACTGAAACAGCTCGTGTCGGCGGCAGCCCCCGGCACCGACCTGGGCCCACCGCCGGTGGGGATCAGGCCTTGCCCTTGCTGACCACCCACTTGCCCTGGACCCAGTTGCCGACAACCACGCTGCGACTGGGGGCCGTCGACCCGGAGCGCCCCCCCGCGTCATGGTCTACAGCGGCACACCCCTGCGCGAACCCGTCGCCCTGGGCGGCCCGTTCGTGATGAACAGCGGGGAGGAGATCGCCACGGCCTTCACCGAGTTCCACGCCGGCGCCTTCGGCCAGGTGCCTCGGACGGCCCGGCTCGCGTACGACCGCTGACTCATCTCATACGTCGGCGACGGAGGATTCCACGTCGCCGATCGGCACGGCCCGTCCCGTGACCCGCGTGCGGTCGTCCTGCGGGTCGACGTCGATCAGCAGGACGCTCGGGCGGCCCATGTCCTCCCCTTGGCGGATCGTGATCCTGGCCGGGGAGGTGACGAGGTCCAGCGTGCGGAGGTATCCGCCGAAGGCCGCGGCCGCCGCCCCGGTCGCCGGATCCTCCACGACGCCGCCGACGGGGAACGGGTCCCGGGCGTGGAAACGCTCCGGCGACTCCCGCCACACCAGGTGGACGGTGGTCCAGCCGTGCCGCCGCATCACCTCGGCAAGGCCGTCGAAGTCGTAGTCCAGCTTCGCCAGTCGGGCTCGGGAGGCGGCGGCCAGCACCAGGTGGTCGTTGCCGCCGAACGCCACGTGCGACGGGAGTTCGGGGTCCAGGTCGCCGGGGGCCCAGCCCAAAGCCGTGAGCGCCGCGTCCAGTTCGGTGTCCGAGGCAGGGCGTGAACGGGTGGGCACGCTCGTGAGCGTGGCCAGCACCGTGCCTTCGTCGTCCATCCTGGTGGCCACGGGGATCTCGCCGGCGGGCGTGTCGAGGACGAGCTCGCCGGGGCCGAACCGTTCGGCGAGGGCGACAGCGAGGGCTACGGTCGCGTGCCCGCAGAAGGCCACCTCGGCGAGCGGGCTGAAGTAGCGCACCTGGAACCGGCGCGCCTCCTCGTCCCCGCCGGTGACGAAGGCCGTCTCCGAGTAACCGACCTCGCCGGCGACGGCGAGCATCGCGGCATCGTCGAGCCGGGAGGCGTCGAGCACGACTCCGGCCGGGTTGCCGCCCGCCGGGTCGCGGGTGAAGGCCGAGTAGCGCAGGGTCTGCGGGACCGGCTCGGGGTGGTTCACGGGGCTTGTTCCGCTCGCGTCGGTGGTCATGGCTCCACGCTGCCACCCTCCTGCGATTCAGTCCAACGATGGATACTGATCCGATCCATCGATGAATCGCATAGGCTGGACTCGTGGACACCCGCCTGCTGCACACCTTCGCGACCCTCGCGCGTACCGGCAGCTTCACGGCCGCTGCCGCCGAGCTGCACCTGGCCCAGTCCACGGTCACCGTCCATATCCGTTCCCTGGAGCGGGAGTTGGGCACCCGGCTCTTCGACCGCCTGCCGACGGGGGCGCTGCTCACCGAGTCCGGCAGACGGCTGCTGGAGAGGGCCGAGGACGTCCTCGACGCAGTGGCACGACTGAAGGCCGACGGCGACGGGGCTCCTGGGGGACGGGTGGTCGTAGGCGCTCCCGAGTCGCTGTGCTCCGGCCGGCTGCCGGCCGTGATCGCAGCGCTGCGCACCAGTCACCCCGAGGTGGACGTCGGTCTCTACGCGACCGGAACGGCGGGATGTGTCGAGGGCCTGCGGTCCGGACGACTCGACCTGGCACTGCTCCTGGAGGAGGAAGCCGACTTCCCCGATGTGACGACCGAGCCGATCGCCCGCGAGCCCCTCGCACTCGTCTGCGCTCCCCGCCACCCGCTGGCCGAGCGAACTCACGCGGCGCACTGGGCGGAACTCGTCGCGGAGGACTTCTTCCTGCTGGAACAGGGCTGTTCCTACAGCGATGAGCTGGAGCGGCGATTGCTCGCCGTGCCCGGCGCCCGGCCCCGGCTGACCCGGTTCGGGAGCGTGGACGCGGCGCGTTCCTGCGTCTCCGCCGGACTGGGACTGGCCTTGCTGCCCCTCACGTCCGTGCAGGAGCACCTGCGCCAGGGGCAGTTGGTCCGGGTGAACGGCCCCGGATTCGCCGACGTCCCGGTGCGCCTGGCCCGGCACCGCAGACGATGGACGGCACCGGCCGCCCAGGCGTTCGCCCAGGCGCTGGTGGAGCACTCCTCGCGCTAGGGACTGTCTCAACAGGCCCTGGTATCCAGTCGCTCAATCGTCCGCGATCCACCGCTGGTTGGCGGTCGCCTCGCGTGCGACGCGGCGCCACTGGGGTTCACCTCCGAGCAACGGCCAGGCCCAGGTGGGCCGTTGCTCCGTGTGCAGTGCCTGGAGGCGGCGGGCGAGGTCCGGTCCCGCGAACGCGGCGCCGTCGGGGACGTGGCCGCCGTGTACGGTGCGGAGCTCGGCGAAGCGTGCCAGTTCGGCCTCGTAGAGCCGTACCGCCTGCTCCGTGCCCGCGGTCACCTCGTCGCTCGGCGCTGTGCGGTGCAGATGCAGCAGCGGGGGTGCGGTCGACTCGGCGATCGCGGCGGCGAGCCGCGCGTGACCGTCGAGGATCAGATGGCAGTCCAGGCCGCTGACCCACCACAGCAGGACGGGCGGGAGCGTTCCGTCACGGGCCTGCTTGCGGTACGCCTTGACCCGGCCGTCCTCCGCGTCGGGCATCGCGCGCAGCGGGAGGATCTCCCAGGAGCCGGAGTGGACGAACCAGTCGATGTATCCGTCCGGGTGGCCTTCCACGAGCATGGAGCCCCAGTACTCGGCCTGTGGCCTGCGGCCGTGGTTCCAGTGCAGGAGTGGGCTGTCCGGTGAGAGCAGCCAACGGCCGTCGTGCAGAGGGCTGTCAGGTGCGTCGAGCAGACGCCGCGCGAAGCGGTGTGCCCAGCGATCCGGACTGCCGGCCAGAGCCCGAGCCGTGTCGGTCCGCAACGGCGGGACGACCGAGCGGTAGGCGTCCGTGCGCCAGAACTCCACACCGCAGTAGTCCTGTTCGACGGCGGCCAGGAGGACGGGCAGCGACTGCTGTGCGAGCAGCAGCCGCCGCCCCGTACTGAACAGGCACAGCCCCGGCCGGCGGCGCGACTCGACCTCTAGGGACAACGCCGTCCATGTGCCGTCGTCCTGGGTGATGTCCGTGCGTCTCATGCCGAGACCTTAGAACTCGGTCAGGAGGTGTGGAGTCCCAGGTCCGCTGCGACCGAGTCGGCCCGGACGAAGACCGAGACCGGGAACTGCTCGTCGCAGTACTTGTTGCCGGACGACACGATGCCGACGACCTTGCCGCCGCTGACCAGCGGACCGCCGGAGTCGCCGGGGCAGATGCTGTCGGTGGTGCGCGGCCGCGGCATGCCGCACAGCATCGCCGCGGGGTCGGTGTCCGGGTCGGTGTAGGGCCGGCAGTCGGCCACGGGGGACAGGACCAGCTTGGCCTGCTTGAGCCGGGTGGCGGAGACGCCGGGTCCGGTACGGCCCCAGCCGAGCACGGTGGCCGTGCGGCCGTCGGCGACCAGCGCCGCGTCCTTCGGGCCGGCCACCGGAATGGTGCGGTAGGGCATCGGCCGGTCGAGGGTGAGCACGGCGGCGTCGTAGGCGTAACCGGGCATGCCGTAGCGGGAGTCCAGCCGGTAGGAGGCGACCTTCCGCACGGTGCCGCCGGTGCTGTCCACCTTCGTGCGACCGCCGATGACCCGCAGCGCGGAGACGTCGCCGGCGTTCTCCACGCAGTGGCCGGCGGTGAGCACCTTGGTGGGCGCGACGAGGGTGCCGCCGCAGAACTGGTTGCCGTCGAGCTCGATCAGCATCGCGTACGGCCGGGCGGCGGTCGTGGCCGGACCGCCCCCCTTCACCGCCGACGCGGGAGAGGCGGCGGCCCAGAGCGCGGCCACGGTGAGAGCGGCGGTGACGGCGGCGGCGGAGCGCTTGGCGGCACGTGCGGGTCTGACGGAACGGAACGGCATTTCGGCTTCCCCCTGAGTGTGTGGTGCGCTGCCCGGACGGGCGCCGCATCCTGTGGTCGCTGGTGAGGACGTGCCACGGGTGCGGTTCGGTTTCAGGGGCCAAGTAACCGGTCGCGGAAACCGAGTTCGCCACATTCCGGGCCGCCGGCGACTCCGATTCCGGCTCGACCCGCGATTTTTTCGCCGTGGTAGCAATCCGCGGGCGCCGCAGCTTCGGGCTACGGCCGGACATGTCCCGACCACGGAGGACCCCCCGTGAAAGGAGCCGTGCACACCGGCAGAAATCCCTCGACGGAACCGGGCCTGCAGCAGCTGGTGGACCGGGTGGCTCTGGGCGACGAGGACGTGTTCGCCTCGGTCTAGGACGCCGTGGTGAATCCGGCACCACGTCGGGCTCGGGCGAGTCCTGCACCGTCAACAGGTCCGCCAAGGTCGTCTGCGGCAACGTGAAGACCGCCAACGCCAACGTCTACGTCATCGACAGCGTGCTGATGCCCACCAGCTGACCTCCCGTCAGCCGCAAGTCACGCACGAAGCCCCGGCTGGACGACGGTGGAAGCCGGCCGGGGCGTCTGTGCGGTGATCTACGGAGGGCGGTCGCCTTCTACCAAGCGTGCCTGCGATTCACTTCCTGCTGCCGAACGCCTCCTTCCGGATGACGTCGAGGATGCTCGGCACGCCCTCCGAGGTGCGGACGTCGAGCACGGCGCGCACGTGCGGGGCGTCGGTCGCCTGGCGCAGCAGCGCGTCTGCCAGGTCGGCGCGGGAGGTGAACCGGCCGGGCAGGCGCGAGGTGGCGACCTGGTATCCGCTGACGGCCTCCGCGTCGAAGAGGCCGGCGGGCCGGATGATCGTCCACGCGAGATCGCTGTCCCTGACGATCTGCTCCATCCGCCGCATGTCTTCGTACACGGTGCGTCCCACCGTGCGCGCGATGAAGGGTTCGAGCACCTTCCGGAAGAAGAGGGTCTCGCCTGGTGCCGGTACGCCGAAGAGCACGGTCGAGGTCACGCAGACCAGCCGCCGGACGCCGTGTTTCGTCATGGCCTGCGTGATGTGGGTGATGCCTTCCGAGTACACGGTCACCGGGTTCCGCCCGAACGGGACCCCGAGCGTCGAGATCACCGCTTCCTGCCCGGTGACACAGCGTTCGACGGCGGCGGGGTCGAGCACGTCCGTGCCGGTCACCCGCAGTCGACGGTCGCTCAGCGGGAAGTCCTCCGGCCGGCGTGTGACGGCGGTGACGGTGTGCCCTTCGGCGATCGCCTGCGCGGTGACCAGCCGTCCGGTCTCTCCGTTCGCCCCGAATACGACGAGCTTCACGTGCGTTCCCCTCTCCTGCGGATGTCGTCTGTGAGAGAGGTTCCGAGGCGACGAATGTGACACCCGCGTCCGAGAGAGAGGCAACTGACACCCACCGCCACCGCCTGGCTTCGAACGAGCGGACTCGTGGGAGCGCGTATCGGTCAGCGGTCAACGGTTCGCCGACTTCATCGACACGCGGGTGCTACGGCCGTCCCGGCTGAGGCACACGCTGCTCCCGCACGGTGCGGAGTTCCCGGAGCCGCCTCCGCACGGCTACACGGACCAGACGCTGAGCGCGCGGTCGCCGACGCCACGGACTGGCACCCGAGTTGGGCCTGGGCGGCCGGAGCGATGATCTCGAACCTGAACGACTTGCGCCGCTGGGCGAAGATCGTCGCCACCGGCGAACTGTTCAGCCTGCGGACCCCGGCCCAGCGCCTGAAGACGCGGCCGACCGGCTTCGCTGGCACCAGCTACGGCCTCGGCAACTTCGAGACCCGACGGCTGGATCGGGCACACCGGTTCCATCCCCGGCTACGAGACCGTTACCGTCTACCTCCCCTCGAAGAAGGCCACCCTGGTCATCGTGATCAACACGGACTCCGGCTACCGGGGCCAGGAGCCGTCCACCCTTCTCGCCGTACGATCACGGCGGTCGTGACGCCGGGAAACGTGTATGACGGGGCAGTTGTCGCGCGCTGGTCGTACGCCTGCGGACTCGGTGCTCAGTCCTTGCCCGGGCACGGGTTCCGGTAGGGAGCGCTCGGTGCGTACTTCTTCCATTGGGAGGCCGTGATCGGGTGGCCGGCGTAGGAGCACAAGGTGTCGGCGAGCCTGAGCGGGTTGCTGTCGTAGAGCGTCAGGGAGTTGGAGGCGGCGACGGCGAGGACGGCGCTGGAGGGCGTGAACGCGGCGGTGAGCTGGATCGTCGAGTCGCCGGGCGGTGCGAAGGCCGCCAGGAGCGTGGGGGAGGACGACGGGTCGGTCCTCCACAGCTGGACCTTTGCGTCGTCGTTGTCGCTCCAGTCCGCCATCAACTTGTCGTTCGGGGCGAAGGCGATGCCGGTCGTGCCGGTCAACGTGCTGTTCGTGCCGAGGGCGTGAGGGTGGGCCGGATCGCGGGTGTCCCACAGTGTGACGGTGTTGTCGCCGGCACCTGCGGCCGCGACGAGATGGCCGTCGTCGCTGATTCCCAGAGAGGAACCGAGGACTCCGGGCAGGGAGACCGTGCTGCGTGGGCGCCCGTCGGCGAGGGCGAAGAGCGAGAGGGTCGCTCCGCTGTCGCTCACCCCGGTGGTGCCGGCGGCAACGCCCGAGGCGGCGGTGAGGCTGCCCTGGTTGGCGCCGTGCACGGCCGAGGTCGCGCGGTGGACGGGGTGGTCGGGGTCGTTGATGTTCCACCAGCTGATCCCGTTCTTGGTGAGGACGCAGGCGGTGTGCCGGTCCACGAAGCCGGCGATGTCCGACTTCGGGTCGGCCAGCGGCAGCGATCCCGCTTTGCCGGCGTCGCGGGCGCTCCTGACGCGCCAGAGCACGAGCCGGCCGCCGCTCTGCACCGAGACCAGGTCTCCGGCCTGGTCGGAGGTGACGCCGGTGTTGATGATGAAGTCGCCCAGACCGCTTGGTGTGGTGGGGAAATCGACGGTGCCGAGGGAGGCTGCCTTGGCCGGATGCCGGATGTCGTGCACGTCCCAGAGCTGAACCGCACCGTTGTGCGTGACGGTCAGCAGCACCTTCGAATTGAGGAACAGAACCATCTGCGCCATGGCCGGAAGCGGGACGGTGCCCCGGAGGACGGGTTCGGCGGAGGCGGACGGCGCTCTCCAGATACCGATGGCTGACGGGGACGTGGACGTTACGGACGTGGCGGACGTCGCGAGGCGCGGCGCCGCGAAGGTCCTGCCGTCGGGGCCCATGCTCCATACGTCGCGGCCGGTGATCGACATACCGCTCGCCTGCGCCAGGGGCCGGCGCCACAGCCGGACCGCGCCGTCCCGCCCACCGGTGAGGATGTCGGCGTGCGCGGTGTAGGCGACGGTGAAGGTGTCGAAGCCGGTGGAGGTGCAGTCCGGCTGCGCGCTGTCCTTGAGGTTCGACGGGGCCAGGCTCACCTGGCACAGGGCGCTCTTGGGGTCGTCGGTGTCGATGCCGCCGTAGGCGAGCCGGCTGCCGTCCGGGCTGAAGGCCACGCTCTCCAGGTCTGCCGGGGTGACGCCGGTGAAGACGCTGATGGACTTCGGGTGGGCCGGGTCGCCGATTCTCCACAGCCCGAGGCTCGTGTCCCCGGCGGCCGCCATCATTTTGCCGTCCGGGCTGAAGGCGACACTCTGATATCCGGTGGAGATGGTGGTGACCTTCTTCGGCGTGGCCGGTTCGGCCACGTTCCAGATCTGGGTCTTGCCGCGCTGGTTGGTCTGTGCGAGCAGATGACCCCTTGGGGCGAAGGCGACACCCGCGATGAGGTCTTCCGAGGCGGGGTCGGGCAGCTCTGCCAGCAGACGCGGGTGGGCCGGATCGGCGATCGACCACAGCAGGGTGAATCCCTGTTCGGCCGCGGCCGCCAGGGTCTTCCCGTCAGGGCTGATGGCCATCGCGGAGATCTGGGTCGTCCGTCCGGCCAGACGCCGGGGTGCCGGCAGCCTCGCCCCGGCGCGCGGATGGCGAGGATCCGCCAGGTTCCACAGGCACAGCCCCTTGCCGGTGGGACAGTATCCGGAGAGCAGCCTGCCGCCGGGCGCGATGGCGACGGCCGCGCCGCCGGCGGGGATCTTGGACTCGAGGACGGGCGCCGAGGGGTCGGCGAGATTCCAGATCCGCAGCGACTTGTCCCGGTCACTGTCCGCGGCGAGGGGGCCGTCGGGCTGGGTGGCCACGCGCACCACCGGACTCCCCTTCGCGAGCACGCCGTCCAGCGGGGTGTTGAGCGAGGCGTAGAGCTGGGTGGCGGCGTCCTGGGTGGGGGAGGAGTGATAGGCGGCGACGGCGAGTTGGGCGGCCAGTCCAGGATCAGTGGTGCGGATCGCCTCCGCGTCGGCGGCGAGACCGGTGGAGCGCACGACCGCGGCCTTCTGCGCGGCCCGCTGTCCCTCCCACGCGGACTTCCGTTCGGCGATCAGGCCCAGGACGGAGGCCACCAGGGCGCGGGTGACAAGGACCGCGGTGAACATCCGCACCCGCCGGCTTCTGCGGCGGGCCGCGTGCTGTTCCCGCAGGCCGTCGTCCAGGAAGGCGCGGGCGGCCGGTCCGAGAGCGCGTGCCCCGCGTTCATGTTCGCCCACGGCGTGGGCGGCTGCTTCCAGCCGGTGACCGCGGTAGAGGTCGCTGGCCTGGCGTCCCGCCTGCTCCCACACACGAGCCGCGTCGGACAACTGCTGAAGTGCCAGCAGAGCTGCGCGGTCCTCGTCGATCCACGCGCGCAGACGCGCCCACGCGTAGAGCAGCGCCTCATGCGCCATCTCCACGCCCTCCTCGTCCACCGTGACCAGCCGGGCCGCGGCCAGCGCGTCCAACACCCGTGCGGGAGCGTCCAGTTCTTCGGGACCGGCCAGGTCGACGAGGGAGAGCCTGCGCCGGGTGTCCTCCACGCCCTCACCGATGTGCACCAGGCGCAGCAGCAGGTTGCGCAGCAGTGCCCGGTCCTCGGGCGACATGTCTGCGTAGACCTGCTCCGCGGTGGTGGAGATGGCGTCGTCCACACCGCCGGTGGCGCGGTAACCGGCGAGCGTGAGCAGGCTGCCGCTGCGCTGCTGCCACGTGGCCAGCAGGGCGTGGGACAGCAGTGGCAGCACGGCGGACTGCACACCCAGCCGCCGCACCCTGGCCTCGCGCAGCAGGGTGTCGGCCAGGCCCTCCTCCAGGCGCAGTCCTGCGACGCGCGCGGGCTGTTCGATCACCGCCCGCAGATTCTCCGGTTCCAGGGGGCCGACGACGACCTGCTGCGTCTCCAGAGCCCTCACCAGGGACGGGTAGCGGGTGCACGCCTCGTAGAAGTCGGCGCGGATCGCGATCACCACGGTGGTCCCGCCGCCGGCCAGGGCGGTCAACTCGCCGACGAAGCGCTCCCGTTCCCTCTCCGGTGCACCCGCGGTGAACAGCTCCTCGAACTGGTCCACCAGCAGGACGGCACGATCACTGCCCGACAGCGCGTCCGCGCACCGGGCAAGAGCGCGCCCCGGGTCGGCGCCGGGCTTCATGGAGGCCACGCTCCAGCCTTCGCCGAGGTCCTCGAGCGCCGGGACGACTCCGGCACGCAGGAGGGAGGTCTTGCCGCAGCCGGAGGCGCCGACCACGGCGATCAGCCCGCGACCGCGGATACGGGCGACCAGGTCCTCGATCACCCCGTCGCGGCCGAAGAAGTAGCGGGCGTCGTCAGGGCCGAACGATTCCAATCCCCGGAAGGGGCACGGCACTTCTTCCCCGTCCGTCGCCGTCTCGGCAGCAGTGGGGGACAGTTCCTCCGGGGCCGGCACGGGACGGAGACGATATGCGGGGTTGTGGGCGATCACCATGTCGCCGGCCCGGTCACTGCTGTGCCGCCGTGGCCGCGGGGCGCCTTCTTCGGGCAGAACTCGGGACAGATGGCGATAGGCGTGGTCCAGCGTCAGCTCCTGGGGCCCCGTGGGATCGCCGTCCCGCAGCAATCGGATCAGCGCGCCGGTGAAGGCGGTGTGCACCGACCCGGGCCGCGCGAGCCCCAGTTCCTCGCGCGCGGTCGACGTGAGCAGGAAACCTCCCCGCACCAGGCTCTGCTCGAAGACGGCATCCAGTGCGGGCGGCCCGAGCGGGGGCTCGGCCCGGCCGGAGAAGCAGCAGTCCAGCATCACGGCGACCGCGCGTGCCCGGCTGTCCCGAATCGTCTCCCGGAACGCCTGGTAGCGCAGGGCCTTCCACGACAGGCCGTCCAGCAGATCGTCGGTGGCGCCCGTCGCCAGACACAGCCCGTCGTCGCTCCCCACAAGGCCATGCCCGATGAAGTGCACCAACAGGGCGTCGTCGGCCTCCTGGGCCGCCTGCCTGACGGCGTTTCCGAACTCCAGCGGGCTCGGCGGGTCCAGGAGGACGCGCACATGGGCCTCGGGCACCCCCACCTGCTGGTGCAGGACGGCGGCGAGCCCTTTCAACGACGCTTCGACCGCGTCGATGTCAGGCAGCGGCGAACCCTCGGGATGCCGAGACGTCCCGACCAGCAGGACACGTGAACCGGGCCGCGCGAGCGCGACCGGACGTAAAGCACCGACAGCGGTCTCAGCGCTCGGCACTGTCATGCGACGCCCCCGTCGTCGTTCCCGCCCCGACCGTCCTGGTCGGGCCAGGCCGCTTTGGCCAACTGCTCGACCTGCGCGCGCAGTTGCTCGGCGTCCCAGGCGCGGACATGGTCCGCACGCAGCTCGACGCTGCCCCCGTCGGGCCGTGACAGGCGCACCGTCACGCTTCCGGTACGCCGCCGCAGCCACGCAATGACCACACTGGCCAAGGCAGTTGCCACTCCGCCGGAGCCGAGACTCACCAGCAGTTGCTGCAGCTCCCCGCCCAACGCCCCTTCCGGGACGGGTCCGGCCTCTTTGCGGACCTGCCCGCGCAGTGCGTCCTCTTCGTCGAGCCAGGCAGCCAGATCGGCTGCTCCGGCCCGGTCCCCGTCCCCGCCGACGCTCAAGGCGACGATCTCCGGCATCGAGCCCCCATCCCCGTACGGGCCGCATCAGGCTCCGGCCCAACTCCCAGTGCCCTGCACGGGCCTAGGTGCCGAGCGGCCCTCGCCGCCACATGCACCCACCATGCCCCGATGCCACCGGACGTACGCCAGGACACCAGCACCCTCACCAACCCGGCCACAGGCCCTGACAACCTCGACACCGACCGGGCCGCCGGTCCGGCTAGCCGTGTGCCCGCTGAGCATGCCTGGGCAGCAGTCCCACCAGCAGGAAGGTCAGGAGGTTCAGGGCGGCGGCGATGCCGAAGACCAGTTCCGCGGCGGTGAACCAGGAGTGGGCCGTCGGGTGTCCGACCCGGGCGAAGAAGACGGTGCCGAGGGCGGCGACGCCGATCGCGCCCGCGAACTGCTGGACCGCGTTGAGCAGACCCGCGCCGGTGCCGACCTCCTCGGTGGTCGCGTCGCCGATGATGAAGTCGACGAGCGGGACGAACACGAGGCCGGAACCGAATCCGGTGAGCAGCAGCGAGGGCGCCAGCTTCCAGACCGTGATGCCGGCCTCCCAGTGGGCGACGGACCACCACAGGGCCAACAGGCCGACGACGGCGATGGACAGGCCCAGGTGCAGGCTCGCGCGTCCCAGCTTCTCGGCGAGCACGGCGCCCGCGAGGAGGACGGCGGCGGCGGTGCCGAGGGCCCAGGGGATGAGCGTGAGGCCGGTGTGCAGCGGAGTCCAGTGCATGCCCTGCTGCAGCAGCAGGTTGATGACGAGGACGAACGCGCTCAGTGACGCGTAGAACCCGGCCACGATCACCAGGCCGACGACGAAGCTGCGCTTGCGGAACAGCGTCGGAGTGATCACCGGGTGCCCGCTGCGTCGTTGGGACACGACGAACAGGGCGAGCAGGACGACCGCGGCGGCCATCATGGCGTAGGTCCAGGCGGGCCAGCCCAGTTCGCGTCCCTGGATGAGCGGGATGATCAGCAGTGCCGAGGCCGCGGTGAGCAGGCCGACGCCGGTGAGGTCGAGGCGGGCGGTGCGGTCCTCGCCGCCGTGGCGGGGCAGGACGCGCCGGCCGAGCAGGAGGGCGATCACACCGAACGGGACGTTGATCAGGAAGATGGAGCGCCACTGGCTGCCGAACAGGTTCAGGTGCAGCAGCCAGCCGGCCAGGATGGGCCCGGCGACCATGGTCAGGCCCATCAGCGGACCGACCGGGGTCAGCGCCCTGCGCAGGTGCTGGGGCGGGAACACGACCTTCACCAGGGCCAGACCCTGCGGGATCATGACCGACCCGCACAGGCCCTGGAGGGTGCGGGCGACGATCAGGGAGACCACGTCGGGGGCGAGACCGCAGGCCAGTGAGGCCGCGGTGAAGCCGGTCATGCCGAGCAGGAAGAGCCGCCGGCGGCCGAGCAGGTCGCCGAGCCTCCCCGAGGTGACCAGGCCGAGCGCGAAGGCCGCGGTGTAGGCGCTCAGCACCCACTGCACCGTGACCTGCCCTCCGTCGAGGTCGGCGCGGATGGACGGGCCGGCGAGGTTGGCGATGCTGGAGTCGATCAGATCCATGATGTCGGCCAGAACCACGACGGCCAGGACGAGCCATGCGGTGCGCAACGGCAGCGGGCTGATGGTGGGCGCTTGAGATATGCGCTGGTCAGTAGACACGAACACTGTTCTACAGCAGAGCGGCGTTCCGAACAAGACGAACAGCGTTCTGAGTGGCGCGGAACACTGTTCGTAGATTCGCTAGACTGCGTGTATGTCACCCACTCCGCAGGAACGGCGCGCAGCCCGTCATCAGCTCGGCACGGACGCGGGCGCCGGCGCGGCCCGGCGTGGTCCGTCCGGCGGGCGCAAGAAGCCGATCACCGTCGAGGCCATCATCGGCACCGCGTTCGGCATCGTGGAGACAGAGGGGCACGAAGCCCTGACGATGCGGCGTCTGGCCACCGCGCTTGAGACGGGACCGTCGTCGCTCTACGCCCACGTCGTCAACAAGGAGGATCTCGACGAGTTGCTCATCGGCCGTCTGTGCGCCGAGATCGAGCTGCCCGATCCGGACCCCGCCGACTGGCGGGAGCAGATCATCGACGTCTGCACACAGCTCCGCGACCAGTACCTGCGCTACCCGGGTATCTCCCGGGCAGCCTTCGCCGCCGCCCCGTCCAACCTGGACACGCTGCGCGTCAGCGAGGGGATGCTCGCCATCCTGCTCGCCGGAGGCATCGCCCCGCAGGTCGCCGCCTGGGCGATCGACTCACTGATGCTCTACGTCAACGCCTACAGTCTCGAGGTCTCCCTGGTGAACCGGCGGCTCAGCCGCGGCGACGACAACTGGGTCGTCAGCCGCGACGAGCTCCTGCGCCGGTTCGCCGCGCTGCCCGACACCTTCCCGCACACCAAGCGCTACGCCGCCGAGCTCACCGCCGGCACCACCCACGACCGCTTCGACTTCACCCTCGGCCTGATGATCGACGGGCTTCCGGGCGGACGCCGAGATCAGTGAACGGCGGCCCGGGTGCCGCGCGTGCCGGCGAACGCGGTCGTCACCGGGGTGTCGCCTCCCACTGGGTGACCGTCCCCGGCGCCATCCCAGGGACGACGCCCGCGGCACCGGATGCCCCGTCGGCGGACGCCGAGGTCAGGGTGAGGCGGGAGACGATGCGGTAGCGGTCGCCTCGGTAGACGGAGTGGACGTACTCCACGGGCCGGCCGTCCGCGTCGTTGGTGAGGCGCTCGAAGAGCAGGGCGGGGGAGAGGTGGGGCACCTCGAGGAGCCTGGCCTCGGCCTGGCTGACGACGGTCGGTTCGATCGTCTGCACCGCGTCGCTGACCTGGACCCGATGCCGCTCGCGCAGGTGCTCGTACAGGTCGCCCGCCTCCAGCTCCTGCGCGGTGAGCGCGGGCACCAAGTCCGCCCGGATGTGCAGGTGTTCGATGGCCATCGGGACGCCGTCGACGAGGCGCAGGCGAGCCGCGTAGACGATGTCGGCGGCCGGGGAGAGGCTCAGCTTGCGGCCCACCCGGGCGCCGGCCGCGATGGTGGTGAACTCCAGCAGACGGCTCGACCAGGTGCCGGACGCCTGCGGCAGGGCCATGCCGTGGGAGTCGGAGACGAGTTCCTGCGTGATCTTCTCGGGCGCGACGAACATGCCGCGGCCGTGTTCGCGCACGAGGAGCCCCGCCGCGACGAGTTCGTCGACCGCCGCCCGCAGGGTCGGCCGGGAGACGTGCAGATCGGCGCAGAGGGTCCGCTCGGAGGGGATGGCGTCGCCGGGGTGCCGCGACTCGATGAGCTGAAGGATGTGGTCCCGTACGCGCTCCCGCTTGAGGACCGCTCCCGAATCGCCGGCTTTCATGGTGCCCGCTCCCGCCCCGCCGTACATGAACTTTACCTGACCAGTCCTCACAGCCTTTACCACTGACCGCTACTGGTCAAGTGCAGGGTGGCTGGCGTTCCGTCCCCCGTGCGGCGGTCCGGTGGTGATCAGTCGCCAAAAGTGGTGCAGGCGCCGGGGGTTGACGCCTCTATTGGTCTATGCCACCTTCATCGACCATCGACAGGTCACCTGTCCAGTTGTCTCACTGGTCAGTTCATTTGGTGCTCTCCTCTCAGGGGTGAACTGTGAAGCTCCGCATGCTTGCAGGTGTGTCCGCGCTGGTGATCGCTGGAGGCCTCAGCGGCTGCAGCGGCAGTGACGGATCGTCCGGCGACTCCGCCGGCGGCACGACGACGATCGACGTATGGCTCATGCGTGACAGCGTCTCCGCGCAGTTCCAGAAGGAGTTCGTCACGGGTTTCGAGGCGGCCCATCCGCAGATCAAGGTGAAGGTGCAGATCCAGGAGTGGGACGGCATCGGGGAGAAGGTGACCGCCGCGCTCGCCAGCAACGACGCCCCGGACGTCATCGAGACGGGCAACACCCAGGTCGCCCAGTTCGCCCAGGGCGGCGGTCTGCTCGACCTCAGCGGCAAGGTCGGTGAACTCGGCGGCAGCAACTGGCTGAAGGGCCTGGCCGAGCCGGGCGCCTACGACGGCAAGCAGTACGGCATCCCCTACTACGCGGCCAACCGCGTCGTGATCTACCCACCGACCTGTTCAAGAAGGCCGGCGTCGACGCGGCCGCCATCAAGACCCGTGACCAGTGGATCGCGGCCACGAAGAAGCTCAACTCCTCCGGCACGCAGGGCATCTACCTGCCGGGCCAGATGTGGTACGCGCTGGCGGGGTTCATCTGGGACGAGGGCGGCGACCTCGCCACCAAGTCCGGCGGCACCTGGAAGGGAGCGCTCGACACCCCGCAGGCGCTGCGCGGCATGGACTTCTACAAGAAGCTCCAGGCCCTCGGCAAGGGCCCCAAGGACTCCGACGAGGCGCAGCCGCCGCAGGCCGAGGTCATGGCCAAGGGGCAGGTGGCACAGATCATCTCCTCACCCGGCGGAGCGAGCGTCGTCACCCAGAACAACCCCGAACTCAAGGACAAGCTGGGCTTCTTCCCCATCCCGGGCAAGACCGCCGCGCGTCCCGGCTCGGTGTTCATCGGCGGCTCCGACCTCGTCATCCCGGCCGCGTCCGGCAAGCAGGACGCCGCGTTCACGTTCGTCAAGGACCTCACCGGCGACCCCTGGCAGCGCAGGCTCGCCGCCGCCATGAGCTACGTACCGAACAAGACGACGCTGGCCGGCGCGGTCGCCGACGACCCGGGAGCCTCCGCCATGGCCGCGGGCGCAGCCGTCGGCCGGGCGACCCCCAACACCCCCGGCTGGGCCGCCGTCGAGGCGAAGAACCCCATCAAGGACTACATGACCGCGGTGCTCACGGGCGCCGACCCGCAGACGGAGGCGGCCAAGGCGTCGTCGGCGATCACCGCCGCCATGAAGGGCAGCTCCTGAGCCGTGACGGCCGGCGCCACACCTCCGTGGCGCCGGCATCCCTTCGCACACCGAGAGGAGACGACGGCGTGTCGGTCACCCGGGAACACACCGCGGAGCCCGCCCGAACCCGGCTTCGCCGGCCTTCGCCGCACCCCGCCCGGCCCGAGCACACGAGCGTGCGACAGCGGCACGGCGCGGGAGCATGGCCCTATCTGCTGGCGGCCCCCACGGTCCTGGGCATGCTCTACCTGCTCGCATATCCCCTGGCCCGCGCCGTCCTGATCTCGCTGCAGGACTTCCAGCTGCGTCAACTCATCCTCGGCCACGCCCGGTTCGTGGGACTGCGCAACTACGAGACGCTGCTGACCGACGAGCGCTTCTGGCAGGTCGTGCGCCGCACCTTCCTGTTCATGGCGGTCAACGTCGTCCTCATCATGCTGCTCGCCACCCTGGTCGCCCTGCTCATCGAACGGCTCGGCCGCATCTGGCGAACGACCCTGCTCAGCGCACTCGTCCTGGCCTGGGCCATGCCGGTCATCGCCGCCACCACGGTCTTCCAGTGGCTGTTCCACTCTGAGTTCGGCATCGTCAACTGGTCGCTGAAGCAGCTGGGTTTCACCTCGTTCGACCGCTACCCTTGGTTCGCGCACGGCCCGGCCGCCTTCACGATCCTGGTCCTGCTGATCGTCTGGCAGTCGGTGCCCTTCGCGGCCATCACCCTGTACTCGGCCCTGACCACCGTCCCCGCCGAGCTGTACGAGTCGGCGCGCATCGACGGCGCCTCGGGCGGCCGTATCTTCCGCGCCATCACCTTTCCCATGATCCGGCCGATCTTCATGCTCGTCTTCTCGCTCGAAGTCATCTGGACCTTCAAGGCGTTCGTGCAGATCTGGGTGATGACCAACGGCGGTCCCGGGGACGCCACCACCATCCTGCCCGTCTACGCCGTCCAGACCGCCTTGTCCAGCCAGCGCTACGACCTCGGCTCCGCGGCCTCCATGGTCACCGTCCTGATGATGGCCGGCGTCCTCGTCCTCTACTTCCGCCAGATGTTCCGCCAGGAGGGCGAGGCCCTGTGAGCACGCTACGACTCCGCCTGCGCCGCGTCCCCCTGCACGCGGCCGCCACCGTGACGATCGCGCTCTGCCTCTTTCCCGTCTACTGGATGGTCACCACCGCGTTCAAACCCAACCGGGACATCCAGTCCGACACTCCCCGATTCCTGCCGCACACCTGGACGTTGGAGCACTTCCGGACCGCTGTCGACGCCGACGGATTCGCCCTGTTCTGGCGCAACAGCATCCTCGTGACCGCAAGTGCCGTCCTGCTCGCCCTGATCGTGGCGCTCGGCGCGTCCTTCGCCGTGGCCAGGATGCGCTGGCGCGGCAGGCGCCAGTTCATGCTGCTGGTCTTCGTCGCCCAGATGGCGCCGTGGGAGGCGCTGATCATCCCCGTGTACATCATCTCCCGCGACACCGGCATGCTCGACCGGCTGCCCACCCTGACGCTGGTCTACTTCATGATGACCCTGCCGTTCACCATCGTGGTGCTGCGCGGCTTCATCGCCGCCATACCACCGGAGTTGGAGGAAGCGGCACAGGTCGACGGCTGCACCCGTATGCGCGCCTTCCGCCACATCACCTTCCCGCTGCTCGCCCCGGGCCTCATGGCCACCTCCCTGTTCGGCTACGTCACCGCCTGGAACGAGTTCGCCTACGCCAACTTCCTGATCATCAAGCACCAGGACAGCCGCACGCTGCCGGTCTGGCTGTCCTCCTTCCAGAACGTCTTCGGCACGGACTGGGGCGCGACCATGGCCGCCTCCACCCTCTTCGCGCTCCCCGCGCTCGTCGTGTTCCTGCTCCTCCAGCGCCATGTGACCTCCGGCTTCGCCGCCGGCGCCGTCAAGGGCTGACCCTCCCGCGCCCGCTCACGCACGCGACCCTCGGAGACAGCTGTGTTCACACCCCCGCAGCACCACACCCTTGTGCCCAGGCCCACCAAGTCCCGCTTCAAATCAGGCCACTTCACCTTCACCGCGGACACCTGCCTACGCGTCGGCAAGGGCGCCGAACCGGCGGCCGATCTGCTGCGCACCACCCTGGCGCCCGCCACCGGACTGCCGCTGAAGTCCGCCGCCGACGGCGCCTTCGTCCTCGCCGTCGACTGCGACCTGACCGGACTGGGCAGCGAGGGATACGGGCTGACGATCGGCCGCGACTCCGTCCTGCTGCGCGCCCGGGAGGTCACCGGGTTGCTGCGCGGCGTGCAGACAATTCGCCAACTCCTGCCCGCAGAAGCCTTGTCGACGACACCACGGCGGGGCGTGGGCTGGTCGCTGCCCTGCGCGGAGATCACCGACGTTCCGCACCGGCCCTGGCGTGGAGCCATGCTCGACGTGGCCCGCCACTTCCAGCCCCTGCGGTACCTGCTGCGCTACGTCGACCTCCTTGCGCTGCACAAGATCAATGTCTTCCATCTGCACCTGACGGACGACCAGGGGTGGCGCATGCCCGTCGCCGCCCTGCCCAAGCTCACCGAGATCGGCGGCCACCGCCGCCAGTCGATGATCGGCCCGAGCGGGGATCGCTACGACGGAGTACCGCACGGTGGCTCCTACACTCGAACAGACCTTGCCCGACTGGTGAGTTACGCCGCCGCGCGGGGCATCACGGTCCTGCCCGAGATCGAGATGCCCGGCCACACGCGGGCCGCCCTGGCCGCCTACCCGCACCTGGGCAACCACCCCGAGCGGGCCCTCGACGTCTGGACCAGATGGGGCGTGTGCGACACCATCCTCGGGCTCCACGACGAGGTGTTCGACTTCTGCCGCACCGTGCTGGAAGACGTCATGGACGTCTTCCCCTCGCCCTACATCCACCTCGGCGGGGACGAGTGCCCCCTGACCGAATGGACCCGGAGCCCGGCCGCCGTGGCCCGTCTGAAGGAGACCGGGCTGAGCAGCACCGCACAGCTGCACCGATGGTTCCTCGGCCAGGTCGGCGCCTTCCTGATCCGCAACGGCCGGCAGCCCGTCGGCTGGGCCGAGACCGGCACCGAACTGCCGGACGGATTCACGGTGATGGCTTGGCGCGAGCCCGCTCATGCCCTCGCCGCGGCCGACCGTGGCCACGCGGTGATCAACTCGTATCACCGCGCGACCTACTTCGACTACGCGCAGAGTGACGCCGGCGACGAACCGGCGGGTCAACCGGGAGGCGTCGTAGGCCTGCGGGACGTCCATGGCTACGAACTGGTGCCCGCAGGCGCCTCCCCGGAGGCCGCCGCCCATGTCCTGGGCACCCAGGCCCAGTTGTGGACCGAGTACGCGGCCACGCCCGACCGCATCGAGTACCTCACCTATCCCCGTCTGTGCGCGCTGGCCGACGGCAGCTGGAGCGGTCCGAGCATGTGGACCGACTTCGCCGCCCGCCTGCGAGGGCACACCGTGCGCCTCGACGCCCTCAAGGTCGGCCGCCACCCCTGAGCGGCACCGCACCCCGACAGTCCGACCCCTCCGGAAGGAACAGGATGAACCCCCACACCACGCCCAGCAGATGGCGCGTCGCCGCAGCAGCCGCCGTAGCGATGACCACCGCCACGGGCGGTCTCGCCGCCCTGACCGGCACGGCCGGGGCGGCCGGTGAACCCGTGACCGTCCAGTACCGCACCAGTGCCACCGGTGCCACGGCGGACCAGGCCGAGCCCTGGATCAAGGTCAGGAACACCGGCGCCGCAAGTGTGCAGCTGTCCAGCGTGAAGGTGCGCTACTACTTCAAGTCCGACTCGGGCAGCGCCGGTTACCGCTTCGCCTGCTCGTGGGCGGTCAAGGGCTGCGCCAACATCACCGGTACCTTCGGCACGCTGGCCAACCCCACCGCCACCGCCGACCGCTACCTGGACATCGGCTTCACCTCGGGGGCGGGCACGCTCGCCCCTGGCGCCGACACCGGAGACATGCAACTGCGGTTCTACCGCTCCGACTGGCAGCCGCTCAAGCAGAGCGACGACTTCTCCTTCGGGGCCTCCCAGACGTCGTACGCGGACTGGTCGAAGGTCACCGCCCAGGTGGCGGGCAGCACCGTGTGGGGCGTGGCGCCCGAGGGCAACGACCCGACGGACCCGCCGACCGACCCGCCGACCCACCCCCCGGCCGGCGGACAGAGTCTGTTCGACGACTTCAACTACACGAGCTCCGGCGACCCCAGGATCTCGGCGAACGGCTGGAACGTCCGCTCCAACTCGGGCGGCCCGGGCGTACCCGGCGCCACCTGGTCGCCGGAGAACGTCACGTTCGCGGGTACAGGCGGCAACTCCGTGATGAACCTGCGCACTTCGACCGCCGGCACTGCGGAGAGCACCAAGCAGACCGAAGTGGTGTCCAAGGCGATGAAGTTCAAGAACGGCACCTACGCCGCCCGGGTCAACTTCTCCGACGCGCCGGTCTCCGGGCCCGACGGCGACCACCTCGTCCAGACGTTCTTCACCATCAACGACCTCACGGCCCCGATGGCCGACGACTACTCGGAGTACGACTTCGAGTACCTGCCCAACGGCGGCTGGGGCGAGCCGTCGAACATCCTCTACACGACGTCCTGGGAGACCTACAACCCGGACCCGTGGCAGGCGGTCAACCAGCACACCGAGTCCCGGCAGAGTTACGCCGGCTGGCACGACCTGCTGCTGACCATCGACAACAGCACCATCAAGTACTACATCGACGGCCGGCTCTTCGGCACCCACGACGCCGCCTACCTGCCCGAGCGGCCCATGTCGATCAACTTCAACCAGTGGCTGATCGACCTCGCGGGCCAGACCAGCACCACGGCCCGTTCCTACGACGAACAGATCGACTACGTCCTGCACGTCAAGGACCAGGTCCTGACCCCGGACCAGGTGACGGCCAAGATCAACGCGTACCGCTCCGCGGGCACCACCTTCGAGGACACGGTTCCTGGGAGCTAGCGGCAGCGCTCTTCGGCTCCTTGGCGGACAGGGGCAATCGCCCGGCGCTCGCCCCGGGGTGCGGCCGCGAGCCGCAGGGGGGGGGGCAGACCGCCGGCCCCGCCCCGGAAGAGTGGCGC